>NZ_JBITTM010000018.1:0-164905 GCF_044541955.1 Kitasatospora sp. NPDC085464
AGTCGGCCTGGTCGACTTTCTGTGCATTTTGACGGTTCGGCGCGGGCTGGTTTTTGCCGACCGGTCTACATATTTGCCCCGGGGCGGCATCGGGCCCGGGGCGGTGCGCGAGAAATCGGCCAGACCGACTTCTCGCGCATCCCTCACGCCTACCTCGGGTGGCACATCTGCCGGAACGACGCCGCCTCTAATGCGTCGCCGTCGATGCCGTCGGCGACGCCGTCGGTGTTCCCGCCCCGGTCGGGCGCGGCGAGGGGCTGTTCGTCGCGGGAGCCGTCGGGGTGCCGGAGGGGGACGGGGAGCCGGACGGCGTGCCGGCCGGCGGTGTCGTCGACGGCGAGCCCGACGGGGAGGGTGCGCCCGTGGCGGTCGGCGAGGGGGAGTCCGTCGGCGGGGCGGACGTCGTCGGGGATGGGGCGGGAGGGGAGGAGGCCGAGCCGCCGCGGTTCTGCGGGCCGCCCTCCAGGGTGACCACCGCCTGCGAGGGCGGCAGTGCGATCCGGGCGGTCCAGTGCGTGGTCGGTGCGAGGTCCTCGTCCACGGTGACGATCACGGTGATCCGCTGGCCGGGCGCGAGCGTGCCGGAGTCGCGGCTGAGCCGGAGCCAGCCGGCGTCCGTCACCGCGTGCCAGCGGATCTCCGTGGTGCCGGAGTTGGTGAGGGTGAGGACCGTACGGCTGCCGTACTCGCCGGCCTCGACGGTGAGCAGTCCGGCCGGGGCGGGGTCGGGCGCACCCGGTCCGGAGGTCCGTTCGAGGACGGGGGCCGGGGCGGCGACCAGGGTCGGGCTGCCGAGCGGGGTGGCGCCGTGGGCCGGGACGGGGACCACGGCGCCCTGGAAGGTCAGTCGAGGAAAACCGGGAAGCAACGTTTCTGCAGCGTTGCCCCCGCCCGTCCCGGCCAACTCCAGCCCCGGTCCGCCCTGCCCGACCTGGCCCCCGCCCCCCGGCCGCGGCTGTGGTGACCGCTGTCCGGCCGCCGGGCCTGCTTCGTTCACCTGTACCGCGGACACCGAGGCCGCCGCCCCCGACCCGCCGCCCCGGTGCCCGGCCCAGAGCGCGACCACCGGCGCAGCCAGCACGGCCGCGAGCACACCCGTGGTCACCACCCGCCGACGGACCGCCAGTCCGCGCCCCGCGTCCGGGGCCCGGTGCCGGGGAAAGCCGCTCTGGTCGAACCGCAGCCCGGGCTCGGCCACCACACGGCCGAAGCCACCCGCGGCACCCGCGACACCGGCGACGCCCGCCCCACCAACGACACCCACGCCGCCCACGCCGCCCACGCCACCCACTGCGCCCACTGCGCCCGCCGGAGCAGCCAGCAGCGGCAGCCCGGACAGCCCCGCCGCCCCCTCCGCCGCCTCGTCGGCCACCCGCTCCGCCGTCCCCCGGCAGGTCGGGCAGTCCACCACGTGCTGCACCAGCTCCCGCCGTAGCGCCGGGCCGAGCACCCAGTCCCGCCAGGACTCCGCCCCGGCGCCGCCGAGCCGGTCCAGCTCCGGGCAGCTGCCCACGCCGAGCACCAGCAGCGCCGCTCTGGTCCGGGCGACCTCGGCCTCCGCGCCGACCAGCAGCACACGGGTCCGCTCGAACGGCAGGCCCAGCACCGCGGCCACCTCCAGCGGCGTCAGCCGGTGCCGGACGGAAAGCTCCAGTGCCTCGCGCTGCTCGGGGTCGGTGCCGGCCGCCTCCGGCCAGGCGAGCGAGGCCAGCTCGCGCCGCCGCCGGGCCGTCTCGATCTCGCTCGGCTCGGCCCCCGGCGCCCGCCCGGCCGCCCGTCCGAACCCGGCCCCGTGCCCGGCCGCAGCCCCGCTCCAGGCCGCAGCCCCACCGCCGCCCGAGGCTCCGCCACCGCCCGAGCCCCCACCACCGTCCACAACCCCGGCCCCGGCCCCGTCGGCGAGTCGCCGCAGGCAGCAGTACCGGGCCAGTGAGAACAGCCAGGCCCGTACCAGCCCGGGCTCGGCCAGCCGGGCGCCGTGCCGCTGCGCCAGCTCACGGACGTCGCGCAGGGCGTCGGCGGCGGCGTCGTGCTCGCACAGCACCGAGAGGCAGTAGGTGAACAGGCCGTCCACCTGCCGGTCGTACGCCGCGAGCACGGCGGAGGCCTGCGGCCCGGCCGGCCCAACAGTTCGCGTTGTCACCTGTCCGACGGTAGGGAAGCCGGACGGCCCGGCCCCGCCATTCGCCGCGTATGTACTTCTTTCGGGTAACAACATCGCCCATCTGTGTGGACGCGCGGCGAGCCCGGTGGCGGACCGCCGCTGTCGTACCCAGGCGCTACCGTGGGCCGCATGCCTCCGCGTTCCAAGACCACCGCCAAGCCGCGCCCCGCGTACCGCTGCACCGAGTGCGGCAACCAGCTGCCCAAGTGGGTCGGCCGCTGCCCGGAGTGCAACGCCTGGGGGACGGTCGAGGAGTACGGCGCGGTGCCGATCCGGACGACGGCCGCCGGTCCGGTCAGCGCCCCGGCCCGCCCGATCGCCCAGGTGGACGGCCAGGTCGCGACGGCCCGCTCGACGGGTGTCCCGGAGCTGGACCGGGTGCTCGGCGGCGGGCTGGTGCCCGGCGCGGTGGTGCTGCTGGCCGGTGAGCCCGGCGTCGGCAAGTCCACCCTGCTGCTGGACGTCGCGGCCAAGGCGGCCACCGACCGGCACCGCACGCTCTACGTCACCGGCGAGGAGTCGGCCGGCCAGGTCCGGCTGCGCGCCGACCGGATCAACGCCCTCTCCGAGCACCTCTACCTCGCCGCCGAGCAGGACCTCGGCGCGGTGCTGGGGCACATCGAGGCGGTCAACCCCGGCCTGCTGATCCTGGACTCGGTGCAGACCATCGCCTCCGCCGAGCTGGACGGCGCCCCCGGCGGCCCGGCCCAGGTCCGCGAGGTGGCGGGCGCGCTGATCCGGGCGTCCAAGGAGCGCGGCATGGCCACCCTGCTGGTCGGCCACGTGACCAAGGACGGCCAGATCGCCGGCCCGCGCCTGCTGGAGCACCTGGTGGACGTCGTGCTCAGCTTCGAGGGCGACCGGCACGCCCGGCTCCGCCTCATCCGAGGGGTCAAGAACCGCTACGGCGCGACCGACGAGGTGGGCTGCTTCGAGCTGCACGACGAGGGCATCGTCGGCCTGGCCGACCCGTCCGGCCTCTTCCTGACCAGGCGTGACAAGCCCGTCCCGGGCACCTGCCTCACCGTCACCCTGGAGGGCAAGCGCCCGCTGGTCGCGGAGGTGCAGGCGCTGATGGTGGATTCGCAGATCCCCTCGCCGCGCCGAACCACCTCGGGCCTGGAGTCGCCCCGGATCGCGATGATCCTGGCCGTCGTCGAGCGGCACGGCGGGGTGAAGCTCGGCAAGCAGGACATCTACACCGCGACGGTGGGCGGGGTGAAGCTGAGCGAGCCGTCCGCCGACCTCGCGGTGGCGCTCGCGGTGGCCAGCTCCTCCACCGACACCCCGCTGCCCAGCAACCTGGTGGCGATCGGCGAGGTCGGCCTGGCGGGCGAGGTGCGGCGGGTGACGGGCGTGCAGCGCCGGCTCGCCGAGGCGCACCGGCTGGGCTTCACCCACGCCCTGGTCCCGCCGGACCCGGGCAAGGTGCCGCCGGGCATGAAGGTGGTCGAGGTGTCCGACATCGGCGAGGCGCTGCGGGCCATCCCGGGCCGCCGACGGGCCGCCGCCAAGCCGCGCGGCGAGGGGCGTACCGAGGGGCGTGCCGAGGGCCGTGCTGAGGCACCGTCGGCGCCGCCGGCCCCGCGCTCGGCCCGGGTCGCGGCCTACCCGGAGGAGCTGATGGACGGCTGGGAGCCGCTCGACTCCGACGAACTGCGCTGACCCAAGCCCTGCCGCAGCCACACGCAGTTAGACTTTCCCCAGTCTCATTGGCCAGAAGGCAGTACCGAGCGGTACTGAGCGACAGAGCAACAGACCGCGGACCGGCGCACGGCGCGAGGCGCGCGGCACGGGGTCGACCGGAGGAGTCACGTGGCAGCCAGCGACCGGGGGGCGGACAAGGCCTCCCGTGAGGAGGCCCTGCTGCGGGCCTCCCTCACCGCCATCGCGCCCGGCACGGCGTTGCGTGACGGCCTGGAGCGGGTCCTGCGGGCCAACACCGGCGGCCTGATCGTGCTGGGCATCGACAAGACCGTCGAGTCCCTGTGCACCGGTGGCTTCGTCCTGGACGTCGAGTTCACCGCCACCCGGCTGCGCGAGCTGTGCAAGCTGGACGGCGCGGTGGTGCTCGACAAGGACATCACCAAGATCGTCCGCGCCGGTGTGCACCTGATGCCGGACTCGACCATCCCCACCGACGAGACCGGCACCCGCCACCGCACCGCCGAGCGGGTCAACCGGCAGACCGGCTACCCGGTGGTCGCGGTGTCGCACTCGATGCGGCTGATCGCGATGTACGTCAACGGCACCCGCCGGGTGCTGGAGGACTCCACCACCGTGCTGTCCCGCGCCAACCAGGCGCTGGCCACCCTGGAGCGCTACAAGCTGCGCCTGGACGAGGTGGCCGGCACGCTCTCCGCGCTGGAGATCGAGGACCTGGTGACGGTCCGGGACGTCACGGCCGTCGCCCAGCGCCTGGAGATGGTGCGGCTGATCGCCACCGAGATCGCCGGCTACGTGCTGGAACTCGGCATCGACGGCCGTCTGCTCTCGCTGCAGTTGGACGAGCTGATCGCGGGCGTGGAGCCGGAGCGCGAACTGGTCGCCCGGGACTACTTCCCGGAGCGGGCCGCCAAGAAGGGCCGGACGGTCAACGAGGTGCTGGCCGACCTGGAGGCGCTCACCCACGCCGAGCTGCTGGACCTGCAGACCGTCGCCAAGGCGCTCGGCTACTCTGGCACGCCGGAGTCCCTGGACTCCGCCGTCTCGCCGCGCGGCTACCGCCTGCTGGCGAAGATCCCGCGCCTGCCCAACACGGTGATAGAGCGCCTGGTCGAGCACTTCGGCGGCCTGCAGAAGCTGCTCGCCGCGAGCATCGACGACCTCCAGACGGTCGAGGGCGTCGGCGAGACCCGGGCCCGCTCGGTCCGCGAGGGCCTGTCCCGCCTTGCCGAATCGTCCATCCTGGAACGCTACGTCTGATCCGACGACGTGCGGACGGCCCCCGGGGAACGCTTCCCCGGGGGCCGTCCCGCGTCCGGGCCCCGGGTCACCGTTCCGGGAGCTCCGTAACCCCGCAACCCGTAACCCGTAACCCCGCAACCCGTAACCCGTAACCCGCAACCCGTAACCCCGTAGCTCCGGAACCCCGTTGCCCCGGAACGCCGGAGCCCCCGGCCGCGGCGACCGGGGGCTCCCGAACGGAGTCGACCGACCCTCAGTTGTCCAGCCGGATCGAGGTCCGCGCCGAGACCTTGTCCCCGGAGAGTCCGGTGAGCTCGGCGAGCACCACGTAGGTGCCGTTCGACGGCGGGGTCGGGTCGGCGGTCGCGCACTGCGGCTTGCTGCGGCTGCGGTCCCAGGTGAAGGTCTCGGTCTGGCTGCCGTTCGCCGCCAGCTGCACCCAGATGCTGCCCTTGTCGGCCGGGCAGTCGCCGGAGGACCAGACCCGCTCGCCGTTGCTGGCGCTCACGGTGATCGCGGAGGCGATCCGGCCCAGGTCCACCCGGCAGTTGGCGCCGGTGGAGTTCTTGACCGTCAGGGCGAGCCGCGGCTTGTCCTTGGGCTGGAACGAGTTCTGGGTGCCGGCCAGCTCCAGGGCGACCTGCGAGGAGGCGCAGACCGGAAGCGCCATGACCTCGGGCGTGTTGAACGCCGGGACGCCACCGCCGGAGCCACCGGAGCCGCCGGTTCCGCCCGCCGCACCGCCACCGGTGCCACCGGTGCCACCGGCACCGCCGGAGCCACCCGAGCCGCCGGAGCCGCCGGCGGGAGCCGGGTTGGCGCCGCCGGTCGAGCCGCCGCTGAGGTTGACCTCGGTGCCGCCGCCGCCGGCCACCGGGCCGCCGCCGGGACCGCCCGAGCCGCCGCCCGGGCGCGCGGCGGGGCCGCTCGGTGAGGCGCCGGGCGTGATGGCCTGGGCAGGGCTCTGGCTCTGGGACGGAACGGCCTGTGCGGCCTTGCTCTGTGAGCCGCCGTCACCGCCTCCGCCCTGATCGGTCATCAGCCAGGCGATCAGGGCGATGACCGCCGCGACGGCGGCGAGCACGACGACGCGCCGACGCCAGTAGATCGAGGCCGGCAGCGGTCCCACGGGTTGACGCAGAGAGGGCACGACCAAACTCTACGAGACTGTGTGTGGCGATTGACTCACCAACACCGCACAGTCGTCCCTTCCTTCACATGATCCGCCATTTGATCCGTTCGAGGGAGCCCCGAAGGGCTGATTCTCCGGAGCTTCTCCGGGAACTTCTCCGGATCCTCTCCGGGACCCTCTCCGGGACGTTCTCCGAAACGTTCGCCGGCGTGACGTCCGCGGGGATCACCGGCGTGGTCTCCGTGATGCCGCCGGATGGTCCTCCGGTGGTCCTCCGATGGTCCTCCGGTGGTCCGGACCTCTCTGCTCCACTTCGGCCGGGTCGGAGGGCGTGGGAGGATCGAAGGGCCATGACTGCCATCACCGCCACCGCCGCCGCCGGGACCGACGACGCCCGGCTCCCGATGCCCCTGCCGCTGTTCCACTCGACCGTCCTGGACTGGTACGAGGCGACCAAGCGCGACCTGCCCTGGCGGGCCCCGGACGCGACGCCCTGGGCGGTCATGGTGAGCGAGTTCATGCTCCAGCAGACCCCGGTCAAGCGCGTGCTGCCCGCCTGGGAGGCGTGGATGACCCGCTGGCCGACCCCCGCCGACCTCGCCGCCGAGGCGGCCGGCGAGGCGGTCCGGATGTGGGGCCGGCTGGGCTACCCGCGCCGCGCGCTGCGGTTGCACGCGGCCGCGGTGGCGATCACCGAGGAGCACGGCGGCGAGGTCCCGGACGACCACGCCACGCTGCTCTCGCTGCCCGGGGTGGGGGAGTACACCGCCGCCGCGGTCGCCTCCTTCGCCTTCCGCCAGCGGCACGTGGTGCTGGACACCAACGTCCGGCGGGTCTTCGCCCGTGCGGTGACCGGCGTCGAGTACCCGGCCCAGGCCACCACCGCCGCCGAGCGCCGTACCGCCACCGCGCTGCTGCCCGCCGATGCCGGGACCGCCGCCACCTGGGCGGTCGGTGTCATGGAGCTGGGCGCCCTGGTCTGCACCGCGCGCGGCCCGGAGTGCGGGGAGTGCCCGCTGTTCGCCGGCTGCGCCTGGCAGCGGGCCGGCCGCCCGCCGTACGAGGGCCCGGCCCGGCGCGGGCAGTCCTACGAGGGGACGGACCGCCAGGTGCGCGGCAAGCTGCTCGCGGTGCTGCGGGAGGCGCACGGCGCGGTCGAGCAGGCCCGGCTGGACGCGGTCTGGCCGGACGCGGTGCAGCGGGCCCGTGCCCTGGACGGCCTGGTCGCGGACGGCCTGGTCGAGCCGGTCGAGCAGGGCGTCTACCGCCTGCCGCAGTAGGACGGAACGGCGGCGCCCCCGGAGGAGGACCTCCCGGGGGCGCCGCGGTCGTGCCGGGTCGTGCGGTGCGGAGCGGGGACCGTCAGACGGCCGCCGCCTCCAGCGAGGCCTCGGCCGGCTTCTCGCCCTTGCCGGTGCCGCGCAGCGGCACCTCGCGCAGGAACAGCGCGGCGGCGATCGCGATCACGGCCACCCCGGCGCCCCACAGGAAGACGGTGTGCATGCCGTTGGACACCGCGTGGTGGTAGGCGTCCTGGATGTTCTCGGGGAGCTTGCGCAGGGCGGCCGGGCTCATCTGGCCCGGGTCCTTCACGCCGCCGCCGGCGGCCTGCTCGCCGAGCTTCTCCTTCATGGTGTCGGTCACCCGGTTGTTGAACAGGGCGCCGAACAGCGCGACACCGAAGGAACCGCCGATGGTGCGGAACAGGGTGGCGGTGGAGCTGGCCACGCCCATGTCCTTGAGCTCGACGCTGTTCTGCGCGACCAGCATGGTGATCTGCATCAGGAAGCCCATGCCGGCGCCGAGCACGACCATCCAGCAGGCGGAGGTGAAGCTGCTGGTCCCGACGCCCATGGTGGAGAGCAGGACCATGCCGGCGGTCATCACGATCGTGCCGATGATCGGGTAGATCCGGTACTTGCCGGTCTTGGTGACGGCCTGGCCGACCACCAGCGAGACGACCAGCATGCCGAACATCATCGGCATCAACAGCAGGCCGGAGTTGGTCGCCGACGCGCCCTGGACGATCTGCTGGTAGAGGGGCAGGAAGACGGTCGAGCCGAACATCACGAAGCCGACGATGAAGCCGATGATCGAGACCAGGGTGAAGTTCAGGTTCTTGAACAGGGTCAGCGGGAGCATCGGCTCCTCGACCCGCTGCTCCACGTAGCAGAAGGCGATCAGCGAGGCGGCGGCGAGCGCGGCCAGGCCGAGGATCTGCTTGGAGCCCCAGGCGTACTGCTGGCCGCCCCAGGTGGTGATCAGCACGAGCGAGGTGATGCCGACGGTGAGCAGGATGGCGCCCAGGTAGTCGATCTTGGCGGTGCTGCGGACCTTCGGCAGCTTCAGGGTCACGATGACCACGGCCAGCGCGACCACGCCGAGCGGCAGGTTGATGTAGAAGGTCCAGTGCCAGCTCAGGTGGTCGGTGATGAAGCCGCCGACCAGCGGGCCGCCGATGGTGGCGAGGGCCATCACCGCGGCGAACATGCCCTGGTACTTGCCGCGGTCGCGCGGCGGAACCAGCGCGCCCATGATCGACATGACGCCGACCATCAGGCCGCCGGCGCCCAGGCCCTGCACGGCGCGGAAGCCGATCAGCTCGTTCATGTTCTGCGACAGGCCGGACAGCGCCGAGCCCACCAGGAAGATCACGATCGAGGTGAGGAAGGTGCCCTTGCGGCCGTACATGTCGCCGAGCTTGCCCCAGATCGGGGTCGAGGCGGCGGTGGCCAGGGTGTACGCGGTGACCACCCAGGACAGGTGCTCGGCGCCGCCGAGGTCGCCGACGATCGTCGGCATCGCGGTGCCGACGATCAGGTTGTCGAGCATGGCCAGCAGCATGGTGACGACCAGGCCGACCATGACGAGGCGGATCTCGCGGGGTGACCGCGGCTGCTCCTCCTCGGCCGTCTTGTCCTCCGGCACCGGAGCGGCGGTCTTGGACTGTGACATGAGGTGGGGTCTCCCGGAGGGTGCTTGGGACGCGCATCCGCGCCGCTCGGCGGCTACTTACTTGACGCCCGGCTAGTTTCTTGTAACGTCGGCACGGTAAGTTGTTCCCTAGCCGGTCGTCAAGCCAGTTTCCGAACCGGCCACCTGGGCAGGGAGAATGTGCCCGGGGCGGACGCCACCCCGGGGATCCGCAGAAGTCACCGACGCAGTCATGAGGCAGGCCATGGGCACTCCGCACAGCCCCCGCAGCGACACCCGGGCTCGCATCATCGAGGTGTCGCTGGAGCTCTTCTCCGAGCAGGGGTACGAGCAGACCTCACTGCGCGAGATCGCCGACCGCCTGGGTGTGACCAAGGCCGCGCTCTACTACCACTTCAAGACCAAGGACGACATCGTCCTGGGCATCGTCGAGCGGATGGCCGCGCCGATCGACGAGACCATCGAGTGGGGCCGCAAGCAGTCCTGGAGCCCGGAGATGCGCGACGAGCTGATCCGTCGCTTCGCGGACGGGATGGCCGAGCGGGCCCCGCTGCTGCGCTTCTTCCACGAGAACCAGCCCGCGCTGCGCGAGTCGCCGGCCGGGCTGGCCTTCCGTGACCGCATGATCACCATGATGCAGCTGGTGCACGGGCCGAACGCGGGCTTCCCGGACCGGCTGCGGGCGGCGATGGCGCTGTTCACCGTCCACTCGTCGCTGTTCCTGCTCAAGCAGGACACCGCGGACTGCGGCCACGCCGAGAACGTCTGGGGCGAGCCGCTGGACACGGCGGCCACGCTGGACGAGGCGATCCGGGCGGCCCGGGAGATCGCGCTGGAGATCGGCGGCCGGATCAGCCACCCCGCACCGCCCGCGCCCGCGCCCGCCCCGCCGGCACCGCCTGCCCCGGCTCCGCTGGCGCCGCCCGCACCTGCTCCGGCCCCGCCGGCACCGCCCGCGTCCGCCCCCGTCGGTCCGTGAGGGACGGTCAGAAGTTCGTGACGCCGTGCCCCGAGAGGTACGCGACCGGGTTGACCACCGCGCCGTAGCGGTTGCTGGTGCGGATCTCGAAGTGCAGGTGCGGTCCGGTCGAGTTGCCGGTGCTCCCCGAGAGCCCGATCCGCTGGCCGGCCGACACGTGCTGGCCGGCCGAGACCGCGAGCGAGGACATGTGCGCGTACTGCGCGAAGTGCCCGTCCGCGAGCCGCAGCACGACCTCCTTGCCGTACGCGCCGTCCCAACCGGCCGACACCACGGTCGCGTTGCCGACCGCCAGCAGCGGCGTTCCCGGGGAGACCGCGAAGTCCACCCCGGTGTGGTACCCGGCCGCGTACTCGCGGTTGGCCACCCCGTACGGATTGCTGGTCGGCGCGTTCGGCACCGGCGCCGACCACTCGGGGGCGGGGGCGGGCGCCGGTGCCGGGGCGGGCTCCGGTTCGGGTGCCGGCGCGGCGGCCGGCTCGGGCTGCGCGGCCGCGGCCGGGGCGGGCGGATCGGCGGGCAGCAGGTTGGCCGCCACCGCCACGGACTGCTGGGCCGAGGGACCGTCCCCGGGCAGCTTGTACGCGCTGGGCCCGGCCACCTGGACCAGTCCCGGTGCGGGCACTTCCGCCTGCGGCGCGGTGAAGGCCGAGCTGCCCGGCGTGGTGGGCCGCACGGTCTGGGCCGAGGCGCTGCCGGGCGCGGCGACCAGCAGCACGCCGGCCAGCAGCGCCGCGGCCGCTCCGACCGAGGCCAGCGCGTGGTCGTGCTCGGCCCGCTGACGGCTGCCCGGCAGGGTGGTGTGCCGGGGCGTGGCGAGCGTGCGCAGCGGTGCGACATGGGCCCGGACGGCGTTGTCGAGCCGGGGCTGCCAGGTCGTGCGCAGCGGCGTGACGCGGGTGCGGACGGCGTTGTCGATTCGGGGCTGCCAGGTCGTGCGCAGCGGCGTGACGCGGGTGCGGACGGCGTGGCCGAGCCGGGGCTGCCAGGCCGCCGCCTGGGCCGCCGTACGGGCGGCGAGCCGGCGCAGGGTCGGCCCCACGGGCGGGACGGTGGACATCGGTGGCCGTACCTCACGGGTCGAGACGGGGCAGCACGACGGGGCCCGTCCGGGGCGCGTGCTGAGCGGGGGACCACACAGGTCTAACCGGCACCGGGCGCACTCCCAAACGGTGTGACGTACTACCGCGGCTAGTCGGTGCGGCGCCGGATCCCCGGACCGGCGGGGCGACGATCACGGGGTCCGGTCGCCCACGACCGCTCCCGGACGGCTCGTCGGCCCGTCCGGCCCCGCTACTACCGCCGGTCGTACCGAGGCGAGGGCCTGTGACCAGTACCACCTGCGGCCGGGGTTTGACGGGCGCGAACCGCCTTCGTCCGAACCGCTTGCGTCCGCACCGATGACCGGTCGGGTCCGCTGCGGGACCATCGACCCATGTATGGCAACAGGAGCGAAGACCCCGACGCCGGTGGCCGCCCGAGCCCGGCGGACCGCCGCTTCGCCGCCCTGCGCGGCTGCGAGCGCATCCTGTCCGGCGTCCGGCCGCGGACCATCCGCGAACGCCTCGCGGACCTGGCCGATCCGCCTCCGGACGGGAAGGGAGCCGCCCCCGATCTGGACGACCGGCCGGACCAGTACGGCGACGGCGTGGTCCGGGCCCTGGAGCTGCGGGTCGCCGGGCTGCTCGGCACCGAGGACGCGGCCTTCTTCCCGACCGGCACGATGGCCCAGCAGGTCGCCCTGCGGATCCACGCCGAGGCCGCCGGGCTGCGCACCGTCGCCACCCACCCGCTGGCCCACACCGACCGGCACGAGCGGCACGCGCTGGGCGTCCTCACCGGCCTGCGCAGCCTCTGGCCGACCGTCGCGCCGCGCCAGCCCACCGCCGAGGAGGTGCGCGCCCTGGACGAGCCGTACGCCGCGCTGAGCCTGGAACTGCCGCTGCGCGACGCCGGGTTCGTGCTGCCCGACTGGGAGCGGCTGCGGGCGCTGGCCGCGGTGGTGCGGGAGGAGCACGGCGCGGCGCTGCACCTGGACGGTGCGCGGATCTGGGAGTCCGCGGTCGCGCTCGGCCGCCCGCTGCCGGAGGTCGCCGCCCTGGCCGACTCGGTCTACGTCTCCTTCTACAAGACCCTCGGCGGGATCAGCGGTGCTGCGCTGGCCGGTTCGGCGGGCTTCGTGCGCACCGCCGGGGCCTGGCGCCACCGCTACGGCGGGCAGCTCTTCCAGCAGTGGCCGTTCGCGCTGGCCGCGCTGGCCGGTCTGGAGCGCGAACTGCCGCTGCTGGAGGGGTACGTGGCGCACGCCCGGACGGTCGCCGAGGGGCTGGCCCGGGCCTTCGCCGCCGTCCCCGGCGCCCGGGTGCACCCGGCCCCGCCGCACACCCACCAGTTCCGGCTCTGGCTGCCGTACCCGGCCGAGGAGTTGGAGGAGGTCTCGCTGGAGCAGGCCGAGGAGACCGGGATCGGGCTGTTCGGCGCCTGGCGCGAACGCGAGCTGCCGGGCCTGGCGATGACCGAGGTCACGGTCGCCTCGCCCGCCCTCGACTGGACCGGCGCCGACGTCGAGGTGGCGGCCGCGGCCTTCCTGGACCGGCTGCGGACCCGCGTCGGCCGGCCCTGACCAGGCGCCGGCCCTGACGGGCTGCCGGCCCGGAGAGAGACCGGGCAAAGCGTCCGGCCCGCCCCCGCGGTGCGGGGACGGGCCGGACGTGGTTCCGTCAGAGCTGCCTGGTCACAGGCTGATCGCTACGGGCTCGATCAGTTGTCGACCGGGCGGACCCGGATCCAGGTCTCCAGGTAGTTCGAGGACTCGTTCTCGACCTCGATGCTGGTGCCGGTCTTCGGAACGTCAACACCGCTGTACGGGTTGTCCTTCGACCACCAGGACTTCAGGTCGGAGAACTCGTCGACGCCCTTGGCCTTCGGGATGACGGTCTCGACGCCGGCCTTGTGCAGGGTCAGCGCCGGGACGCGGCGGGAACCGAAGGTGGAGTCGGAGCCCTGCATGCGCGGACGCATCAGGGTGCCGTCCGACCACTTCATCGGCGCCGGGTGCGAGTCGACCGGCAGGACCAGGCCGTGGCCCGGGTGGGCGCTGACGTTGTTGTCGGTCTGCGACTCGTCCCAGTACCAGATCAGCAGGCCGGGCTGGTACGCGTAGTGCTCGACCCAGTTCGGCTTGTCGGCGAAGCCGAAGTTGTACGGGCCGGTCTTCAGCGTCTGGTCGAACGACACGTACTGCTTGTTCTCCGCGATGTAGTACTGCGCGTAGTCCTTGGTGTACGAGCCGCCGAAGCGGGTGAAGCCGGTGGCGGACCAGCCGTTGACACCGTTCTCCACGTCGTCGCTGAACACGGTGGCGCCGTCGGCGGTCACCGAGACGTTGTCCACCGCGAAGCCCTTGTAGTGCAGGCCGCCGTCGGTGGTGTTGTGGTAGCGGAACTGGATCTTCTGGCCGGCGTAGGCGTCCAGGTTGAAGGACAGGTCGCCCCAGGTGGCGGCGAGGCCGTTGACGGCCGGGCGGCCGTTCTCCTTCGGGAGCGCGGCGCCGTTCCAGGTGCCGTCCACGACGGTCCAGGTCTTGCCACCGTCGGTGGAGACCTCGCCGAAGGCGTAGTCGAAGTCCGGCTCCAGCTCGTACCAGGCCTTGGCGTTGATGCTGGCCTTGGTCTTGCCGGTCAGGTCGACGTCACGGGTGAGCGTGACGTTCAGGTTGTCGGCGCTGCCGCTCCACCACTCGTTGCCGCCCGCGAACGGCTTGTTGATGTCGGTGGTGATGCTCTTCTTCGGCAGGTCGACGAGGAGCGCCTGCGGCAGGTCGGTGTTGTACTCGACCGGGCCGATGTGGTGCGTCGACTCGGTGCCCGCCTTGGCGCGGTCGACCTTCAGCCAGCCGAGCTGGTACTTGCTCCAGGCGTCGAGGTCGTTCGGCATGTCGCCGATGCTGTCCTTGCCCTCGCCGAGCCAGGAACCGGAGGACATCAGCGACCAGAAGCCGACCGAGTTGTCGATGCCCTTGCCGGCGGTGTCGTAGAGGTCCGGCAGACCGAGGTCGTGGCCGTACTCGTGGGCGAAGACGCCGAGGCCGCCGTTCTCCGGCTGCATCGTGTAGTCGCCGATCCAGAGGCCGGAGTTGCCGACCTGCACGCCACCGAGCTTGTTGCCCTCGGGGCCGGCCTGGCCCGTCAGGTTGCCGTAGACGTAGGAGCGGTGCGCCCACAGGGCCTTGGTGCCCTGCTTGCCGCCGCCGGCCGACTTGTCCTCACCGGCGTGCACGATCTGGAAGTGATCGATGTACCCGTCGGGCTGGTTGAAGTTGCCGTCGTGGTGCGAGCCGTAGCGGTCCCACTGGTCGTACTGGGCCAGCGTCGCCTTGATCTGGGCGTCGGTCTGACCCTTCGCCAGCTGGTCCTTGTACCAGATGTCCACGGCGTCGCGGATCAGGTCCTGGGCGCTGGCGCAGACGTTGGAGCCGCAGTAGTCGGAGCCGTACCGGGCCTCGTTCCACGGGACGCGGACCCAGTCCGAGACCACACCGTCGACCGAGTAGCGGCCCGAGGACTGCTTCTCGTAGAAGGTCTTCAGCGAGGGCTTGTCCTTGCTGAAGTAGAGGTCCTGGTAGTGCGCCTGGTTGTAATCGGCCTGCCAGGCGGTCGAGTTGTTGGTGGCGCGGTCCGGAGCAGCGATCTCGTTGTGCTTCGGGCCGGGCTCACCGCCGTACTTGACCTTGCCGTCGGCGGTCTTGGTGGTGTTGTCGACCTGGTCGCCGAAGTCGACGAGGATCGTGAAGATCTTGTCCGTGCGCTCACGGGCGAGCTCGACGTACTTGTCCTTGCCGAGCTTCACGCTGGTGCTGCCGTTGTGCTGCTCGACCTGGGCCGTGCCGTTGAGCAGCTGCTCGGTGGCGGCCTTGTGCTCGGCCTCCTCCTTGGCGGTCAGCGGACCCGGGATGTTGTGCTCGGTGTTCTGGACGGCCTCGGCCGGGTCCTTCGGCACGGGGGCCGAGCCGGCCGCGACGGCGGTGCTCGGGAACAGGCCCGCGCCGAGCGTGACTATGACCGCTGCGGCCGTCGCGGCTGCAGCGGTTCTCCTGGTGTTCTTCAACGTTGTGACGTCCTCCCCGACCGGGGCCAGCTCATGGCCAAAGCCCGGCAAACCAAAATGAAAGACAGGTGGACGTCATTTGATACAAGCGTGCATAAAAAAGATAGACCTTGACCGTGACATGGTCACGGCGCTATGCTCCGCGACTTCCCATCAGCTGGCCATCTGTCAACCGTATGTTCGTTAAAGCTGCCTGAGAAATCGACCGCACGCGTACCAACCAGCCCGGAAGCCACCCGTCCGAGTCCGCGGCGGCAGGCGCTCCGACGGGGCGGAACGCACCGAGCCCCCGGCGTGAACGCCGGGGGCTCGGTTGCTGTGAAGTTGTCTGTTAAAAGTTGGCTACTTCGTCAGGTCCGGACCTGACGAGGCGACCGCAGCCGGGGTGTCCGCGACGGCCGACTTCTCCTCGCCGCGGAAGGTGAACTTGGCTTCCTTGCCCTCGCCGTCGACGTCGACGACGACGATGTGACCGGCCCGCAGCTCACCGAAGAGGATCTTCTCGGAGAGGTGGTCCTCGATCTCGCGCTGGATGGTGCGGCGCAGCGGACGGGCACCCAGGATCGGGTCGTAGCCGCGCTTGGCCAGCAGCTTCTTGGCCTCGACGCTGAGCTCCAGGCCCATGTCCTTGTCCTTGAGCCGCTCGTCCACCTTGGCGATCATGAGGTCGACGATCTGGATGATGTCGTCCTCGGACAGCTGGTGGAACACCACGATGTCGTCGACACGGTTCAGGAACTCGGGGCGGAAGTGCTGCTTGAGCTCCTCGCCGACCTTCGCCTTCATCCGCTCGTACCCGGTCTGGGTGTCACCCGTGGCCGCGAAGCCCAGGTTGAAGCCCTTGGAGATGTCCCGGGTGCCGAGGTTGGTCGTCATGATGATGACGGTGTTCTTGAAGTCGACCACGCGGCCCTGGGAGTCGGTCAGGCGACCGTCCTCCAGGATCTGCAGCAGCGAGTTGAAGATGTCCGGGTGGGCCTTCTCGACCTCGTCGAAGAGGACGACCGAGAACGGCTTGCGGCGGACCTTCTCCGTCAGCTGACCGCCCTCCTCGTAGCCCACGTAGCCGGGCGGGGAGCCGAACAGCCGGGAGACGGTGTGCTTCTCGGAGAACTCGGACATGTCGAGCGCGATCAGCGCGTCCTCGTCGCCGAAGAGGAACTCGGCGAGCGTCTTGGACAGCTCGGTCTTACCGACACCGGACGGGCCGGCGAAGATGAACGAACCGCCGGGGCGCTTCGGGTCCTTGAGGCCCGCACGGGTGCGCCGGATGGCCTGGGAGAGCGCCTTGATGGCGTCCTTCTGGCCGATGACGCGCTTGTGCAGCTCGTCCTCCATGCGCAGCAGGCGCGAGGTCTCCTCCTCGGTCAGCTTGAAGACCGGGATGCCGGTGGCGGTGGCCAGGACCTCGGCGATGAGCTCCTCGTTGACCTCCGCGACGACGTCCATGTCGCCGGCCTTCCACTCCTTCTCGCGCTTGGCCTTGGCCTGCAGGAGCTGCTTCTCGTCGTCGCGCAGGGACGCGGCCTTCTCGAAGTCCTGCGCGTCGATCGCGCTCTCCTTCTCGCGGCGCACGTCGGCGATCTTCTCGTCGAACTCGCGCAGGTCCGGCGGCGCGGTCATCCGGCGGATGCGCATCCGGGAGCCGGCCTCGTCGATCAGGTCGATCGCCTTGTCCGGCAGGAAGCGGTCCGAGATGTACCGGTCGGCCAGGGTGGCGGCGGCGACCAGGGCGGCGTCCGTGATGGAGACCCGGTGGTGGGCCTCGTAGCGGTCGCGCAGACCCTTCAGGATCTCGATGGTGTGCGGCAGCGACGGCTCCGCGACCTGGATCGGCTGGAAGCGGCGCTCCAGCGCGGCGTCCTTCTCCAGGTGCTTGCGGTACTCGTCCAGGGTGGTGGCACCGATGGTCTGCAGCTCGCCGCGGGCCAGCATCGGCTTGAGGATGCTGGCGGCGTCGATGGCGCCCTCGGCGGCGCCCGCGCCGACCAGGGTGTGCAGCTCGTCGATGAACAGGATGATGTCGCCGCGGGTGCGGATCTCCTTGAGCACCTTCTTCAGGCGCTCCTCGAAGTCACCGCGGTAGCGCGAGCCGGCCACCAGGGCGCCCAGGTCCAGCGTGTAGAGCTGCTTGTCCTTGAGCGTCTCCGGGACCTCGCCCTTGACGATCGCCTGCGCCAGGCCCTCGACCACGGCGGTCTTGCCGACGCCGGGCTCACCGATCAGCACAGGGTTGTTCTTGGTGCGGCGGGACAGCACCTGCATGACCCGCTCGATCTCCTTCTCGCGCCCGATGACCGGGTCGAGCTTGGCCTCGCGGGCGGCCTGGGTGAGGTTGCGGCCGAACTGGTCCAGGACCAGCGAGGTCGACGGGGTGCCCTCGGCGGGCCCGCCGGCCGTGGCCGACTCCTTGCCGCCGCTGGTCTGGTAGCCGGAGAGCAGCTGGATGACCTGCTGGCGCACCCGGTTGAGGTCGGCACCCAGCTTGACCAGGACCTGGGCGGCGACGCCCTCGCCCTCGCGGATCAGGCCGAGCAGGATGTGCTCGGTGCCGATGTAGTTGTGGCCGAGCTGCAGGGCCTCCCGCAGCGACAGCTCCAGGACCTTCTTCGCCCGGGGCGTGAAGGGAATGTGACCGGACGGGGCCTGCTGGCCCTGGCCGATGATCTCCTCGACCTGCTGGCGAACGGCCTCAAGAGAAATCCCGAGGCTCTCCAGGGCCTTGGCGGCGACGCCCTCGCCCTCGTGGATCAGACCCAGGAGGATGTGCTCGGTGCCGATGTAGTTGTGGTTGAGCATCCGGGCTTCTTCCTGAGCCAGGACGACAACCCGCCGCGCGCGGTCGGTGAACCTCTCGAACATCGTTTATCGCTCCTCAGAGCGGTCGGGCAGTTCGGGGTCCGTCCCCGCCCTGTCCTTCCGCATGCTAGTCCCGCTCAGCGGCGCGGCCCACGGATTCACTCCCCGGTAGAGGAGAGAGATGCTGCGCGACCAGCCGACACCAATCCCAACCTGATGCTGGGAAACGGTGTTCCCACTGGTGGGCCGGATGCACCGGAATCCGCTACGCCATCGGCGAACAAGCGCCGCCGGGGCGCGCCCGGACCCTCTCCGACCGGTCGCGCATACTGCCCCTGGACAGGTCCGAGAACCCGTCCACCTGCATTCATACCCGGTATCGGGGCGGTTCTCGCGCAGTTTCCGCGGTGGCGGTGTTCGCCTGGCGAGAAGTCGGGCCGCGGTGACGGTGGTTCAACGGCGGCCCGGATGGTCGGTACGCCATCCCGGTGGTGTCCGCGTTACCGCTTCGCCCCTACAGCGTTGCACAGCTCGTGATTGTTCCGCCGCCCGAGCCCGCACCCCGGACGCCTCCCGGTGCCGGTGGCGCCGTGGCCGTCCGGGCACGCGCCGCGGTCGTCCGGGCACACGCCGCGGGGCGCGGAGGAGACTCCTCCGCGCCCCGCGCGTGTGTCGTCGGTGCCGTGCGCGGCAGCCGGGGCCCCGCATCCGCTCCGGCGTGCCGGCGGCGCCGGGGTCAGGACGCGTTGGCCTTGTCGTAGGCCTCGCGGACCGTGCTCGGCACGCGGCCGCGGTCGTTGACGTCCATGCCCTGCTCCTTGGCCCACGCGCGGACCTTCGCGGTGTCCGGAGCGCTGCCGGAGGGGCGCTGGGCGGCGCCGCGGCCCGGGCGGCGGGCGCCGGCAAGCCGGCCGCTCTGCTTGCGGCCCTTCTCCACGTACGGCGCCAGCAGGCCGCGGAGCTTGTCCGCGTTGGCGCTCTTCAGGTCGATCTCGTAGGCAACGCCGTCGAGCGCGAACGTCACCGTCTCGTCCGCCGAACCACCGTCGAGATCGTCTTCAAGAATGACCTGCACCCTCTGTGCCACGGGCTTCCCTTTCCGCTAAACGACCCATTGCCTAAGGAAAGGAAAGCGCTTTTCTCCGGAAAACACAAACCCTTGACCCGGGCGGAGCCGGTCAGAGGTGCAGCAGCATGCGCGAGTTGCCCAGTGTGTTGGGCTTCACGCGCTCCAGGTCGAGGAACTCGGCGACGCCTTCATCGTACGAGCGGAGGAGTTCTTCATAGACATCCGTAGCGATCGCCGCCGGGTCTGTCGTACCATCATCGGTTTCCTGGACCTCCCCGATCTCGACGAAACCGTGTTTCGCGAAGAACGGGACCTCGAACGTCAAGCAGAAAATCCGACGGACGCCGAGCCAGCGGGCCGTCTGCACGAGCTTCTCCAGCAGCAGGTGCCCGATGCCGAAGCCCTGGCAGACCGGATCGACCGCGAGCGTCCTGACCTCGGCGAGGTCCTCCCACATCACGTGCAGGGCGCCGCAGGCCACCACCGCGCCGTTGTCGTCGCGTTCCGCGACCCAGAACTCCTGGACGGATTCGAACAGTGTGACAGTGGGCTTGTCCAGCAGAATGCCGTCGCGCGAGTAGGCGTCGATGAGCCTGCGTACTGCCCGCACGTCCGTGGTCCGTGCGCGGCGGATGGTGACCTCCATGGCGGGACGTTATCGCGTCGCCCCGGGTGCGGTCCCACCGGTATCCGGTCCGCCGGTATCCGCCTCGGCGGTATCCGGGCCGTCCGCCGGTGCGGAATCCGCCCCCGGCGGATCGGGCGGGAACAGAGCGGCGACCCGCAACGCGTCCCGCAGTGCCTCGCGTTGCTCGGGCGACATCAGGCCGAAGAAGTGCACCAGGGCGGCCGCCGGATTGTCACTGGTGGCCCAGGCGTCGTTCATCAGGGCCGCCGTGTACGCCTCACGCGAGGAGACCGGTTCATATCGATAGGCCCGGCCGGCCCGCTCGCGGCGCAGCCAGCCCTTTCTGTGGAGCTTGTCCAGGACGGTCATCACCGTGGTGTACGCGATTTCGCGTTCCGACTGCAGATCCAGGAGAACCTCGCGAACCGTCACCGGTCGGTTCCACTGCCACACCCGGGTCATGATGGCGTTCTCAAGTTCGCCGAGTTGCCGGACCATAGTGCGGCCAGGATAGGGAGTGAATGGGGCAAATCTTGTGAAGTGCGCCAAACCGGCGCGCCGCCACCCCCGGGATTCGGGAATGGCGGCGCGCCGGTCGTTCGGGGCGGCTGACGGCGTCGGTCGCGGGTCCGCCCGCAGGTCGTCGGGGGCCCGGGGACGGCCCGGACCCCCGGGGGGATCAGTCGAAGTCCTCCTTGGCCTTCCGGCTCCCGCCCTGGCTGCGGATGATGGCCCGCACCAGGAACCCGAAGCCGATCGCCATGACCAGCGGCGGCACGATCGCGCTGACGTAGTCCATCAGGTCACTCCTCCTCGGTCTTCTCCGCCGTCGCGGCGGAAGCCTTCGGCTCCGGCTTGACCAGCGGGAAGAGCACGGTCTCCCGGATGTTCTTGCCGGTCAGCAGCATGATCAGGCGGTCCACGCCGAGGCCGAGGCCACCGGTCGGGGGCATCGCGTACTCCAGCGCGCGCAGGAAGTCCTCGTCCACCTGCATCGCCTCGACGTCGCCGCCGGCCGCCAGCAGGGACTGGGCGGTGAGGCGGGCGCGCTGCTCGACCGGGTCGACCAGCTCCGAGTAGGCGGTGCCGATCTCGGTGCCGAAGATCACCAGGTCCCACTTCTCCGCCACGCCCGGGATCGAGCGGTGCTTGCGGGTCAGCGGGGAGACCTCGGTCGGGTAGTCCTTGATGAAGGTCGGCCGGACGGCGTTCTCCTCCAGCAGGCGCTCGACCATCTCCAGCACGATCTGACCGTGGCCCCAGTCCTTCTCGAACGGGATGCCGTGCTCGGCGGCCAGCTTGCGCAGCTCCTCGACGGTGGTCTGCGGGGTGACCTCGACGCCCAGGTGCGCGGAGATGCCCGGGTAGACGCTGACCTCCTCCCACGGCTCGGCCAGGTCGATCTCGTGCTCGACGCCGTGCGCGTCCACGCCCTTGATCACCGTGGTGCCCAGCGCGTCCCGGGCCGCGTTGACGATCGTCGCGCGGATCAGCTCGGCCTGGGTGTCGTAGTCGCCGTAGGCCTCGTACGACTCCAGCGAGGTGAACTCCGGGTTGTGGGTGGAGTCCGCGCCCTCGTTGCGGAAGTTGCGGTTGATCTCGAAGACCTTCTCGGCGCCGCCGACCACCAGCCGCTTGAGGTACAGCTCGGGGGCGATGCGCATGTAGAGGTCGATGTCGTACGCGTTGATGTGCGTCTTGAACGGACGCGCGTTGGCGCCGCCGTGCACCGGCTGCAGCATCGGGGTCTCGACCTCGATGTAGCCGCGGTCCTCGTAGGTGCGGCGGATCGAGCGGACCACGCGGCTGCGCAGGTGCAGGATCTCGCGGGCCTCGGGGTTGACGATCAGGTCCACGTAGCGCTGGCGGACCCGGGCCTCCGGGTCGGTCAGGCCCTTGTGCTTGTCCGGCAGCGGGCGCAGGCACTTGGCGGTGAGCTCCCAGCGGTCCACCATCACGGACAGCTCGCCGCGCTTGGAGGTGATCACCTCGCCCTCGACGCCGACCTGGTCGCCGAGGTCGATGTCGGACTTCCAGGCCGCCAGCCGCTCCGCGCCCAGCTTGTCCAGGGAGAACATCACCTGGAGGTCGCCGGTGCCGTCGCGCAGGGTGGCGAAGCACAGCTTGCCGCCGGTGCGGGAGAGGATGACCCGGCCGGTGATGCCGGCGCGCTCGCCGGTGGCGGTGTCCGGCTCCAGGTCCGGGTGCTTGGCACGGAGGTCCGCGATGGTGCTGGTGCGGGGGAATCCGACCGGGTACGGGTCGACGCCGGCCGCCCGGAGCCGGTCCAGCTTCTCGCGCCGGACGCGCATCTGCTCGGGAAGGTCGTCGGTCGCGGGAACAAGGCTCTGATCGCTCACCCCACAAGGGTAGCCAGCCGTACACCGTGCTCCGCGACCGGATTGCGCGTGAGGGGAGACCGCGGCGGCGGTCTCCCCTCACCGGCCGGGGCGGCTCAGCCGGTGCCGGTGGCGAGCTCGATCTCCTCGGGGGCCTCCTCGGCCGGCGGGGCGGGCCTGGCCGGGGGCTTGGGGCGGCGGCCGAAGAGCTCGGCCGGGGTGGGCATCCGGTGGGGGCGGGGCGGGGTCTTCGCGGCGGCGGGCTCGGCGGGCTGCTCCGGGCGGGAGTCGGTGCTGCTCATGGTGGTCCGTCCTCCTACAGGGGTGGGGTGACTGCTCGGGGGTGCGGCGGGGCTCGGTACGGCCACCAGGTGGCGCGGCTGGCCGGTGGCGAGGGCGAGGCGTTCGCGGACGGCGGCCTCGGCCAGCGCGTGGCAGCGCCCGGCCAGCCGCGAGCGGCGCGAGCGCTCGCCGTGGCCGCAGGGCTGACGGGTCAGCCCGCGCAGCGCGGTGAGGTCCTCGGGCCCGGGCAGGTAGCCGTCGGACACCGCCTCCTCCAGCCGCTCCAGGTACCCGGGCGCGCTGCCGGGCAGGGCGGAGCGGTAGCGGCCGAGGTCGGCGAGCAGGAAGGCGCGCAGCCGGCCGCCCTCCTGGACGGCCTCGTCGATCGCCTCGGTCAGGCGCAGCGCGTCCTGGACGTCCTCCGCCCAGAGTTCGGCGCCCGGCCCGGCGAGTGCCGGCCGGTCGGGCACCTGGAGGTGGACGGGAACGGCGGGGTGCAGGGCTTGGGCGAGGGCGCGGCGCAGCACGCGGACTTCGTCGGCGCTGAAGGCCATGCCGCCGCGCGATCCGTGTGGCGTAGGCATGGACTGACACTACGTGAGGAATATCCGATTTGTCGGTAACGTCGCGCCGAAGTCCGCACGATCGGCCCGCTGGGAAATGAGGCGCCGCGCGGTCGGCGGCGGGGCGAGGACCTCCGGGACTTCGCGGCTGCCCGGGACGGCCCGCTGAGCGCCGCTCAGCTCGGCCGGTTGCGCTCGTACACCAGGCGCAGGCCGATGAGGGTCAGCCAGGGCTCGTGGACGTCGATGGTGGTGGCCTCGCCGAGGACGAGGGTGGCGAGGCCGCCGGTGGCGATCACCTGGACGTCGTCCGGGTCCTTGGCGAGTTCGCGGGCCATCCGCTCGACCAGGCCGTCGACCTGCCCGGCGAAGCCGTAGAGGATGCCCGACTGCATGCCCTCGACGGTGTTCTTGCCGATCACGTTGCGCGGCCGGGCCAGCTCGATCTTGCGCAGCTGGGCGCCGCGGACGCCGAGCGCCTCGACGGAGATCTCGATGCCGGGGGCGATCGCGCCGCCGACGTAGTCGCCGCGGGCGTTGACGGCGTCGAAGGTGGTCGCGGTGCCGAAGTCGACCACGATGCACGGGCCGCCGTACAGGTGGTTGGCGGCCAGCGCGTTGACGATCCGGTCGGCGCCGACCTCCTTGGGGTTGTCCATCAGGACGTGGACGCCCGTCTTCACGCCGGGCTCCACGATCACCGCGGGGACGTCGCCGTAGTAGCGGCGGGTCACCTCGCGGAGCTCGTGGAGCACGGCGGGGACGGAGGAGCAGATCGCCAGGCCCTCCACCGAGGCCTCCCGGACCGCGGTGTGGTTGCCCATCAACCCCTGCAGCAGCACCGCCAGTTCATCGGCCGTGCGGCGCGGATCGGTGGAGATCCGCCAGTGTTCCACCACTTCCTCGCCGTCGAACAGGCCGAGCGTGGTCTGGGTGTTGCCGACGTCGATGGTGAGGAGCACGGGGACGCTTTCTGCGAGTCGGGACGGGTCTGCTCTGCTCCTGACGGTCAGGCGCGCAGGTCCAGGCCGATGTCCAGGATCGGCGAGGAGTGGGTCAGCGCGCCCACGGCCAGGTAGTCGACACCAGTCTGGGCGACCTCGCGCGCGCTGACCAGGGTCAGTCCGCCGGAGGCCTCCAGCTTCGCCCGGCCGGCCACCAGCGCGACGGCCTCCTTCAGCTGCTCGACGGTGAAGTTGTCCAGCAGGATCAGGTCCGCGCCGGCCTCCAGGACGGGCTGGATCTGCGCCAGCTCGTCCACCTCGACCTCGACCGGCAGCTCCGGGTACGCGGCCCGGACGGCCCGGAAGGCCTCGGCCACGCCGCCCGCGGCGACCACGTGGTTGTCCTTCACCAGGGCCGCGTCCGAGAGCGCCATCCGGTGGTTGGCGCCGCCGCCGCAGCGCACCGCGAACTTCTCCAGCGCGCGCAGGCCCGGGGTGGTCTTGCGGGTGTCCCGGACGACCGCGCCGGTGCCCTCCAGGGCGTCCGCCCAGGCCCGGGTCGCGGTGGCGATGCCGGACAGGTGGCAGAGCAGGTTGAGCGCGCTGCGCTCGGCGGTCAGCAGGTCGCGGGTGCGCGAGCGCACCGACAGCAGCACCTGGCCGGCCTCCACCCGGTCGCCGTCCTGGACGTGCCGCTCGACCTCGAACTCCTCCTCGCAGATCAGCGAGACGACCGCCTCGGCGATCCGCAGGCCGGCCACCACGCCCGCCTCGCGGGCGGTGAAGTCGGCGGTGGCGACCGCGTCGGCGGGCACGGTGGCCACCGAGGTGACGTCCTCGCCGCCGGCCAGGTCCTCGGCCAGCGCCAGGGTGGCGATGTCCTCCACCTCGATCGGGTCCAGTCCGGCCTCCTCCAGCAGCTCGGCCAGCTGCGGGTCCAGGCCGGTCTCGTAGCCCTCGCCGTCCCCGCAGGCGCAGCCGTCGCCGCAGCCGCCGCCCTGATCGGCCAGGGGGAGTTCCTCGTGCGCGTGGGTCATGGTTCTACTGCTCCTCGGGGGTGCTGACGGGGTCGCCGGAGGCGGCGAGGGTGGTGATCAGGTGACGTCGCCAGTGGGCGTCGTCACGCTCGGGGAAGTCCTCGCGCCAGTGGCCGCCGCGGGTCTCCTCGCGCTGCGCAGCCGCCGCGACCAGGGCGGTGGCGACCAGCAGGAGGTTGGCGGCCTCCCAGGTCTCCACCCGGGGGTCGGCCGGCTTCTCCTCGGCCATGTGGGACCGGGCCTGCTCGGCGAGCAGGGCCAGCCCGGCCGCGGCGTCGGCCAGCGAGGCGGCCGAGCGCAGCACGCCCGCGCCGCGCGACATCAGCCGCTGGATCTCGGCGCGCGACTCGGAGGCCGGCAGCGGCACGGCCACGGCGGCCTGCGCGGCGGCGACGTCCACGGTGCGCTCGGGCAGTTCGCCGGCCGCGTGGCGCTCGGCCAGGTCGGCGGCGATCCGCTCGGCGAAGACCAGGCCCTCCAGCAGGGAGTTGGAGGCCAGCCGGTTGGCGCCGTGCACGCCGGTGCAGGCGACCTCGCCGCAGGCGTACAGGCCGGGGACGGAGGTGCGGCCGTGCCGGTCGGTGCGGACGCCGCCCGCGGCGTGGTGCGAGGCCGGGGCGATCGGGATCGGCTCGGTGACCGGGTCGATGCCGTGGGAGCGGCAGGAGGCCAGGATGGTGGGGAAGCGGTGCTCCCACATCTCGGCCCCGAAGTGCCGCCCGTCCAGGTACATGTGGTCGGCGCCCTTCTCCTGCATGCGCCGGGTGATCGCCTTGGCGACGATGTCGCGCGGGGCGAGTTCGGCCAGCTCGTGCTGCCCGACCATGAAGCGCACGCCGTCGGCGTCCACCAGGTGGGCGCCCTCGCCGCGCACGGCCTCGGAGACCAGCGGCTGCTGGCCCGCGGCGTCCGCGCCGAGCCAGAGCACGGTCGGGTGGAACTGGACGAACTCCAGGTCGGCGGCGGCGGCGCCGGCCCGCAGGGCCAGGGCCACGCCGTCGCCGGTGGAGACGGCCGGGTTGGTGGTGGCGGAGAAGACCTGGCCCAGGCCTCCGGTGGCGAGCACCACCGCGCGGGCCCGGACGGCGCCGACGCCGTCGCGCTGGCCCTCGCCCATCACGTGCAGGGTCAGCCCGGCGGTGTGGCCCGCGGCGTCGGTCAGCAGGTCGAGGACGAGGGCGTGCTCGATCAGTTCGAGGTCGGGGTCGCTGCGGACGGCGGCGACCAGCGCGCGGGAGACCTCCGCGCCGGTGGCGTCCCCGCCCGCGTGCACGATCCGGTGGCGGTGGTGGCCGCCCTCGCGAGTGAGCAGGATCTCGCCGTCCTCGCCGCGGTCGAAGGCCGCACCGACCGCGATCAGCCGGCGGACGGCGTCCGGGCCCTCGGTGACCAGGGTGCGGACGGCCTCCTCGTCGCAGACGCCGGCACCGGCGACCAGGGTGTCGTCCAGGTGCTGCTCGGGGGTGTCGCCCTCGCCCAGGGCCGCGGCTATGCCGCCCTGGGCCCAGCGGGTCGAGCCCTCGTCCAGGACCGCCTTGGTGACCACCATGGCCCGCAGGCCGGCCTTGCGGACGTTGAGGGCGACGGTGAGGCCGGCGATGCCGGACCCGACCACGACCACGTCGGTGGTGGCGGTCCAGCCCGGGGCCGGGGCGGTGAGGCGGTGGGTGACGGACATGACTCAGCGGCTCCTTCGGCGCGTGGCCGCGGTGGCCGCGCCGTCCTCGTCACGGTACGCCGCGTCCCCGCGGAGCAGTCCGCTGCCCTCCGGGGCCTCCGCAGGGTCCCCGCCCAGGCCGGTGATCCGGTTCTGCTCGTCCACGAAGACGATCTTCGGCTCGTAGCCCTTGGCCTCGGCCGTGTCCATCTGCCCGTAGGCGATGAGTATGACCAGGTCGCCGGGGTGGACCAGACGGGCGGCGGCGCCGTTGATGCCGATCACGCCGGAGCCGCGCGGGCCGGCGATGGTGTACGTCTCCAGCCGGGCGCCGTTGTCGATGTCGACGATGTGGACCAGCTCGCCGGGGAGCAGGTCGGCGGCGTCGAGCAGGTCCTCGTCCACCGTGACGGAGCCGACGTAGTGCAGGTCGGCCTGGGTCACGGTGGCCCGGTGGATCTTGGACTTGAGCATGGTGCGGAGCATTGCGGGTCACGCCTCCTGTGAGTGCATGCCTGAGGGGGTCGGAACTGCCGGGTCTACCGGACGATGATGCGGACGTTGTCGATCAGGCGGGTCTCGCCCACCTTCGCGGCGACGGCCAGCACCGCCTCGCCCTGGAAGTCGTCCGCCGCCTCCGAGAAGTCGTGCGGGTCGATCAGGGCGAGGTAGTCGAGGGTGACGCCCTCGGCGCCGTCCAGGACGGCCGAGGCGGCCTCGCGCACGGCCTTGGGGCCCTGCGCGGCGACGTCCCGGCCGGCGAACAGGGCCCGGGACAGGGCCAGCGCGCGGGTGCGCTCCTCCTCCGAGAGGTAGCGGTTGCGCGAGGACAGCGCCAGGCCGTCCTCCTCGCGGACGGTCGGCACGCCGACGATCTCGACGTCGAAGTCCAGGTCGGCGACCATCCGCTGGATGAGCGCCAGCTGCTGGGCGTCCTTCTCGCCGAAGAGGGCGAAGTCCGGGTCGGTGATGTGCAGCAGCTTGGCGACCACGGTCAGCACGCCGTCGAAGTGCCCGGGGCGGGTGGCGCCCTCGAAGCGCTCGCCCATCGGGCCGGCCACCAGGCGCACCTGCGGCTCGCCGTTCGGGTAGACCTCCTCGACGGACGGCGCGAAGACGACGTCGGCGCCGTTCTCCTCGGCCAGCTTCACGTCGGCGTCGAGGGTGCGCGGGTAGCGGTCCAGGTCCTCGCCCGCGCCGAACTGCAGCGGGTTGACGAAGACCGTCACCGCGACCCGGCCGTCCCGGCCGACCTGCTTGCGGGCGGCCCGGATCAGCGCGGCGTGGCCCTCGTGCAGCGCGCCCATGGTCATCACCACGGCGTTGTCCACCGGCTGCTCGTCCGGCCAGAACGCGGCCTCGAAGTCGTCCACGGTGCGGGTGACGACGGCCCGGTGGACCTTCGGCGTCCGCTGGGGCTTGTTCGGCTGCTTGCCGCGTGCCATTAGCGCGTCTCCTCGTTCAGTACGTCCAGCAGCGCCGCCGCCGACGTTTCGTCGATCGTTCCGTTGGCGAGCGCCCGCTGTGCGGTGGCGCGGGCCATCGCGCGGTAGGCCGCCGGGATGTCGGGGGACACCGTACTGAGCTGCGCCAGGTGGCGCCGCACGGTGCCCGCGTCGCCCCGGGCGACCGGGCCGGTGAGGGCCGCGTCGCCGGAGCGCAGGCTGTTGTCCAGGGCGGCGCCCAGCAGCGGGCCGAGCATCCGGCCCGGCTCGGCGACGCCGGCCGTGCGCAGCAGCTCGATCGCCTGGGCGACCAGGGTGACCAGGTGGTTCGCGCCGTGCGCGAGGGCGGTGTGGTAGAGCGGGCGGACCTCCTCGGGCACCCACTCGGGCTCGCCGCCCATCTCCACCACCAGCGCCTCGGCGACCGGCCGCAGCTCCTCGGGGGCGGTCACGCCGAAGGGGCAGCCGGCCAGCCGGTCCAGGTCGACCGAGGTGCCGGTGAAGGTCATCGCCGGGTGCAGGGCCAGCGGCAGCGCCCCGGCCCGGGTGGCGGGCTCCAGGACGGCCACGCCGTGCGCGCCGGAGGTGTGCACGACCAGCTGACCGGGGCGCACGGCGCCGGTGGCGGCCAGTCCGGCCACCAGGTCGGCCAGCGCGTCGTCCGGGACGGTCAGCAGGACCAGGTCGGCGGCGGCCAGCACCTGCGGCGGGGTGACGATCCGCACGCCCGGCAGCAGCGCCTCGGCGCGGCGGCGCGAGGTGGCGGACACCCCCGACGCGGCGACCACGGTGTGCCCGGCGAGCTGCAGTGCGGCGCCCAGCGCGGGGCCGACCCGGCCGGTGCCGACCACGCCGACGGCGAGCCGGGCCGGGCGGTTGCCGGGATCACCGGGATTTCCGAAAGCGGGGTCGCCGAGGCCGTCGGCGATCGGGGCGAACTCGCCGGAACCGGCGAAGTCGGACGGATCCACGCATCCACCCTTGTCCTGAATGACCGTTCCGGTCCACTCGTCGGGTACCGGACGTACCGCCCCAGTCTACGGTCGGCGCCGAGGAGCCAGGGAGACTCGGTCGGTGGCGGCTCAGCCGGTGGCTCAGTCGGTGGCCCCGGCCCGGATCAGCCCGGCCTCGTACGCCAGCACCACGGCCTGGACCCGGTCGCGCAGGCCGAGCTTGGCCAGGATCCGGCCGACGTGGGTCTTCACGGTCGCCTCGGAGAGCACCAGCCGGGCCGCGATCTCACCGTTCGACAGGCCCTGGGCGACCAGCAGGAACACCTCGCGCTCGCGCTCGGTCAGCGGGCCGAGGACGTTCGAGCCGGGCGCGCTCTGCGGGGTGGGCAGCACCTCGGCGAAGCGGTCGATCATCCGGCGGGTGGTGGTCGGGGCCACCACCGCGTCCCCGCCGTGCACCGCGCGGATCGCGGCCACCAGCTCGGTCGGCGGGACGTCCTTGAGCAGGAAGCCGCTGGCGCCGGCCTTGAGCGCGGCGAAGGCGTACTCGTCCAGGTCGAAGGTGGTGAGGATGAGCACGTGCGGGGCGCCCGGCAGCGGGCTGCCGTCCTCGGCCAGGCAGATCCGGCGGGTCGCCTGCACGCCGTCCAGGCGCGGCATCCGGACGTCCATCAGGATCACGTCCACCTTGGTGTGCCGCAGCAGCTCCACGGCCTGCGCGCCGTCACCCGCCTCGGCGGCGATCTCGATGTCGCCCTGCGACTGCAGGATCATCCGGAACCCGGTGCGCAGCAGTTCCTGGTCGTCGACGAGCATCACGCGGATGGTCAAGGTGGCTCCTAGAAAGTGGGGCGGAGGATCAGTGTGCGGCCTTCAGCGGCAGGACGGCGCGGATCCGGAAACCACCGCCGGGGCGGGGGCCCACGTCGAGCCGGCCGCTGACCATGCCGACCCGCTCGCGCATGCCGATCAGGCCGTGGCCGAGGCCGTCCGTGCCGCCGGAGGCCAGCTGTTCGTCGGTGCTGCCGCGGCCGTCGTCCTCCACCAGCACGGCCAGCTCGCGCTCGCCGAAGTCGACCGCGACCCGGGCGTGCACGTCGGGGCCGCCGTGCTTGCGGACGTTGGTGAGCGCCTCCTGGACGATCCGGTAGACCGTCAGCTCGACCCCGCGCGGCAGCTCGCGCGGGTGCCCGGAGGTCGCGTAGTCCACCTGCAGCCCGGCGGTGCGGACCTGCTCCAGCAGCTCCGGCAGTTCCTCCACGCCGGGCTGCGGCACGTACTCCTCGGCGGTGGTGTCGGAGGTGCGCAGCACGCCCAGCAGGCGGCGCATCTCGACCAGCGCCTGACGGCCGGTCGAGGCGATCGTGCCGAGCGCCTCCTTCGCCTGCTGCGGGGAGTTGTCGAGGACGTACGCGGCGCCGTCGGCCTGGACGATCATGACCGAGACGTTGTGCGCGACCACGTCGTGCAGCTCGCGGGCGATCCGGGCCCGCTCGGCGGCCACCGCCACCTTGGCCTGGGCGTCCCGCTCGCGCTCCAGCCGGGCGGCGCGGTCCTCCAGCTCGGTCAGGTAGGCGCGGCGCACCCTCGTCAGCCGGCCCCACGCCCAGCACAGGATGAACGGCGTGCTCATCAGCAGCATGATCAGTGCCGCCTCGCCGAGGCCGTACGAGCGGCTGACGTAGTGGCCGGCGCTCTCGCGGACCGTCTTCACCGGGTGCATCTGCCAGAACACCAGCGGCCCGGCGGCCAGCCCGGCGGTCAGCGCCAGCCGGGACGTCCACTTCTGGCCGAAGGCGGCGCCGGTGTAGGCGAAGACCAGGTAGGCGATCGAGGACCCGCCCGGCTCGACGTCGGCGAGCACCTGGCTGACGCCCAGGCCGGCGGCCGCGGCCACCGTGACGTCCGGGTAGCGGCGCCGGAAGACCATCAGCGCGGGCAGCACCAGCGCGACCAGGACGTCCGCGCCGAAGCGCCAGCCGTCGTCGGGGATGTTGTCGTTCGGCACCAGGCCGATGAAGAGCACCATCGCCGCCCAGGCGGAGTCGACCACCATGGGGTGACGGCGGAGCCAGGCGTTGAGTCGATGCACGTGTCCAGCGTAGGCAGTCGCTCAGTGTGTCCAGGTCCGCCGGTAGGGCGATCCGTCCTACTCCGTAGGTCGGAGAAGCACCCGCTCCGATTGGGAGGGTCCACGAACCGCCGGGTAGCGTCCCGCCCCATGACTTGGATGCGGTGGGCGCCCGCCATGGAACAGGCCCTGTACGACCCCGAGCGGGGCTTCTACCGCAGGCCGGAGGGCCCCGCCGGGCACTTCCGCACCTCGGTGCACGCCTCGCCCGGGTTCGCCCGTGCGGTGGCCCGGCTGCTCCTTGAGGTTGACGCGGCCCTCGGTCGTCCGGAGGAGCTGGCCTTCGTGGACGTGGGGGCCGGGCGGGGGGAACTGCTGACCGGCGTGCTGGCCGAGCTGCCCGCCGGGGTGCTGGCGCGGCTGCGCCCGTACGGCGTGGAGATCGCGCGGCGCCCGGACGGACTTCCGTCCACAGCCCTGTGGACGGACGAGCTGCCGCAGGGCGTGACCGGGCTGCTGTTCGCCAACGAGTGGCTGGACAACGTGCCGCTGGACGCCGGCGAGGTGGACGAGGACGGGGTGCTGCGCTACGTCGAGGTGGACACCGTGACCGGCGCGGTGCGACCGGGCGCCGAGGTGTCGGAGGCGGACTCGGCCTGGGCCGAGCGCTGGTGGCCGGTCGCCGAGCCCGGGGAGGTGGTCGAGTTCGGCGGATCCCGGGACGCCGCCTGGGCGCGGGCCGTCGCCGGGCTGGAGCGCGGCCTGGCCGTCGCGGTCGACTACGGGCACACGGCGGGGCGGCGGCCGCCCTTCGGCACCTTCACCGGCTTCCGGGACGGCAGGGAGGTCGCCCCGGTGCCGGACGGCTCCTGCGACGTCACCGCGCACGTGGCCCTGGACGCCGTCGCCGCGCCCGCCCTCCACAGCCTGTGGACGACGCAGCGCGAGGCCCTGCGCGCGCTCGGCGTGAGCGGCGGCCGCCCGCCGCTTGCCCTCGCCTCCACCGACCCCGCGGGCTACCTGCGGGCGCTGAGCCGGGCGGGGGAAGCGGCCGAGCTGACCGACCCGAACGGGCTGGGCGGGTTCGGATGGCTGCTCCAGGCCGTCGGCATGTCGCCCCTTGAGATCTTCGAGGGGCACTGATCCGGGAGCCCCCGCCGGGATGGCAGACTCTGGGGACATGAGGGAGACCACGGTCGGCATCGGGGCGGGAGCCGAGAACTTCACCGGCGAGGCGGGCACCACCGACATGGTGCTCAACATCGGCCCGCAGCACCCGGCCACGCACGGCGTGCTGCGGCTGCGCCTGCTGCTGGACGGCGAGCGCATCGTCACCGCCGAGCCGGTGATCGGCTACATGCACCGGGGCGCGGAGAAGCTCTTCGAGGCCCGCGACTACCGGCAGATCATCATGCTGGCCAACCGGCACGACTGGCTCTCCGCGTTCTCCAACGAACTCGGCGTCGTCCTCGGCGTCGAGCGGATGCTCGGCATGGAGGTCCCCGAGCGGGCGGTGTGGATCCGCACCCTGCTCGCCGAGCTCAACCGGGTGCTCAACCACCTGATGTTCCTCGGCTCCTACCCGCTTGAGCTGGGCGGGATCACCCCGATCTTCCACGCCTTCACCGGCCGCGAGGACCTCCAGCACGTGCTGGAGGAGGCCTCCGGCGGCCGGATGCACTACATGTTCAACCGGGTCGGCGGCCTCAAGGAGGACCTCCCGGCCGGCTGGCTCGGCCGGGTCCGCACCGCCGTCGCGACCGTCCGCTCGCAGATGCCCGTCTTCGAGGAGCTCGTCCTCGGCAACGAGATCTTCCGCGCCCGCACCGTCGGCGTCGGCGTCCTCACCCGGGCGCAGGCCCAGGCGTACGGCGTCAGCGGCCCGATCGCCCGCGCCAGCGGCCTCGACCTCGACCTGCGCCGTGACGAGCCCTACCTCGCGTACGGCTCCGAGGAACTGCGGCAGGTGCTCACCGTGGTCACCCGCGAGGAGGGCGACTGCCTGGCCCGCTTCGAGTGCCTGCTGGAGCAGACCCTCAACTCGCTCGACCTCGCCGACGCCTGCCTCGACAAGCTCGCCACCCTGCCCGCCGGGCCGGTCAACCAGCGGCTGCCCAAGGTGCTCAAGGCACCCGAGGGCAGCACCTACGCGTGGACCGAGAACCCGCTCGGGATCAACGGCTACTACCTGGTCTCGCGCGGCGACAAGACGCCGTGGCGGCTCAAGCTGCGCTCGGCGTCCTTCAACAACATCCAGGCGCTGGGCGAGCTGCTGCCGGGGACGCTGGTCGCGGACATGGTGGCGATCCTGGGGTCGATGTTCTTCGTGGTCGGCGACATCGACAAGTAGGTCGGTCCTACTTCCCGGCCTTTCCGGTCTTCCCGGCCTTCCCTGCCTTGTTGCCGGTGGCCTTTGTGGTCGCGGCCTCGGTGGTGGCGGCCTTCGTGGCAGCGGCCTTCGTGGTGGGGTCGGCCGGGTGCGGGGCGACCTTGCGGTCCCCCTTGGTGGCGATCCGCTCCTCGCACAGGCGGGCCAGCACCTCGTACCCGGCCCGGCCCATCAGCTCGGTGAGCTCCGGGCGGTAGCTGACGTACACCGGCTCCGCGCCCTGGTGGGCCGCCGGCGCACCGGTGCACCACCAGTGCAGGTCGTGGCCGCCCGGACCCCAGCCGCGGCGGTCGTACTCGCCGATCGAGACCTGCAGGTAGCGGGTGTCGTCCGGGCGGTCGATCCAGTCGTAGGTACGGCGGATCGGCAGCTGCCAGCAGACGTCCGGCTTGGTCTCCAGCGGCTCGCGGCCCTCCTTGAGGGCGAGCGCGTGCAGGGCGCAGCCGGCGCCGCCCGCGAAGTCCGGGCTGTTCACGAAGATGCAGGCGCCGTTGACCCGGCGGGTCTGGCGGTCGCCGTCCTCGTCCAGCATCGTGATGCCGCCGTCGGAGACGAGCCGGCCCTTGGCGTCCGTGCCCTCGGCGAAGTTCTCCCACAGCTCGGGGGTCAGCCGCGCCGCGTGGCCCAGGACGCGCTGCTCGTCGTCCTCGTCCGAGTAGTGCGCGCCCAGCGTGCAGCAGCCGTCCGACTCGCCGCGGCCCTCGCGGATTCCGTGGCAGCCCTGGCCGAAGACGCAGGACCAGCGGGAGGTCAGCCAGGTGAGGTCGCAGCGGAAGACCTGCTCCTCGTCGGCGGGGTCGGCGAACTCGACCCAGGCGCGCGGGAAGTCGAGCGGGACCTCGTCGCGCGGGATCTCGCGGCGCAGGGTCGGCATCGCGAGGTCGACGGGGGCGGGGGAGGCCTCGGGCTTCGCCTTGGCCTTCTTCTTGGACGTTTCTGCTGGTGCCACCCGGCAAGGGTAGAGCTTCCGCGGGGGTGGTGGCGGGGCTGAGGGCGTGGCGGCGGTTACGGGCGGGGTGGGTCGCGGTGGGTGCGGGCCGTCGCGGGGGTGGGTGGGGGGCTCGTGGCGGTGGGCGGTGGGCGGTGGGCGGTGGGCGGTGGGCGGCGGGCTCGTTGCGGTGGGCGGCGGGCTCGGTGCGGGTGAAGGCGGGGTGAAGAGGTCCGGCGGGCGCTGCGGGCGGAGGCCCGGGCGTGCCTAGGATGGCGGCCGGTCCGCTACGGGGAGGTACGGGGATGGCAGGCGGCAGCACCGGGGCGTCCGACCGTACGGGTGGCGGGTTCGTCCTCAAGCCGTGGGAACTGCACGGCGAGGGGCGGGAGTTCGAGAAGCTCGGGGGTGAGTTGACGAAGGCCGTGGCCGCCCTGGAACGGGACCTCGCCGCGCTCGGCACCCCCTGGGGAACGGACGCGCCCGGCAGCGGCTTCGCCGCCGTGTACGGCCCGGCGCACGGCGAACTCGTCGGCGGGCTGCGAGGGTTGGCCGGGCAGGTGGGCAAGGTCGGGACCGGGCTGCACACGATGGCCGAGCGGACGACGGACACGGACACCTCGGCGGCCGGCGGGTTCGGCGCCGCGGTCGAGGGCGGGACGGGGGTCGGGCCCGGAGCGTCGGTGGTCTCCGCGGTCTACTCGACGACGGGGGCAACCCCGGGGGCGGCCCCCGCCGTCCCCAAGGACATGTCGGTCTGACGGACCCGGCTCGGAGGGGGAAGCGCGTGTCCCGGAAACTGCCCGAAGAACTGGTGCCGGTGCTGGCCAGGACCGGCCACCCGTGGCCGCAGGCCGATGAGGAGGTCCTGCGCAAGGCGGCCGGGGTCTGGCGGGAGTTCGGCAAGGAGGCCGACCGCCTCACCCGCCGCTGCGGCGAGTCCGTCCGGCGCGTCACCGCCGACAACTCCGGCCACGCGGTCGAGTCCTTCGGGGCGTACTGGCAGACCTTCAGCGGCGGCGGCAAGGGACACCTGGACGACGCGCACGCCGCGGTCGCGCTGGTCGCCGCCGCCTTCGACACGGCCGCCCGGGCCGTGGACACCTGCAAGGCCGAGATCATCGCAACCCTGCAGCAGCTCGCCGCCGACCTCGCGCAGGCCGAGCAGCGGGCCGCCGCGGCCAAGGAGGCGGCGGGCAAGGCCGCCGCGGCGGCCGACGCCGGTCCGCGGACGGGGACCGCGGCGGGCACGGGGACAGGCGCAGGGGCGGACGGGGTGGTCGGCGGGCTGAGGAAGGCCGTCGGCGGTCTCGCGGCCGACGTGAAGAACACCGCCACCGAACAGGTCGCGGCGGGTGTGGCGGCGGTCGCCGTCGAGGTTGCCGCGCTGAAGATCGGCGGGCTGCTCGGCGAACTCGGCCGTGCCATGAAGGACGCCCTCTCCGCAGCCCTCAAAGAGCCGGCCGCCGTCGCCCTGCTCCGGCTCGGCACCGCGCGGGGCACCGGGGTCACCGCCGCCTCGTACCGCACCGGCGCCTTCGACCCGCGTGCCGCCGGACTGCCCGTGGCCCTCGGCGAACCGGGCGTGCTCGGCGCGGACGGCTCCGGGCTGGTCCTGCTCGCGGGGAGGGACGGCAAGCCGCTGGTCGGCGTGCCCGGGCTCACCGTCAGGCTCGACGAGCACGGGCAGCCGGTCCTCGGCCAGGACGGTCGGCCGGTCATCCTCCGCGCCGACGGCACGCCGGTGGACGACGCCTCCGGGCTGCTGGTCGTCCCCGGGCCGGACGGCAAGCCGGTCGTCGGGGTGGCCGACCTGGCCGTCCGGCTTGACGAGCACGGGCAGCCGGTGCTCACCGACGAGCAGGGCAAGGAGATCCACGGGGTGCCGCTCGCCGGGCCGGCGGCGCCGGACACCCCGGCCGGCCGGGACGGGAAGCCGCTCGACGGCCCGGGCGTGGACGGGACGGCCGATCCGAAGGTGCCCGGCGCGGTGACCGTGGCCTCGACCGTGGCCTCGACCGTCGTGGCGGACCCGGCGGGGTCGGTCGCGGGGCCGGTCGCGGGGCCGCCGGGCGGGGCGAGCGCGGGTGGGGCGGACACCGCCGTCGCCGCGGGCGCGCCTGCCGGTGCGGTGGCGTCGGGGGCCTCGTACGCGACCGGGGGGTGGCAGGGGCAGCACCGGGCGGCGGCCGGAGGCGGCGACTGGACGCCGCCCACGCGGGACGACGGGGCGTCCGGGCGGTCCGTCGCCGCGCCGGTCCGCCAGGGCGGTGGCCCGGCGGGCGGGTCGGACGGGGACTACCCGCTCCAGGCCCCCGCGGTCGGCGGCTCCGCTCCGACGCACGGCGGTGGGCCGGTGACCGTACGGACCGACTCGGTGAGCGCACCGCCCGCGCCCGGTTCGTCGCCCGGTGTCGTGCCCGGTGTTGTGTCGAGTGCCGCGCCCGGTGCCGCGCCCGGACCGGCGGTGGACGTTCCGTCCGCGATCCGGCCGGTCGGGGTCGCCGGGCACTTCGGGACACCGGCGTACGGTGCCGGGTACCCCCTGGCAGGTACCGCCGGTACGGCCGGCATGACCGGAACCATCGGCGCCGTCGGTGCCATCGGGCCCGGACCGCTCGCGGGCGGGGGTGGGCCCGCGAACGCGGCGGCGCCGTTCGGCAGCGGTGTCGGGGCAGGCGGCAGCGGGTCGGGAGCCGGTGGGGCTGGGGCTGGTGGGGAAGGGGCGGCCGGGGCAGTCTCCGCCGAACCCAGGCCGGGCGCTCCCGCACCGCGGCCTCCGGTCGGCGCCGCGCCGCCCGTCCTCGGTCCCCCGCCGGCCCACGCCGAACCGCCGGCCCCGACCGCGCCGCCGCTCGTCGGCACCACCCCGGTACCCGGCCGACCCGAGCCGCACCACGGGGACGCCCGACGCCGGGACACCGCCGCCACCGTCGCCGACCCCACCCTCGCCTGGGGCGCGGTCCCGGTTGCGACCGCCCACGCGATGGCCCTCCAACTCGCCCTGCGCGCACGGCACGGAGCCCACCCCGAGGACCCGGCCGCGCGGCTGCGCAGCATCGCCGACAGCCGCCCGTACGGGCTGCCCGGCGGGCTCGGCCCCGTCGACCCGGAACACCAGGCCGAGCTCGAACGCCGTGCGCCCCGAGACGGGGACGGACTGCCCGTCCGCCACCCCGATCCGGCCGTCGACGGCTGGGCGGAGGCCGTCAACGACGGCGGCCACCGCGAACCCGGCCGGGCCAACAACAGCCTGGAGATCGCCCTCTCCGCGGTCGAGTGCTACACCGGCCGGCCCACCTGCGCCGCCCCGCGCATCCCGACCGAGGGCGACGCCGGCGAACGCGGCGGCCGGGACCGCGCCGAACGCGAACTCGGCGCCCCCTTCCGGGACCTGGGCGACAGTGGCCAGGCCTTCGACCGCCTCGCCGACGACCTCCGTCGCGCCGGCCACGGCTCCCAGGCCGTCCTCCTCACCCTCGACGCCTACGGCCGCCCGCACGCCTGGAACGCCGTCAACCACCGGGACACGGTCACCTACCTGGACCACCAACTCGCCCGCCAGGCCCCCACGCCCCTCCACCCCGCCACCCAAGGCCTCTGGGCGATCGCCCTCGGCCCGGAAGGCCGCCCCCTCGACCTCACACCCGCCGGCTGCCGGACGTGATCCGGGCGATGTCGTGGGGCGGGCGATGTCATGGGGCGGTCTGACCGTGAGAGCGGCGATGCGGGAGGATGCGCGCCGGACCAGCACGAGAGAGCGAGGCCGACGGTGACCGAACAGGACACGGTGGACCTGATCCACCTGGCGGACGCGGACGGCGACCACTGCATCGTGCGCGTCACCGGCCGCCCGCAGCCGGGCGTGCCGACCGGCCACGACCTGCTCCGGGCCGATGTCCTGGCGCACACCGACTTCGTCGACGCCCGCCTGGAGCTCTACCTCTCGCAGCGAGACCTCGACTCCTGGCAGCAGGACCTCTGCCGCCTCGCCCCGGGAACGGACGCGACCATCGGCGGAGACCGCGGGCTCAGCCTGGCCCTCCACATGCAGGAGGACCGCTCCCTGGCCGTGACGATCGACGATCCCGACCGGCTCAGCGCGATGCTCTGGATCCGTCCGCCGGAGAACTGGACGGACGAGCACCACGACCGACTGGAGCGGGTCCGGCAGACCTGGCCCAGCGACGTCGTGGAGACGGCCCCCATGACGTACGAATGGCGCCCACCCCGCCAGAGCTGAACAGCGCCGCCCGCCCCCGCCGCGCCGACACCACAGTGCACGTCCCCGCGGCCGCATTCCATCCGGCGGCCAGGCCCGCTGTCGGGTTCGCCGAGCAGGTTTCGCGCAGGAAGTCGGCCAGACCGACTTCCTGCGCTCGACAACCCTGGGCAGGCCGGGGCGGTTATGTAGACCGGTCTTCATATTCCCTGCGTCCGAGATCGGGAGCGGCTTGCGCCAGAAGTCGGTCCGGCCGACTTTTGGTGCGCTGCGGTGTCGGACCCTGCCCGGATATGTAGACCGGTCGTCATAGTTTTGAGCGAGCGGTGGGTGGTTGCGTGAGAAGTCGGTCGGGCCGACTTTCTGTGCGTGTGAGGCGGGGGTCCGCAGCAAATCCGTAGACCGGTCTTCATATTCGCGCCCCGAGAGCGGCGGATTGCGTAGGAAGTCGGGTGGGTCGACTTTCTGCGCGGGCTGTTGGGGCGCCCGGGTTGCTGGATTTGGGTGGATATGTAGACCGGTCGTCATATTCGTGCCCCGGGATGGACGGGGGAGTAGGGGCTGGGTGGGGGCGTAGGGTCGGGGCGCGGTCGGGGCGCGGTCGGGTTGGGTGTCGGGGACGGGGGTGGCCGGGTGGTTTCGCGGGCGCAGGCGGTGGAGGCGGGGCACCGGTGGATCAACGGGGATCTGCCGCAGGGGTCCGGGGCGCTCAGGCGGGTGTGCGCGCACGAGTTCGAGCTCGGCTGGGTGGTGTGGGCGGAGCCCGCACGGGTGGCGGTGGATCCGCGGACCGGTGAGCGGCGGGCGCCCGAGGAGGTCGGGGCAGCCTGTGCCGTGGTGGACCGGGAGAGCGGTCGGTTCACGGTGTGGCCCTCGGTGCCGGTGGACGAAGTGGTCGGGCTGTACCGGGATTACGTCGGCGCGGGCGGGTACGACCCGACCCGGCCGCCGGTGACCGGCAGGGGCGCCCGCGTCGAGCTGACGTACCGGGACGGCGCGGGCGAGGAACGGTCGCTGGCGCTGCGCTCGGCGGCGGGCCTGCCGCATCCGGCGCTGCGCGGCTGGTGGTGGCTGCGCGAGCAGGGGGTGGCGGCCGAGGACGTGCTCGCCGTCCGGGGCGACCTGCGGCCGAGCGCCCTGCCCGGTGGCTACTGCGCCCACGCTCTGGCCGCCGAACTCCCGCACGTCCGCATGGACTTCGCGTTGCCGTACGGCCCGCGGTTCGACCACCGCGCCGCCGCCGTACGGGCGCTGCCCGCGCCCCCGGACGGGCCGGCCCGCAACCGGGTGCCCTTCCCCCGCCCGGTGCGGAACAACAGTCCGGTGCGGAACGGTCCGGCGTGCAGCGGTCCGACTGAGCCGGTCGAGCCGGTCGCGCCGGTCGAACTGACCGAGCCGGCCGGGCCCGACGCGGCGCTCGCCGCGCGGCTCGCGCACCGGTTCGGCCCGGCGGGCGTGCAGCGCTTCGGTGCGGCGGACGTGATGCGGGCCGAACTCCCCGGCGAGGCGGCCGCGTTGCTGCAGGCCGTGGGTGTGCCGACGGCCGTGCCGGGGTTCTTCGCGCTGCACCACCCCGGCACGGAGGCGATCGCGGACGGTACCCGCCCCGGCACCGTCCTGCCGCCGCTGGCCGCGTACCTCGCCGCGCTCGGCCGGGGCGCCCGGGTGGCCGGGCGCGAGCGGTCGGCGCTCGCCGGTCAGCTGGTGCTGGGGACGGACGGCTGGGCCGTGGTGGCGCTCGACACGGTGGACGGCGCCGTCCGGGCGGTGGACCCGGACTACGCGACCGTCCGCCACTGCAACGCGGACCTGCGCGCCTTCGTCCGCTGCCTGGAGGTGTTCGCCGGCTGGTGGCCCGCCCTGCGCGGGCTGGACCCGGTGGCCGCGGGCGAGGCGGTGGACCGCCTGCAGCGAGCCCTGGTGGAGGTGGACGGCACGGTCTTCGCCGATCCCGAGAACTGGTGGGCCGTCATCGTGGAGCAGCTGTGGGACGGCTTGCTGTGACGGGGTGCCCGGGCACCTGACGTCGCCACAGGGCCCTCGGGTCCCTCGGGTCCATCGGATAACCGGGTACGGCCGCCCCGCCCGAGGCCCCCGTGCCCGCCGGACCAGCGCGAACACCACCGCAACCCCCCTCGCCCCGGCACGGATCGCGTAGCGTGGAGACTTATGCGACTCGGTGTTCTCGACGTAGGTTCCAACACGGTCCACTTCCTCGTGGTGGACGCCCATCCGGGTGCTGCCCCGGTGCCCGCGTACTCCCACAAGGCCGAACTGCGCCTGGCCGAGCTGCTGGACGCGGACGGCGCGATAAGCGAGGCCGGCGTCGAGCGGCTGGTGGGCCACGTCGCGTCCTCGTTGCGGGTCGCCGAGGACAAGGGTGTCGTCGACATCCTGCCGTTCGCCACCTCCGCCGTGCGCGAGGCCGCCAACGGCGAAGAGGTGCTGCGCCGGGTGACCGCCGAGACCGGCGTCGAGCTGCGGGTGCTGTCCGGGCAGGACGAGGCCCGGCTCACGTTCCTGGCGGTCCGCCGCTGGTTCGGCTGGTCCTCGGGCCGACTGCTCAACCTGGACATCGGCGGCGGCTCGCTGGAGATCGCCTGCGGTCTGGACGAGCAGCCGGACGTCGCCTGCTCGCTGCCGCTGGGGGCCGGGCGGCTGACCGGACGCTGGCTGCCCGGGGACGTCGCCGACCCGGACGGGCTGCGCGAGCTGAGACGCCACATCCGGGCCGAGATGGCCACCGTCGTCGGCGAGATCTCCCGGCTCGGGCCGCCGCAGCACGCGGTCGCCACCTCCAAGACCTTCAAGCAGCTGGCCCGGATGACCGGCGCGGCCCCCGCCGACGCCGGACCGTACGCCGACCGCCGGCTCACCCGCAGCGGGCTGGCCGCCTGGCTGCCGAGGCTGGCCACGATGACCGTCGCCGAGCGCGCGCAGATCCCCGGTGTCTCCGAGGGCCGCGCCAAGCAGCTGCTGGCCGGTGCGCTGGTCGCCGACGCCGCGATGGACCTGTTCGGCCTCGAAGAGCTGGACGTCTGTCCGTGGGCGCTGCGCGAGGGCATCATCCTGCGCCGTCTGGACACCATGGACAGCCCCACCGACCGGCGTCGACCGGAGCTCACTCCCTAGGACGGCGTCCCGTTCGGGGCGCGCTCCGCTTACGCTGTCTCCCGTGGTGCAACCAGCGGGCGAGGACGGAACGCGGGAGGATCGCGCTCCCGGGGACGGGCAGTCGCGGCCGGACGGCCCGCGCCGCCGGCTCGGCAAGGCGGTCAAGGGCGCCACCGCTGCGCAGGCCGCCAAGGCCGCCAAGGCGGCCCAGCGCACCGCGAAGAAGGCCACCGCGAAGGCCACCGCGAAGAAGGCCACCGCGAAGACGTCCGCCGCGAAGACGTCCGCCGCGAAGAAGGACGACACCGCCGAGGGGACCGCGTCCGGCAGGACCACGCCGAAGAACTCCACGCCGAACAGGACCGCGCAGAGGAAAGCCGAGCCGAGGAAGGCCGCGTCGAAGCAGGCCGAGCCGAACCAGGCCGAGCCGAAGCCGACGGAGCGGCCGACGGGGAAGCCGAGCCGGTCCGCGACCGCAAGCCCGACCGCGACCCCGTCCGCGGCGCCCGCCCCCCGCAGGGCCGCCGCCAAGGCCGCACCGAAGGAGACCCGCACCGCCCGGGCCGCCGGCGCCGCCAAGGCGGCCGTCCAGTCGGTGCGCTCGGTCAAGGCCGCCCGCCGGGAGGCCGCCCGCCCGCCGCTGCTGCGCACCACCGACCGGCTGGTGCTGCCCAGGCATCCGGCCCTGCACATCCCCGACACCAAGGTGGTCCTGTCCACCGCCTCGGTGTACCCGGCGAGCACCGCCGTGGCGTTCGAGCTGGCCGCCAAGCTCGGCTACGACGGGGTCGAGGTGATGGTCTGGAACGACCCGGTCAGCCAGGACATCGAGGCCCTGCGCCGGCTCTCCGACGCCCACCGGATGCCGATCCTGGCCGTGCACGCGCCCTGCCTGCTGATCACCCAGCGGGTGTGGACCACCGACCCGTGGACCAAGCTGGTCCGGGCCCGGGCGGCGGCCGAGAAGCTCGGCGCGAGTGCCGTCGTCGTCCACCCGCCGTTCCGTTGGCAGCGGCAGTACGCCCGGGACTTCGTCCAGGGCATCAACCGGATGGCGGGCGAGACCGACGTCCGCTTCGCCGTCGAGAACATGTACCCATGGCGCTACCGCGACCGCGAGGTGCTGGCGTACGCGCCCGGCTGGGACGTCACCGACGAGGAGTACCGGCACTTCACGATCGACCTGTCGCACGTCGCGACCTCCCGGATCGACACCTTCGCCATGGTCGAGCGGATGGGCGACCGACTCGCCCACGTGCACCTGGCCGACGGCAGCGGATCCGGCAAGGACGAGCACCTGATCCCCGGCCGCGGCAAGCAGCCCTGCGCCGAGCTGCTGGAGCACCTCGCCCGCACCGGTTTCGACGGCCACGTGGTGCTGGAGGTCAACACCCGCCGCTCCGCGTCGCCCGCCGAACGGGAGGCCGATCTGGCCGAGGCACTGGCCTTCACCCGCTTGCACCTGGCCACCCCGTCGCACGTACGCTGAGCCCCGTGCGCCCCGCTGCGGGTGCGAACTTCCGCAAGGAAGGGGAGAGATGACGGAGCAGCAGGACTACCGTGAGGCCGCCAGGAGCTTCGGGGCGGTGGCCGCCGAGTACGACCGGGCCCGTCCCGGCTACCCCGCGGAGCTGTTCGACGCGCTGGAGAGGCTGTGGGGCTGGGGCCTCAAGGGAGCGCGGGTCCTGGACGTCGGCGCGGGCACCGGCATCGCCACCCGACTGCTGGCCGCCCGCGGCGCGGAGGTCGTCGCCGTCGAGCCCAGCTCCGGCATGGCGGCGCAGTTCCTGGCCTCCTCGCCCACGCTGCCGCTGGTCCGCGGCGGCGGTGACGACCTGTCCTTCCACGACGGCTCGGCCGACCTGATCACCTACGCGCAGGCCTTCCACTGGACGCACCCGGAGCGGGCGGTCCCGGAGGCGGTCCGGGTCCTGCGGCCGGGCGGCGCCATCGCCGTCTGGTGGAACGTCCACGACGAGACCGTGCCGTGGGTGCGCGCCCGGGACCGGCGGATGGCCGCCGCACTGCCCGCCCGCTACCGCGGCTACGGCGGGATCAGCAGCTTCACCGGCCACTTCGAGCCGGCCGGCCTCGCGGTGGAGCGGGCGGTGCTGCACTGGGAGCGGCGGGTCACCGTCGACCACGTGCTGACCGACCTCACCTCCCGCTCGTACCTGGCGTCGCTGACGCCCGAGGAACGCGCGCCGGTGCTGGCGGCCGAGCGGGAGGCCATGTTCACCGAGTTCCCGGACGGCGTCGTGGTCGAGCCGTTCGCCCTCGACCTCACTGTGGCCGTCACCCCGAGCTGACCGCACCCGAGCCGGCCACACCCGTACACCGAGCGCCCCGCCCGTACACCCACCCCCACCCGCCCGCACCCGTGCACCCGCCCGCGACTCGCCGTCTGACCGCATCGCGGACGGCCCGTCGGCCGCCCGGACGGCGGGCGTAGGCTCGGTAGCCACAGCGGCCCCCGCACCCTCCCACCGGCGGGGCGCCGGCGAGAGCCCGAAGGAGTGGAGCACAGTGCCCGAGCTGAGGTCCCGTACGGTCACCCACGGTCGCAACATGGCAGGCGCCCGGGCGCTTCTCCGGGCGGCCGGCGTAGCCCGCGAGGACTTCGGCAAGCCGATCATCGCGGTCGCCAACTCCTTCACCGAGTTCGTCCCCGGTCACACCCACCTCCAGCCGGTCGGCCGGATCGTCTCCGAGGCGATCAAGCAGGCGGGCGGCATCCCGCGCGAGTTCAACACCATCGCCGTGGACGACGGCATCGCGATGGGCCACGGCGGCATGCTCTACTCGCTGCCCTCACGCGACCTGATCGCCGACTCGGTCGAGTACATGGTCAACGCGCACTGCGCGGACGCCCTGATCTGCATCTCCAACTGCGACAAGATCACCCCGGGCATGCTGATGGCCGCGCTGCGCCTGAACATCCCGACCGTCTTCGTCTCCGGCGGCCCGATGGAGGCCGGCAAGGCCACCCTGGTCGACGGCACCGTGCGCAAGCTCGACCTGGTCGACGCGATCTCGCAGGCCGTCAACGAGAACGTCTCCGACGAGGACATCGCGATCATCGAGGAGAACGCCTGCCCGACGTGCGGCTCGTGCTCCGGCATGTTCACCGCCAACTCGATGAACTGCCTCACCGAGGCCATCGGCCTCTCGCTGCCCGGCAACGGCTCGGTGCTCGCCACCCACACCGCCCGCCGGGCGCTGTACGAGCGGGCCGGGCACAACGTCGTCGAGATCGCGAACCGCTACTACGGTGGCGACGACGCCTCCGTCCTGCCCCGCGCGATCGCCACCCGCGCCGCCTTCGAGAACGCCATGGCCCTGGACATCGCCATGGGCGGCTCGACCAACACGATCCTGCACCTGCTCGCCGCCGCCCAGGAGGCCGAGCTGGACTTCGACCAGCGGGCCATCGACGCGATCTCCCGCAAGGTGCCCTGCCTGTCCAAGGTCGCGCCGAACGGCTCGTACTACATGGAGGACGTCCACCGGGCCGGCGGCATCCCCGCGATCCTCGGCGAGCTGTACCGCGGCGGGCTGCTCAACGAGGACGTCCACACCGTCCACGCCGACTCGCTCGCCGAGTGGCTGAAGACCTGGGACGTGCGCGGCGGCTCGTCCTCCGCCGAGGCCGTCGAGCTGTGGCACGCCGCGCCCGGCTGCGTCCGCTCCGCCGAGGCCTTCTCCCAGTCCGAGCGCTGGGAGTCGCTGGACACCGACGCCGCCAAGGGCTGCATCCGCAGCGTCGAGCACGCCTACTCCGTCGAGGGCGGCCTGGCCGTGCTGTACGGCAACCTCGCCGAGGACGGCTGCATCGTGAAGACCGCCGGCGTGGACGAGTCGATCTGGACGTTCAGCGGTCCGGCCGTCGTGGTCGAGTCCCAGGACGACGCGGTCGAGGCGATCCTGGCCAAGCGGGTCAAGGAGGGCGACGTCGTCGTCATCCGCTACGAGGGCCCCAAGGGCGGCCCGGGCATGCAGGAGATGCTCTACCCGACCTCCTTCCTCAAGGGCCGCGGCCTCGGCAAGGCCTGCGCGCTGGTCACCGACGGCCGCTTCTCCGGCGGCACCTCGGGCCTGTCCATCGGCCACGCCTCCCCGGAGGCGGCCTCCGGCGGCACCATCGCCCTGGTCGAGGACGGCGACACCATCGCCATCGACATCCCCGGCCGGACGATCTCCCTGGAGGTCCCGGAGGAGGTCCTGGCCGAGCGCCGCCGCGCCCTGGAGGCCGCGGGCGGCTACCGTCCGAAGAACCGCGACCGCCAGGTCAGCCAGGCCCTGCGCGCCTACGCCGCGATGGCCACCTCGGCCGACAAGGGCGCCGTCCGCGACGTGACCAAGCTCGGCTGAGACCGGGCAGGACCCGCCGGTACGAGGAGGAGCCGTCCCGCAGGCCGGGACGGCTCCTCCGTCGTTCGCGGCGGTCGGGTGATAATCGACGGCGTGAGCGAGCAGCCCCCCACCCCCGCCCCCGAGGCCGCCGGAGCCCCCGTGGCGGCCGCGGCCCCCAGGGCCGTCGGCGGCCCCGAGCCGGAACCGATCCGCTGGTTCGGTACCAGCTGGCTGAACCGGGACGGCGGCTACTGGCTGCGCCGGGTCGCCGTGTCCTTCGGTGCGCTGGTCGCGACGGCCGCGGTGGTGCTGCTGCTGCGCTTCGGCGTCGAGGGCATCGCCCTCTCCGACAACGGGACCTTCGTCAACGGGCTGCTGACCGTCGCCATCGCGGTCTGCTCGATGATGTCCGTCCGGCGCACCTGGAAGCTGCTCACCGAGGGCAAGGACCAGCTGACCGGCTGGATGGCCGAGGACAAGTCGCTCGGCGCGGTCTGGCTCATCGGCAGCGCCGGCGCCCTGGCCGCCTACTTCGCCCGCAGCCTGGTCGAGGCGCCCGGCGAGGCGGTCCAGCGCGCCTCCTACCAGCGGGCCGTGGCCCGGTACGAGAAGCGCCGGGCCGGCCGCAGCGGCCGGCCCTCCGACGCGCCGCCGAGCCGGGCCAAGCGCAAGCGCTGACGCGGCCCGGCGGCTCCCCGGCCGGGGTTCAGCTGCGGCTCGCCGTCCCGCACTGCTCGTTCGGGGCGATGTCCTTGCTCCGGTCGTACGGGTCGCTGGTCGGTCCGGTCGGTGCCGGGTCGTGATCGGCGAACTGCTGGAACTGCGGGTGCAGGAAGCCGTCGTAGATGTCGCAGGAGCTGTTGCCCACGTCGGATTGCGTCTTGGCGAAGACCAGCTTCTTCGCGTCGACCTTGTAGCGCTTCGGGTCGTAGAAGCGGAAGTCGTCGACCTTGCGGACGATCGTGCGGGCCGTCCAGGTGCTGCCCGTGTTGTCGGCGGCCGGGACGACCAGGCCGACGGGCTTGGCGGTGCCGCCCGGGGCGGTGCCGGGCGGCGTGGCGCCCTGCGTGCGGCGGGCCGAGGCCAGCTTCTCCGCGTCGGGGCCCGGCTGCAGCGGGTAGACGAAGGTGAAGTCGGTGTGCACCAGCACGCCCCCGTCACCGTCCCCCTCGATGCTCATCCGGCCCTGGACCTTGACGGTGCCGCCGACCAGGGCCGCCTCGCGCGGGTCGAAGCGGGTGAACCAGTCCGTCGGGTCGGTGTCCTTGCCGGGGTGGTCGAGGGCGGCGACGGCGGAGGCCCGCTCCTCGTGGTCGAGCATCGCCAGGGCGGCCTCCGGGCGGGCGCCGGCGATCACCTGGGGGTCGAGGTCGGCGGCCGTCAGGTAGGCATTGACCGACTGGAGCTGGGCGGCGACCTCGTCGGCGGAGAAGACGCCGATGGCCTTGGCGTCGGGCAGCACGAAGGCCTCCGCGCCGTTCGGCCAGCCCTCGGCGGGGGAGCCCTTCCACGGGTGGTCGACGGTCGGCGTGTCGTCGGGGGCGGTCGGCGGCGCCGAGGTCGGCCTGGCCGTCTCCGGGGCGACGGTCGGCACCGGTCCGGCCGAGGACGAGTTGCCGCCGTAGTGGTCGGAGTACCAGCGGCGCAGCCCGTCGATGTTCAGTGCCGCGAGCAGGACGGCGACGGTCAGCACGACGTAGAGCGGCGTGCGCCACTGCGGTCGGCGGCGCGGGCGCGGGTTGCCCCAGGGGTCGAGCGCCGGCTGCTTCGGCTTGCGGCCGAAACGGCGCGCGGGCGCCGGGCCGTCGTTGACCGAGCGGCGGCCGCCCGGGTCGACCGGCGGGGTGTGCTTCCACCGAGCGGCCAGCATGCGGGTGCGCCCGCTCTGCTCGGCGACGGTGGCGTTGCGGACGAACTCCTCGTCCAGGACGAGGTCGGCGAACGGGTCCTTCGCACCCGTTCCGGACGGGTCGGACCCGCCCGGCTCGTCGCCCCTGGTGGGGCGCGGTTCCGGATCTTCGGCTATCGGCATCGCGCCAGTATGACGACGGGGGGTGACGATGCGTCGATCGGGGGCACACCGGGTGGTGAACGCGTGCGCACCGGGTGGTGGTTCAGCCCGTTTCGCCCGGGTTCACCCCGGCCCGCCCGGAACCGCGCCGGGCGTCAGTCCTTGCCCCGGGCCTGCTTGACCGAGCCCACCACCCCGGCGATCGCCAGCAGGATGCCGGCCGGTAGCAGCGAGAGGAAGAAGGCGCCGAACAGGCCGGCGTCGCCGAGGAACAGCTGCGCCAGGGTGTTCAGGACGAGCAGCCCGCCGGCCGCCGGGAGCGCCGACTGCCACGGGTGGTCGTTCGCCCAGCGGCGCAGTCGTCGGTCGGCGGTGTCGCGGCGCAGTTGCCCGCCGACGGTGCCGACCAGGAAGAAGAAGAACAGGGCCCAGCCGGCCGGTCCGGCCAGCATGCTCAGCGACCAGTTCCCGGAGATCGCCTCGATCCCCAGGGATGTCGCCCCCACCACCGCACCGACCCCCGCGGCCGTCCGCCACGGGCCCACGGTCGCCGAGGCGACGGCGAGTTGCCGGTTCTCACGTCGGGACATTTCGTCGTGTGCCATGGTTCAACGGTGCGCCCGCCCGGCCCCGGAGGCCATAGGGGAACCCCCTGGTTTTCTCCCTAGGGGCGCACGGGCGGCGGGCCCCCGCCGCCCTTCCCCTCCCTCCGGCCCGGCCCGGCCGCGCACCCCGCCGGGGCCCCGCCGCCCACCCTGCCCCGAACCGGGCGACCACGGACCGGACGGTCCCGCCGGGCCCCGCCGCGCGGTGCGAGGATGTCCGCAGTACCGAGGCAAGGAGCGGACCATGGGCAGCAGCGCAGCACACGGACAGAAGATCGCCTTCCTGGGCACCGGCAAGATCGGCGAGGCCCTGCTCTCCGGTCTGCTGCGGGCCGGCAAGAGCCCCGCGGACGTCCTGGTGACCGCCCGCCGCCCCGAGCGCGCGGCCGAACTCGCCGCCCGGTACGGGGTGGTGGCCGTCTCCAACACCGAGGCCGCCAAGCTCGCCGACACCCTGATCCTCGCGGTCAAGCCGCAGGACATGGGCACCCTGCTGGAGGAGCTGGCCCCGCACGTCGGCGCGGACCGGCTGGTGATCTCGGCCGCGGCCGGCGTCCCGACCGCCTGGTTCGAGGAGCGGCTCGCCGCCGGGACCCCGGTGGTCCGGGTGATGCCCAACACGCCGGTCCTGGTGGACGAGGGGATGAGCGTCATCTCCGGCGGCTCGCACGCCACCGAGGAGCACCTGGCGCGCACCGAGGAGATCTTCTGCTCGGTCGGCAAGGCGCTGCGGCTGCCCGAGTCCCAGCAGGACGCGGCCACCGCGCTCTCCGGCTCGGGCCCGGCCTACTTCTACTTCCTGGTCGAGGCGATGACCGACGCCGGCATCCTGCTCGGCCTGCCCCGCCAGGTGGCGCACGACCTGATCGTGCAGTCCGCGATCGGCGCCTCGGTGATGCTGCGGGACTCCGGCGAGCACCCGGTGAAGCTGCGCGAGGCGGTCACCTCCCCGGCCGGCACCACGATCTCGGCCATCCGCGAGCTGGAGAACCACGGTGTGCGGGCCGCGCTGCTGGCCGCCCTGGAGGCGGCCCGGGACCGCTCCCGGGAGCTGGCCTCCGGCGGGAAGTAGTACGCCCGGACCCTGCGCGACCCCTCCCGCAATCGCGGCGCACCGCCTACGCTCTCGCCAACATCGTCCTACCGGCCGGTAGCGAGGACGCCAGGAGGCCCGTGTGGAGGTCCGTATGAGTGCCGCGCCGTCCGACGTCCCGCCCGGCCTGAGGGTCGGGCGGGCCGCGCTCGCCGTCAGCTTCCTCCTGCAGGGCACCACCTTCGCGCTGCTGGTCACCTGCATCCCGGAGATCCAGCACCGGTACGGGCTGAGCGACGGGCTGCTGCCGGTCTTCCTGGCGGCCGTGCCGATCCTGGCCGGGGTCGGCTCGATCGCCTCCGAGCAGCTGGTGAAGCGCACCGGCGCGCGGGCGGTGCTGAGAGCGGTCCAGCCGGCCGTCTGCCTGAGTCTGGCGGCCGTCGGGCTCGGCGACGCACTGTGGCAACTCGCCTTCGCCCTGGGGGCGTTCGGGCTGCTGGTGGGGGCGCTGGACGCCAGTATGAACATGCTCGGGGTGGGCCTGCAGCACCGCTACGGCCGCTCGATCATGATCGGCTTCCATGCCGCGTTCAGCCTGGGCGGCATCGTCGGTGCCGTCCTGGCGGGCCTCGGTTCGCACTACGACCTGGGGCTGCCGGTGCTGTTCGGCTCGGCCGCCGCGGTGATCGCCCCGCTCGCGGTGGTCACCGGCACGCGCTTCGCCGGCCCGGCCGAACTCGGTGACGCCGTCCGGGAGGCCGCCGAGGCCGCCGCCCGGTCCGTCCCCTGGCGGCCGCTGCTGCCGCTCTGCCTGGCGATGGCCTTCGCGTACATCGCCGACGCCTCGGTCTCCAACTACAGCGTCAAGTACCTCACCGACGGCCTGGGCAGCCGGGAGGACCTCGCCAAGCTCTCCTACCTCGGCTACATGGTCGCGATGCTGCTCGGCCGCGCGGCGGGCGACCGTGCGGTGCAGCGCTTCGGCGCCGTCCCGGTGGTCCGGGGCGGTGCGGCGCTGGCCGCGCTCGGGTTCGGGCTGGCGGCGGTCGCGCCCGCCCCCTGGGCGGGGATCGCCGCCTTCACCCTGCTCGGGTTCGGCATCTGCGCGATCATCCCGCAGGTCTTCGCGGCGGGCGGCCGGCTCTTCCCGGCCGACTCGGACGCCGCGGTGGCCCGGCTCAACCTCTTCAACTACGTGGGGTTCCTGCTCGGTTCGCCGCTGGTCGGGGCGATCGCCGACGCGAGTTCGTACCGCTGGGCCCTGCTCGCCCCGATGCTGCTGGTGCTCGCCGTGCTGCCGCTGGCCGACCGTTTCGCCCCGGCGCCGGTGTTGGCCCCCGCCGCCGCCGGGTGAGGGCGGGAGCGGGGGCGGCGGGGCGGCGGTCGCACCCGCCGGACGAGGCCGGCCGGGATCAGCCGAGGATCGTGGTGTCCATCCCGGTCACGCCGTAGGGCCAGCCCTGGTCCTTGGCCGAGGTGGTGCCGCCGACCTGGCCGAACTCGTAGTAGACGTACGGCGCCCAGTTCACCGTGTACGGCGTGGTGGCGCTCCACGGCGGGGTGTCGGAGATCTTCACGGTGAGCGTGACGGTCTTGGTGGCGCCCGGTGCGATCGGCGCGTCGAAGTGGAAGTTGGCGCTGTTCCCGTTGATCACGCAGTCGACGGTGTCGCCGGTGCAGCCGGTGACGGTGAAGGCGCCGGCCTGTGAGTTGGCCGGCCAGGTCGGCTGGACGGCCTCGTAGGCGAAGTAGATGTCGCTGGTCTCGGTATTGGTGAGTGACAGCGTCAGGGTCAGCTGGTCGCCGGCCTTCGCGGTCGACTTGTCGACGGCGAAGGCGGTCCCGCTGACCGCGGCGGAGGCCGGCTGGGCGGCGAAGAGCAGGCCAAGTCCCAGTATTGCAGCGAGAATTACCCCAAGGCGTTGCACGCTGAATGGCTTCATGGCGGAGAGGATATGGAGGCGCGGAGCGTTTGTCTGTACCGCCTCAACAAAGCACCTCCACGACTGCCGCACAGCTGCACCACGACTGCCGTACCCCGGCCGCGCAACCGGAGCCCCGCCGCCGCCCCGGCGCGCCCTGACGGCGGCCCGCCCGCCGCCACCCGCTACGGTGGAGGCCATGCCCGAAGCCGAGCGTGACACCCCCTGCGGCCTGCACCTCTTCTGGGACGAGGCCGTCACCGCCTACGACTTCGGCCCCGGCCACCCGATGGACCCGACCCGGCTGGCCCTCACCATGCGCCTGGTCGAGGCGCTCGGGCTGAACGGCGGCCCCGGGGTGAGCGTCCGGTCCGCACCGCCCGCCGGCGAGTCCACCCTGCAGCTGGTGCACACCCGGGAGTACGTCGAGGCGGTCAAGCACGCCGCCGCCCACCCCGAGCTGACCGACACCCGGCACGGCCTCGGCACCGACGACAACTGGGCCTTCCCCGCGGTCCACACGGCCTCCGCGCTGATCGCCGGCCAGTCGGTGGCCGCCGCCGAGGCGGTCTGGCGCGGCGAGACCCCGCACGCCGTCAACTTCGCCGGCGGGCTGCACCACGCGATGCCCGGCAAGGCCTCCGGCTTCTGCGTCTACAACGACCCCGCGCTGGCCATCGCCCGGCTGCTCGAACTCGGTGCCGAGCGGGTCGCCTACGTCGACGTGGACGTCCACCACGGCGACGGCGTCCAGGAGGCCTTCTGGAACGACCCCCGGGTGCTCACCGTCTCCCTGCACGAGCACCCCGCCACGCTCTTCCCGCAGACCGGCTGGCCGATGGAGACCGGCGGCCCGGACGCCCCCGGCTCCGCCGCCAACCTGCCGCTGCCGGCCGGCACCGGCGACACCGGCTGGCTGCGCGCCTTCCACGCCCTGGTGCCCGAGCTGCTCGACGCCTTCCGGCCGCAGGTCCTGGTCACCCAGCACGGCGCGGACACCCATCTGGAGGACCCGCTCGCCCACCTCGCCGTCACCGTGGACGCCCAGCGGCTGATCGCGGAGGAACTGCACGAGCTCGCCCACCGGCACGCCGACGGCCGCTGGGTGGCCACCGGAGGGGGCGGCTACGCGGTGGTCGACGTCGTCCCGCGCACCTGGACCCACCTGGTCGCCACCGCCGCCGGACGGCCCCTCGACCCGGCCACCGAGACCCCCGAGTCCTGGCGCGCCGAGGTCTACCGCCGCACCCGCCGCCCGGCCCCGCTGCGGATGACCGACGGCGCCCGCCCGGCCTGGCGCGACTTCGACGCGGGTTACGATCCGGCCGACCGGCTCGATCAGGCCATTCTTGCCAGCCGCCGTGCGGTGTTCCCCCACCACGGCCTCCTGGCCTGAACCCGGCGCGCCGGCCGGGCGCCGGCGGGGCACCGGCCGGGCCGTGCGTACGCGGGGCGGTCCGATCCGCCGATCGGCTACGTACTGCAACAGTCCTATCTCTCACCGTACGAGGACTGCACCTCCCCTCTTCCCACTGGTACCACGCATAACTACTCTGGGGATACACGTGTGCCGGTGGAGTCACCGGAGGGGAAGCCGGTGCCTTGCACACGGGTAAGGGTCGGGTGATGGTCATGAGTTCCGTGGAGCGTCCCCTGCAGGAAGTCGTCTTCCTGACCGTGGCGGAGGTCGCCGCGGTCATGCGGGTGTCCAAGATGACGGTGTACCGCCTGGTGCACAGCGGCGAGCTGCCGGCCATCCGGGTCGGACGGTCCTTCCGGGTGCCGCAGCAGGCGGTGCACGAGTACCTCAAGGAGTCGTACGTGCGGCTTGAGAGCGCGTAGCACCGGGCCGGCGGGGCCGGATCCGCAGCCGCGGATCCGGCTCCGTTCGCCCCGGATTTCCCGCGAGTTTCCCGGTTGCCGGGAGTGCGATTTACAGCCCCGGCCACGCGGACGGTAGGCTAGGCCCTCACGTCAGTCGTATGGACTCCGTCTCTCACGGACGAGAGTCTCAGTGAGCGAGGGTTGTTCCGTGGGCTCTGTCATCAAGAAGCGTCGCAAGCGTATGGCCAAGAAGAAGCACCGCAAGCTTCTGAAGCGGACCCGCGTTCAGCGTCGCAACAAGAAGTAAGCGCCCCCGGCCGCGCCCAGCGCGCCCAGCGCTTCCACCGCCCGCCCAGGCCCTCGCGGCCCGGGCGGGCGGTGTCGTTTCACGGCCCGGCGGGGCGGCGCGGTACGGTGCACGCAGGCCGCTCGGGTCGAGGGAAATGGGGTGCAGCACCGTGGGCGTGGTCGTGCTCGTCACCGGCGTGGCACGCCATCTCGGTGCCCGCTTCGTCGCCGAGGTCCGCCGCCGTCCGGGTGTGGACCTGGTCGTCGGCGTGGACGTGCAGCCGCCCGGGACGCCGGCCGAGGAGCCGCCCGGCCCGGCCGCCCCGTACCGCTTCCACCAGCTCGACCTGCGCCGACCGGCGCTGTCCCGGGTGCTCGCCGAGCACCAGGTGGACACCGTGGTGCACCTCAGCGTCAGCGCCACCGGCCTGGGCTCCACCAACCGCTCCGCGGTGAAGGAGTCCAACGTCATCGGCACCATGCAGCTGCTCGGTGCCTGCCAGAAGGCGCCCGGGGTGCGCCGGCTGGTGGTGAAGTCCACCACCGGCGTGTACGGCTCCGCCCCCCGCGACCCGGCGGTGTTCAGCGAACGGATCCAGCCGAAGACCCCGCCCGGCGGCGGCTTCGCCAAGGACGCCTCGGAGGTCGAGGGCTACGTCCGCGGCTTCTCCCGGCGCCGCCCGGACGTCGCGGTGACGGTGCTGCGCTTCGCCAACATCGTCGGCCCGAACCCGGACACCCCGCTCAGCGAGTACTTCGCGCTGCCGGTGCTGCCGACCGTCCTCGGCTACGACCCCAGGCTGCAGTTCGTCCACGAGGACGACGCCGTCGCCGTGCTCTGCCGGGCCGTCGGCGAGCCCGAGCCGGGCACCGTCAACACCGGTACCTTCAACGTGGCGGGGGAGGGCGTCCTGCTGCTCTCCCAGTGCGCCCGCAGGCTGGGCCGGCCCACCCTGCCGCTGCTGCTGCCCGCGGTCAGCTGGATGGCCGTCCTGGCCCGCCAGACCCGGCTGGTGGACGTCTCACCGGAGCAGCTGCGGCTGCTCACCCACGGCCGGGTGGTGGACACCACGCGGCTGCGCGAGACCTTCGGCTACCGCCCGGCGTTCACCACGCCCGAGGCCTTCGCCGACTTCGCCGCCGCCGTGGGCCCGGGCCTGCTGCCGCCCGAGCGGCTGGCCGCCGTCGCCGACCGGCTGGCCGCGCTGCTCGGCCCGGAGGGGGCCGACCCCGCCGCGCCGGGCGCCGTACCGAACCGCCCCCGCCGACCGAGGAGCTGAACCCGCGATGAGTGCCGCAGCCGAGAACGCGTCGGGCGAGGCCAAGGTGATCCCGATCGAATCCGCCCCCAGCTGGACCGGACCCGAGGGCCCCGGCCTGGCCGACCGGCTCGCCGGGGCCGTCGGCGGGGCGCTGTCGGGGCCGCTCGGCCCGGCGGCCGCCCGGCTGTTGGGCAAGGGGTGGGAAGGCCGCGCCGCGGAGGGGCTGGCCTTCCTGCGCCGCCGGGTCACCGGGGACTACGAGGTGGACGAGTTCGGCTTCGACCGCGAGCTCACCGAGGAGGTGCTGCTCTCCCTGCTGCGCCCGCTCGCCGAGAAGTACTTCCGGATCGACGTCCAGGGCGTGGAGAACATCCCGGCCGAGGGCGGCGCGCTGATCGTCGCCAACCACTCGGGGACGATCCCGCTGGACGCGCTGATGACCCAGGTGGTCATCCACGACCACCACCCGAACCGGCGGCACCTGCGGATGCTCGCCGCCGACCTGGTCTTCGTGCTGCCCGGCGTCAACGAGCTGGCCCGCAAGGCCGGCCACACCCTGGCCTGCAACGAGGACGCGCAGGCGCTGCTGGAGCGCGGCGAGGTGGTCGGGGTCTGGCCGGAGGGCTTCAAGGGCATCGGCAAGCCCTTCTCCGAGCGCTACAAGCTGCAGCGGTTCGGCCGCGGCGGCTTCGTGGCCTCGGCGCTGCGGGCGCGGGTGCCGATCGTGCCGTGCTCGATCGTCGGGGCGGAGGAGACCTACCCGATGATCGGCAACGTGAAGACGCTGGCCCGGTTGCTGGGCCTGCCGTACGTGCCGATCACGCCGACCTTCCCCTGGCTGGGCCCGCTCGGGGTGCTGCCGCTGCCGACCAAGTGGACGATCCGCTTCGGCGAGCCGATCGCCACCGACGGGTACCCGGCGGAGGCGGCGGACGACCCGATGCTGGTCTTCGACCTGGCCGACGAGGTGCGCGAGACCATCCAGCACACGCTCTACCAGCTGCTGGTGCAGCGGCGCTCGGTGTTCTTCTGACCCCTTCCCCTGGCCCCCTTCCCCGTACGGGAGGCCGGAAGGACCGCCGTACGGGAGCACGGAACGAGCCCGGCGGATATCGCACTCCGCAGGGCCCGCTCCGTGCCGTCGGTGTGCCGTCAGCCGCCGAGGATCCGCAGCCCGGGCAGCAGGCCCGGGACCAGCGGGGGCACCTCGACGCCCTGCTGCCGGGCCCCGTCCGGGACACCGGGGGTGCCGGACGGCTGCGGCACCTGCGGCGGGGCCGCGTCGGCGCTCGGCGAGGGCTTGGCGCCGGTGAGCCCGTTGGTGAGGTCGCCGACCAGCCCGTTGACGGCGTCCGGGGCGCTGGTGGGCAGGGTGCTCGGCAGGCCGGCGCCCTTGCCGCCGCTGCCGGTCGCGCCGACACCGGGGCCGACCGGGGCGGTGGTGCCGGGACGGTTGCCGCCGGTGGCGCCGCTGTCCGGGGCCTGGCCGCCGCCCTGCGTGGCGCCGGAGCCGTCGGCCGGGGCACCGGCGGGGGAGCCGCCCGTCGAGTCGGCGGAGCCGCCGCCCGCTCCGGAGCCCGGCGACCCACCGTTCTTGCCGGAGGGCTGGACCAGGCGCAGGGGCGCGACGTCCTCGCTTATGTCGTCGAAGAGCTGGCTCACCAGGGAGGCCTGCTGGGTGAGCTGGGAGGGCAGCTTGCCCTGCAGCTCGGTCCAGCGGCCGTCCTCGTCGTGGGCGAAGCCGGCCAGCGCGCGCATCGGGTCGAGCGACCCGTTGCTGCGGTAGACCGAGCGCAGCAGCTCGCGGCCCTTGAGGGCGTCCGCGTGCATGTCGTCCAGGGCGCGGCGGACCTGCTCGACGGTGGCCGGGCTCAGTGCGCCGGCCGGGCCGGTGCGGCCGACCAGGACCTTGGCCTCGCCGAGCCGGGTGGCGGCGTTGTCGAGCAGCAGCTCACCGCGCTCGGCGTCGGAGCCGGCGAAGTCGAGCCGCAGCCCTTCGAGGCCGCGCTTCAGCCCGTACAGCGTGTCCCCGGGAACCGCTCCGGTGCTCGCGGCGGCGGCACCGGCCAGGCTGCCGACGGCGAGCCCGGCGACGAGTCCGCCGATCGCGAACCGGCGGCTCCACCGGCCGCGCGGCGCCGACCGGATCGCCCGGTGGCGGCGCTGGCGGGGCACCGCGGCGCCCGGTCCGCCGGCGAAGGCCTGCTCGAACGCGGCCATCAGCTGGGCGCGTTGGACCGTCCGGACCTCCCGGTCCAGCACCGGTCCGGGCAGCGCTCCCAGCACGCCGGTCAGGCCGACCAGTTCGGCCATCGCGGCCGAACCGGGGCCGGTGCCTGCGGTGTTGGCCGATTCCGCGTCGGTTGCAGCGCGTTGCTCCGTCCGGTGGGCCTCCAGCGCCTCGGCGAAGGCCTTCGCCCGCCGGTGCTCCAGCACGTTTGCCGTCACGGGCCACACCTCCCTTCGTCGTTGTCGACACCCTGGCCCGCCGGACGGTTGCCCCGGCTGGCCAAAGCCACTCCATCGGGTGACGGGTCGCAATTCGGCTTGACCGTACGCCTGGTGGAGGCTTGCACGCTGGCCAACGATCGGTGCGGGCGGTCGGTTACGCACGGCTGATCATCGGACCGACCGTTCACTCTGACGTGTCGGTCGGGCGTGGACGGTGACGGCCGGCCGGGCGGCCCTCCGGCTGTGTCCCCCGCGGTCACGGTCGGCTCATCGGGCGTCGGGCGGCAGCAGCCGCGCCAGCGTCCGTACGGCGCGGTACTGGAGGGTCTTGATGGCGCCCTCGTTCTTGCCCATGATCCGGGCGGTCTCCGCGACCGAGAGCCCCTGCAGGAAGCGCAGGGTGACGCACTCCTGCTGCTGCGGGTTGAGCCGGCGCACCGCGTCCAGCAGGGCGGCGTTGGAGAGCGACTCCAGCACCGACTCCTCCGGGCTGCGCTCGCACTCGTTGGAGTCGAGCATCTCGCCGGTGGTGACCTCCAGCCGGAAGCGGCTGGACTTGAAGTGGTCGGCGACCAGGTTGCGGGCGATGGTGACCAGCCAGGCGCCGAAGTCCCGGCCCTGCCAGGTGAAGGTGCCGATCCGGCGCAGCGCGCGCAGGAACGTCTCGCTGGTGAGGTCCTCGGCCGTGGCCCGGCTGCCGACCCGGTAGTAGATGTACCGGTAGACGGTGTCCGCGTAGTGGTCGTAGAGCCGGCCGAAGGCCTCGCTCTCACCGGCCTGGGCCCGCTCGACCAGCTCCATGATCGGGTTGTGCTCGGTCTCGTAGCCGGGGCCGGTCGCGGTCCGGGAGCGGCCGCGCCCGAGGCCGGCGCCGCCGGTGCGACCGCGCGAGCCGGTGCCGGCCGAGCCGGCGGCGGTGGTGCGCAGGGCCAGGCCGGGGCCGTGCGGGTGGACGAACGACCCTCCGGCGGGCACGAGTTGGGGCGAGGCGGCGAGCTGGCTGCGGAGCAGGCTGCGCAGCAGGTCCAGGCCGGTGGAGATCTGCCGCTCGGCGGTGGGCCGGTCGTGGTGGCCGGTGCGGGGGCGCAGGGGCGCGGACGACGGGCGGGAGGGTGCAGGCGCGTCGTTCCGGACGGGTGGGTACACGGGACTCCCAGAGGCAGAACTGTGGACGGATCACCTCCGCCTGCGCGGAGAGCACTCCCCGAAGCGTCCGTTCGAGCGGGACGTGTGGGGACGTGCATCCAGGAGAGAATAACGCTTTGTGCAATGACAGCTACACCGTGTGGTCGAAGTGGTCGTTTGGGATCCATTTGTTGCGCATATTCGGCTGACACTGACCGGAGCTGTCGGCGTTCATCCGGCTCAACGTGATCGAACAGGCGCTCAGGGTGACCAATTCGGCGGTTCGGGGGGCCGTTTCCCAGCCTTGGGGCTCGGCAACCCCTGACTTTCCCGGTCTGGCGAACGATCAGAACCGGTCACCGGCTGACAGGTTCGCGCATCGACCCTTGACCGTGTTGCACCGGAAGGGAGTTCGCCCGTACGAGCGGCCAGGTCAGGGCCCTGGTTGACGTCCGGTCACCCGCGCGGGCGAGCGCGTCGGGTGACGCCGCGGGAGCCCGTGTGACGGCTCCGGCGGCGGAGTGCGGCGGAGTGCGGCGGTGGTCTCAGGCGCGCCGGTGTCGCCGGTGCAGGGCCACGGCGGCCGCCGTCGCGCCCGCCAGCACCCCGACCGCGGCCGCCGCCGGCAGCCCCACCTTGGCCGCCTTCCGCCCGGTGCGGAAGTCCCGCACCCGCCACCCCTGGGCCCGGGCGTGGCGGCGCAGCGCGCCGTCCGGGTTCACCACGTACGGGTGGCCGACCAGCGAGAGCATCGGGATGTCGTTGGCCGAGTCGCTGTACGCGGCGCAGCGGTCGAGGTCGAGGCGCTCGCGGCGGGCCAGCGCCCGGACGGCGGCGGCCTTGGCCGGGCCGTGCAGCATGTCGCCGACGAGTCCGCCGGTGTAGAGGCCGTCCCGGGCCTCGGCGACGGTGCCGAGCGCGCCGGTCATGCCGAGCCGCCGGGCGATGATCCGGGCCACCTCCAGCGGGGCGGCGGTGACCAGCCAGACCCGCTGGCCGGCGTCCAGGTGCATCTGGACCAGCGCGCGGGTGCCCGGCCAGATCTTGTCCGCGACGACCGGTTCGAAGATCTCCTCGCAGATCTCCTCCAGGTCGGCGGTGCGCTTGCCGGCGACGATGCCGAGGGCGGTGGTCCGGGCGTCCGAGATGTGGTCCGGGTCCTCGGCGCCGTGCAGCCGGAACCAGGCCTGCTGCCAGGCGAAGCGGGCGATGTCGCGGCGGGTGAGGAAGCCGCGGCGAAAGAGGCCGACGCCGAGGTAGAAGATCGCGGCGCCGCGCAGGATGGTGTTGTCGCAGTCGAAGAAGGCGGCGGCGCGGGGGTCGTCCTGGTCCGGGGTGTGGTTCCCGGCCGGGGCCTTGGGCGCCTTCCCGGGCTTGGCCGGGGCCTGGCCGTCCGCGGTGGCCGGGGTGTCCCCGGCGGCCTGCGCGTCCGCCGCGGGGGCGTCCGCCGCTCCGGGCTCGGCCCGCAGCGCGGCCTCCGCCGCCTCGGCCGCGGCCTCGCCCGCCAGGGCGCTCCGCTCGCTGGTGGAACGTCTTGCCTGGGTGAGCCTTCGGAGCACGGCCATGGCACCGAGCATAGCCAGCCGGGCGCGGAGCGGCCGTGACGGTGCCGTGCCCGTGAGGTGAACAGCTCCACCGCGCGCGGGGGCGGGCGCCCCGTGGGCGCAGAATGGGGCGGTGAGCCCACTGCTGCGACGCAAGAGCCCCGATCCCGCGGACCGTACCGTGACCCTGGTCGGCAAGCCCGGCTGCCACCTGTGCGACGAGGCCCGCGAGGTCATCGTCCGGGTGGCGGGCGAGCTGGGGGCGTCCTTCGAGGAGAAGGACATCACCCAGGACGAGGAGCTGTACCGCCGCTACTGGGAGCAGATCCCGGTCACCCTGGTCGACGGGCGCCAGCACGACTTCTGGCGGGTCGACGAGCGCCGGCTGCGCGCGGCCCTGGGCGGCTGACGGCCCGGCGCGCGGGCGCTCGCGCCCCCGCCACTCGGCGGGGGCGCTTCGCCGAATCGTTGCCAAAGACACTCCGTTTCGGCCCCGGCCGGGGCGCCTTGGTCGGCTTACGATCGAACGCGTTTGCGCCCGTGGGGGGCTGAGCACACGAGGAGTGCCGCCATGCTTCCCGGTCCGACCCCCGGCACGCCCGAAGCCCCGTCCGGGGCCGGGGGTTTCGCCGTGGTGGACGTGGAGGCGACCGGCCGCAGCCCGTGGCGGCACCGCGTGGTCGAGGTCGCGGTCGTGCTGCTCGACGAGCGGCTGTGCCCGGAGGGCGAGTTCGCCACCCTGCTGGACCCGCTGGGCCCGGTCGGCCCGACCCATGTGCACCGGATACGCCAGTGCGACGTCGAGGGCGCCCCGCGCTTCCGCGAGATCGCCCCGCAGCTGCTGGAGCTGCTGGCCGGTCGGGTGCTGGTCGGCCATCACGTCAGCTGTGACCACGCCTTCCTCGATCGCGAGTTCGCCCGGATCGGGGTGCCGCTGCCGCCCGTCCCGCTGCTGTGCACGATGCGGCTGGCCCGCGCCCACCTGCCGGAGGCCCGCAGCCACGGCCTGGCGGCCTGCGTGGAGGCGGCGGGCCTGGGCTGGTACCCGGCGCACACCGCCCTCGGCGACGCCCGGGTGACGGCCGAGCTGCTGCGGCACTGCCTGGGGGCCCCCTCCTGCCCGCCGGGCGACTGGGCGGGCCCGCTGCGCGAGGCGGCCCGGGTGCCCTGGCCGCGGCTGGGCGGGGCCCGCTCCGGCCCGTCCGGCGCGGCCGTCCCGCTGCTGCGCCGGGAGGCGCCGTACGGCCCCTGGCTGCCCGGCGCGCAGGCCCCGGAGGTCGTGCTGACACACGCCGGTGCTATGGGCTCGATGGCGTGATGCGCATCACTGTGCGGGGACAAATCGGACACCATCTTTGTGCACACGTTCACAAACGCATAGCCTGGCTGCCAAAGCCCAGCTTCACCCACAGGAGCACCGTGGCAATCGGCCGATCACCACAGAGCAGTTCGCAGACGCCCGACCAGGGCGCCGCGCGCCGACCCTCGCGTGCCCGGGGCATCCCGGAGGCGACCGTCGCCCGCCTGCCCCTCTACCTGCGGGCCCTCACCGCGCTCTCCGAGCGCTCGGTGCCGACCGTCTCCTCCGAGGAGCTGGCCGCCGCGGCCGGCGTGAACTCGGCCAAGCTCCGCAAGGACTTCTCCTACCTCGGTTCCTACGGCACCCGCGGCGTCGGCTACGACGTCGAGTACCTCGTCTACCAGATCTCCCGCGAGCTCGGCCTGACCCAGGACTGGCCGGTCGTCATCGTGGGCATCGGGAACCTCGGCCACGCCCTCGCCAACTACGGCGGCTTCGCCTCCCGCGGCTTCCGGGTGGCCGCCCTGCTCGACGCCGACCCCAACGTGGTCGGCACCAGTGCGGCCGGGCTGCCGGTGCGCCACATGGACGAGCTGGAGTCGATCGTCGAGAGCCAGCACGTCTCCATCGGTGTGATCACCACCCCGCCCGGTGCCGCCCAGCAGGTCTGCGACCGGCTGGTCGAGGCGGGCGTCACCAGCATCCTGAACTTCGCCCCGACCGTGCTGACCGTTCCGGACGGCGTGGACGTGCGCAAGGTGGACCTCTCCATCGAGCTGCAGATCCTGGCCTTCCACGAGCAGCGCAAGGCCGGCGAGGAGCCGGACGACCGCGCCGAGTCGGTGCTCGACCGCGCTCCCGGCCCGGTCCGCGCCGCCGCCGCCAAGCTGCGGCGTGCGGCCGGCGGCAGCGGCAAGGGCCGCGGCACCGCCGAGTCGACGGCGAAGGACCAGGCCGAGCAGGCCAAGGGAAAGGCCGCCAAGGGCGGCGACGGGGATCTCTCCGCGGTGATGCCCGCATGAACACCGAGAGCTGTGGGGGGCGGGCATGAGCCTTCTCGTCGTAGGGCTGAGCCATCGCACGGCCCCGGTCGGGGTGCTGGAGCGCGCCGCGCTGACCGGCGACGTGCCGACCCGGCTGCTGCACGACGCGGCCGCCACCGCGACCGTCGCCGAGGCCGCGCTGCTGAACACCTGCAACCGGATCGAGCTGTACGCGGACGTGGACAAGTTCCACGCCGGCGTCGCCGAACTGTCGCTGCTGCTCGCCCACCACAGCGGGGTGGACCTGGAGGAGCTGACCTCCCACCTGTACGTCCACTACGAGGACCGCGCCGTCCACCACCTCTTCTCGGTGGCCTGCGGCCTGGACTCGATGGTGGTCGGCGAGGGCCAGATCCTCGGCCAGCTGCGCGACGCCCTGGCCAAGGCCCAGGAGGAGCACACCGCCGGGCGCGACCTGAACGAGCTGTTCCAGCAGGCGCTGCGGGTCGGCAAGCGGGCGCACAGCGAGACCGGCATCGACAAGGCCGGCCAGTCGCTGGTCACCTTCGGCCTGGAGCAGGTCGCGGCGGGCGCGGGCGAGATCGCCGGCAAGCGCGCGCTGGTCGTCGGCGCGGGCTCGATGAGCTCGCTGGCCGCCGCCACCCTGGTCCGCTCCGGCGTGACCGACCTGCTGATCGCCAACCGGACCGCCGCCCGCGCCGAGCGGCTGGTAGACATCCTCGGCCCGGACGTCGCCCGCGCCCTGGACCTCGCCAAGGTGCCGGAGGCGCTGGCCGACGTCGACCTGGTGATCTCCTGCACCGGCGCGGCCGGCGTGGTGGTCAAGGCCGAGGACGTGGCCGCCGCCGTCGCCCTGCGCCCGGCCGGCCGGGGCCCGCTCGCCCTGCTCGACCTGGCCATGCCGCGCGACGTCGACCACGCCGTCCACGAGCTGGACGGCGCCCTGCTGGTCGACCTGGAGAGCCTCTCCCACGCGCACGCCGCCACCCCCGGCGCCGGCGACGTCGACCAGGTCACCCGGATCGTCGCCGACGAGGTGACGGCCTTCGGCGCCGCCCAGCGGGCCGCCCGGATCGCGCCGACCGTGGTCGCGCTGCGCTCGATGGCCTCCGACGTGGTCGCCGCCGAGCTCGGCCGGCTGGAGGCCCGGCTGCCCGACCTGGACGACCGCTCCCGCGCCGAGATCGGCCAGACCGTCCGCCGCGTCGTCGACAAGCTGCTGCACGCCCCGACCGTCCGGGTGAAGCAGCTGGCCGCCGAGCCCGGCGGCGCCTCCTACGCGGAGGCCCTGCGCGAGCTGTTCGACCTCGACCCGGCCGCCGTGCACGCGGTGTCCGGGACACCCGTCGGCGGCGCGCCCCAGCCCTCCGCCGGGGGCACCAGATGAACCGTCAGCCATCCCACGAGTACCACCGGGACGATCACCCCATGAATGGTCAACCGATCACGGAGCAGCCCTCGGCCGCCGCACCCCTGCGGCTCGGCACCCGGCGCAGCGCCCTCGCCATGGCCCAGTCGGGCATGGTGGCCCGCGAGGTGACCAGGGTCACCGGGCGCCCCGTCGAGCTGGTCGAGATCACCACCTACGGCGACACCTCACGGGAGGCGCTGGCGCAGATCGGCGGCACCGGCGTGTTCGTCTCCGCGTTGCGGGACGCACTGCTGGAGGGCCGGATCGACTTCGCCGTGCACTCGCTCAAGGACCTGCCCACCGCCGCCCCCGAGGGCCTGGTGCTGGCCGCCGTCCCCGAGCGCGAGGACGTCCGGGACGCCCTGGTCGCGGCCGAGGGCCTGACCCTGGACGAGCTGGTGGAGAAGCTGGCCGGCTCCGGCCGCCCGGCCCGGATCGGCACCGGCTCGCCGCGCCGGATGGCGCAGCTGAACGCCTGGGCCGCCGCCCGCGGCGCCCAGCTGGAGACCGTCGCGATCCGCGGCAACGTGGACACCCGGATCGGCTACGTGACCGGCGGCGAGCTGGACGCGGTGGTGCTGGCGACGGCCGGCCTGAACCGGCTCGGCCGCAGCGCCGAGATCTCCCAGCACCTCGACCCGGAGCTGATGATCCCGGCCCCCGGCCAGGGCGCGCTCGCGATCGAGTGCACCACCGCCGACACCGAACTGACCGCCGCGCTCGCGGCCCTGGACCACGCCCCCACCCGGGTCGCCGTGGCCGCCGAGCGCGCCCTGCTGGCCACCCTGGAGGCCGGCTGCTCGGCGCCGGTGGCCGCGCTGGCCACCTGGGGCCGGCAGAACGAACTGCGGCTGGACGGCGTGGTCGGCAACCCCGACGACTCCGCCCTGCTGAAGATGTCCGCCAACGGTCCGATCGTCCTCGACGAGTCCGCCGAGCAGCAGGCGGCGGCCCTCGGCCGCGCGCTGGCTGACCGGCTGCTCGACGGGGGCGCGGCCGCCCTGATGGGGGAGCGAGCCCGATGAGCCCCACCGCCGCCACCGATGCCCTGTTTCCCGCCGGGCAGCCCGCCACCGGACGGTGCACCTTCCTGGGCGCGGGCCCCGGGGACCCGGGCCTGCTGACCCTGCGCGCGGTCGAGGTGCTGTCCACGGCCGACGTCCTGGTCGCCGACCCGCTGACCGCCGCCGCCGTGCGCAGCCACTGCCCGGCCGCCGTGCAGGTGCACGACCCGGCCGCCGAGAACGCCGAGTTCGACCTGGCCAAGGTGCTCGCTGAGGCGGTCCGCTCGGGCAAGCACGTGGTCCGCACCGTCGACGGCGACCCGGGCCTGGACGGCTGCGCCGCCGAGGAGATGCTCAGCTGTGCGGGCGACGGGATCCCCTTCGAGGTGATCCCGGGCGTCGCCCAGTCGGTCGGCGTCCCGGCCTACGCCGGCGTCCCGCTGCGGGCCGGGGCCGGCACCGACGTGCGCTTCGTGGACGGTGCCCAGCTGCTGTCCGGCGGCCCGGTGGACCTGGGCGCGGCGGAGACCACCCTGGTGGTCCGCACCACCCTGGGCCAGCTGCCGGCCACGGCCGCCGCGCTGGTCTCCAACGGCCGCAAGCCGGAGTCCGCGCTCAGCGCGACGCTCTCCGGCACCACCACCCGCCAGCGGACCTTCACCTCCACGCTGTCCGCCATCGCGGCCGACCTGAAGGCCGCCCGGGTGCTGCCCTCGCCGGTCTCCGCGCCGGTCGACCCGGCCACCTCGGTGATAGCCGTGGTGGGCGAGCAGGTTGCCCACCGGGCCTCGCACTCGTGGTTCGAGACCAAGCCGCTGTTCGGCTGGAACGTCCTCGTGCCGCGCACCAAGGAGCAGGCCACCGGCCTGTCCGAGCAGCTGCGCTCGTACGGCGCGGTGCCGCAGGAGGTGCCGACCATCGCGGTCGAGCCGCCGCGCACCCCGCAGCAGATGGAGCGGGCCATCAAGGGCCTGGTCACCGGCCGCTACGAGTGGATCGCCTTCACCTCGGTGAACGCGGTGCGCGCCGTCCGGGAGAAGTTCGAGGAGTACGGCCTGGACGCCCGCGCGTTCGCCGGGATCAAGGTCGCGGCGGTCGGCGAGACCACCGCGCAGGCCCTGGTGGACTTCGGCGTGAAGCCCGACCTGGTGCCGTCCGGCGAGCAGTCCGCCGCCGGTCTGCTGGAGGACTGGCCGCCGTACGACCCGGTCTTCGACCCGATCGACCGGGTGCTGCTGCCGCGCGCCGACATCGCCACCGAGACCCTGGTGGCCGGCCTGGTCGAGCTCGGCTGGGAGGTCGACGACGTGACGGCGTACCGGACGGTGCGCGCCTCGCCGCCGCCGGCCGAGACCCGTGAGGCGATCAAGGGCGGCGGCTTCGACGCGGTGCTGTTCACCTCGTCCTCGACCGTCCGGAACCTGGTCGGCATCGCGGGCAAGCCGCACAACGTCACGGTCATCGCCTGCATCGGCCCGGCCACCGCCAAGACCGCCGAGGAGCACGGCCTGCGGGTCGACGTGATGGCCCCCGCGCCGTCGGCGGCCGCGCTGGCCCAGGCACTGGCAGACTTCGGGGCGAAGCGCCGTGACACCGCGACGGCCGCGGGCGAGCCGGTCTACCGGCCCAGCGAGCGCCGTCCGGGTTCGCGCCGCAAGGCCCGCTGAGGGCCTGCCCCGACCCCCGGCCGGGGGTGGCGAGCCGTCGCCCCCGGCACTGCACAACCGTTCGGAGAGAGAAGCCGTGTCCGCTGAATTCCCGTACGTACGCCCCCGTCGGCTGCGCCAGAGCCCGGCGATGCGCCGCCTGGTGGCCGAGACCAGGCTGCACCCGGCGGAGCTGATCCTGCCGCTGTTCGTCCGCGAGGGCGTCAGCGAGCCCGTCCCGGTCAGCTCGATGCCGGGCGTGGTCCAGCACACCCGGGACACCCTGCGAAAGGCCGTCGTGGAGGCGGCCGAGGCGGGCGTGGGCGGCGTCATGCTGTTCGGCGTCCCCGAGGTGCAGGACGCGATCGGCAGCGAGGGCACCAACCCGGACGGCATCCTGCAGCAGGCGATCCGGGACGTGGTCTCCGAGGTCGGCGACTCGCTGGTGGTCATGTCGGACCTCTGCCTGGACGAGTACACCGACCACGGCCACTGCGGCGTGCTGGCCGCCGACGGCAGCGTGGACAACGACGCCACCCTGGAGCGCTACGCCGAGATGGCCCGGGTGCAGGCCGACGCCGGCGTCCACCTGGTCGGGCCCTCCGGCATGATGGACGGCCAGATCGGCGTCGTCCGGCGGGCGCTGGACGAGGCGGGCCACCAGGACGTGGGCATCCTCGCCTACACCGCCAAGTACGCCTCGGCCTTCTTCGGCCCGTTCCGCGAGGCCGTGGGCTCCTCGCTCAAGGGCGACCGCAAGGCCTACCAGCAGGACCCGGCGAACGCCCGCGAGGCGCTGCGCGAGCTGGAGCAGGACCTCGCCGAGGGCGCCGACCTGGTGATGGTCAAGCCGGCCATGGCCTACCTGGACATCCTGCGCCAGGTCGCCGACGCCTCCCCGGTGCCGGTCTCCGCCTACCAGGTGTCCGGCGAGTACGCGATGGTCGAGGCGGCCGCCGCGAACGGCTGGATCGACCGGGAGCGGATGATCATGGAGACGCTCACCTCGATCCGCCGGGCCGGCGCCGAGCAGATCCTCACCTACTGGGCCGTCGAGGCCGCCGCGATGCTCAAGTAGCCGGCGCGGCGGCAGGGCGTACGGAAGGCCGGGCGGCTCCCACGGGAGCGGCCCGGCCTTCCGCGTCCGGCTAGTTCCAGCCGGCGATGTGCGCGAAGCCCTCGCCGCCGCCCACCAGGTCGGTGGAGGTGGCCGCGCCGCCGCCGAAGCCGCCGGCGGCGATGTCGGAGGTGTGGGCGACGCCCCAGCCCCCGCCGGCCACGAACGGCTGGTCGGCCGAGGCGGCGATGCCCTCGCCGCCCGCGAGGCCGACGTGGGCGAACGCCGGGGTGGCGGCACCCGCGAGCGCCAGCGCGGCGGTGGCGGTCAGGGCGGCCTTGGCCAGCTTGCTCTTCATGGATCTGCCTCTCTCTGGGAGCGCCCCCGCGGGCGCTCTGCGTCTGACTCGTGATCACAGCCCGTCCGTCCGGCCCGGCGCCCCACGCGCCCGGCCGGACGGACGGTCACCCGGTCGGGCCGGGCGCCCGTCCGGACTTCTCGGCCCGCAAGCCCGGAGGGCCCGGGGAGACCTTCCTCCCCGGGCCCTCCGTCCGTGCCATGCCCCTTGATCAGCCGATCAGGTGCGAGACACCCGCGTCGCCCGAGGACTGGGTGTTCTGGCCGACGTTGCAGATCTGCTTCGGGGTGCTGTTCAGGACCGGGACCTCGACCGGAACCGCGACACCGATGACCGCGACGGCGATGTTGTGGACCTCCGGCAGGCAGATGTTCGGGTTGTCCAGGGTGTGGAAGTTCGGGCTGCCGTTGCCGTGGGTGCCGGTCTGGTTGGTGCCGCCGTTGCCCTGGACGGAGGTGGCGGCGCCGTCCGAGTCGACGATGGCGGAGGCCGAGCCGGCGGACATCGCGATGGCGGCGGCGGCCAGGCCGGCGGCGGCGAGGGACTTCTTGATCATTTCCGGTTTTCCTCTCGGGGGTGAATCGGGGAGCGATTCGTAGGGTGGATCGGAGGGGTGGTGCAGGGAGCTGAACGGAGCGTCAGCCGATCAGGTGGGACACGCCCGCGTCACCGTGGCTCTGGGTGCCCTGGCCCTGGGTGCAGTACTGCTTGCCGCCGCTGTTGGCGATCGGGACCTCGACCGGGACGGCCACGCCGAGCACGCCGACGGCGATGTTGTGGATCTCGGGGAGGCAGACGTTCGCGTTGTCCAGGAAGTGGAAGTTCGGGCTGTTGTTCCCGACCGTCCCGGTGAAGTTGGAGCCGCCGTTGCCCTCGATGGAGGCGGCGGCGCCGTCCGCGTCACCGATGGCCGAGGCGGGCGCGGCGGCGGCGGCCAGCGCGGCGACGGCCAGGCCGGCAGCGGCGAAGGACTTCTGGATCATGGGGAGATCCCTCTCTGAAATGCTCTTGGATTCCTTGCGTACAACGCGTAGAACGCTCAGACCCGGTCTGCAGTCACTGACGTCCAGATCAAAGAATGACGGCACGGAAGGTTACGGGGATTTTTGAAAAGAGTCCGGGAGGCGCGACGAAGGATGGTTTCCGGTCGGATTATTAGGCCGAACCGGCTAACCGGCGCAATCCGCGCTCCCGGTCACTCGTTGAGCAGATTGCTTTCCGGCTGCGCCCGCGCAGCCTTCCTCAGTGATCCCCAGTACGGACAGCAGAACGGTGAAAAGCATGAAGTTCTCCAAGCGGGCCGGCGCGATGCTGCTGGCGGTCGGTGCGGGCATGCTCGCCTCCCAGGGGCCGGCCTCCGCCGCCCCGGTCGGCCCCGACCAGGTCGGAGCCCTGGAGGACGCGCTGGCCACCCAGCAGGTCCCGGCGGAGGTGCCGCTCACCCCCCTGGGCAGCCGGCTGTCGGCCGGCATCCCGACCTCGCTGCTCATGCCGCCGGTGCCCGGCCGGACCACCAGCACCAGCACCGAACTGATCCCGGAGCGGATCGTCCCCCAGCTGAGCACCGGCAAGGTCGGCCCGAGCGCCAAGGCCGAGCTGCCGCTCCCACTGCTCGACCAGGGCGCCGACCTCGGCCAGGTGCTGCTGGACGCCCCGGCCGCCCCGCTGCACGCCGACACCCCCGGCGTCACCCTCGGCAAGCCGCTCTCGCTCGCCCAGGACGGCGCCGGCCAGCTCGCCGGCGGTCGGCTGAAGGTCGACGAGGTCGACCCGCGCCTGCTCACCGGTGCCGTGCAGGCCGTCCCGGGGGCCAACGCCAGCCTCGGCGGCGACGACCACCGGCTCTCCGTCACCGACGAGGTGAACGACCTGACCACGACCACCGCCGCGACCGCCACCGAGGTGGTGGGCCAGAGCGGACTGGCCGACCCGGCGGCCACCACCGCCACCGCCACCGGCGTGCTCCGGCAGGCCGGGCTGACCGACCTGACCCGGCTCTGACCGGCGCCGGGCACGCCAGGGGCCCGGCACGACGGGAGCCCGGCACCCCGCTCACCGCGCGGGGTGCCGGGCTCCGGCGCGTGCGCCGCCCGGTCGGACGCGGCGCCCGTCAGCCGGGCAGGACGCCGGTCAGGCCGCCGACCAGCGGGAGGTCCTTGACCCCGCCGCCCGCGCTCAGCGGGCCGGTCAGCGTCCCGGTGCCGACTGGGGCCAGGCCCTGGTCCGGCTGGACGGTCGCGCCGTTGTTGAGCACGTCGGCGGAGGAGTTGGCCCACGGGTCCAGGCGCAGGCTCTTGATCGGCGCGACGCCGTAGCCGAGACCGGATGTCGTCCCGTTCAGCGCCTGGCCGACGTCGGTCCTGGCCAGCGTGGCCGGGCCGGCGGGCGCCTGGCCCGCCGGGGCGGTGGCGGCCTGCGCCGAGCCCGCGCCGAGCAGCACCGCGGCACCGACGGCGGCGGCCAGGCCGGCCCCGCTCTTCTTCGAAACCATGCGGATCATCACCCTTCGGTGGATCGGGGGTCCCGGACGGCCGTCCGGGGATGCCGAACTGCCCCCCGGCCGACTGGTCGGGGGGCAGGACGGCCGGAACACGTGCCGATCGGGGATCAGCAGTTGTCCGCGGGCGGCGGGGGCAGCTCGACGTTGGCGCAGCTGTTGCCGAACGCGGGGTTCAGCAGGCCGATCACGTCGATGGAGTTGCCGCACAGGTTGACCGGGATGTGCACCGGAACCTGGATCTGGTTGCCGGAGGCGACACCGGGGGAGCCGGCGGCGACGCCCTCGGCGCCCGAGCTCGCGGCGGCGGAGCCCGCGGCGCCCAGCACCAGGCCGGCAGCGGCGGCGGAGAGGACGGCGGCCTTCTTCACGTTCTGCATGGGGGTTGATCTCCTCGATCACACACGGGGGGAGCGTGCCGCGCCCCGGCAGTGCGGGGCGCGGCAAGGGCTCGGTGAATCAGCTGTCGCCGGTGCGGCGACCGCGGGTTCAGCCGATGTTGGCGCAGGAGTTGCCGAACGCCGGGTTCAGGATGCTGATGACCCCGATGCTGTTGCCGCAGACGTTGAGCGGGATGTGCACCGGGATCTGGATCTGGTTGCCGGAGAGCACGCCGGGGGAGCCGGCGGCCACGCCCTGGGCACCGGAGCTGGCGAACGCGCCGCCGGCGGCACCGAGCACGAGGCCGGTGGTGGCCAGGGACAGCACGGCGGCCTTCTTGAAGTTACGCATCGTTCTTCCTCCGATTTCTGCCCGACGGAAGGGAATTGTCGGGATCCGGGCGAGCACGAATACTCGCCCGCTGGTTTCAGGGATTGCCGTGATTGTCACTCGGACGGCGCACACCGGCGTGTTCCGCCCATGGCTCGGGCGTGGACGCAGCCGCCGTGTTGCAGCGCCTCTCGAAACCTCTCCCGCACGGCCGGGAATGGCTCGGACAAAGGCGCGACCGGGCGGAATTCCCGGTCAGACGTTCCGGCGGGGATTGCCGGACGCCGCGTTCGTGGGGCCCGCCACGTCGATCGAGCCGCCGGTGGCCGCGGTGCCGACGGGGCCGTGGGCGAGGTAGTGCATGGACGTGCTCGATTCGTGTGTAGGGGGCCGGATGGACCGGGTTCCGTCAGGGAGAACGAGGCACGGCGCGCGGGGAAACGGCCCGTCCGAAGCCGATCACCCGAATGCCGACCGGGGGCGCCGTTGCTCCGGACGGGTGACAGTGGGCGCACCGTCGCAACCGGTCCGGGCGGGTGTCGTTCTTGATGTCGCACTCCCCGTGCATCTCTGTTGAACAGTCAGGAGGCTCGCATGAGCATCAAGAAGACCGCCGCCGTCGGCGCGGCCGTGGTGGGCATCGTGGCCGCCGGCGCCGGCACCGCGATGGCCAGCTCCGGCGCCGAGGGCGTCGCCGCCGGTTCCCCCGGTGTCATCTCGGGCAACCAGATCCAGGTTCCGGTGCACGTGCCGGTCAACCTGTGCGGCAACACCATCGACATCGTGGGCCTGCTGAACCCGGCGTTCGGCAACCACTGCGCCAACGTGGGCTGATCCCGCACCCGGTTCGGCCGGTGCGAGCCGCCGTTCCGCGCTTCCCTCCTGGGGCGCGGGGCGGCGGCTCTTCGTCGTGCCCGGAATCGTCGTGCCGGATCGTGGCGACCGGAATCGGGGTGCCGGATCGTGGCGCCGGGAATCCGTCGGCCCGTCAGGTCCCGGCTTCGTCCTAAGCCTTGTTGTGTTACTTGTCAGTTCCTAGAATCCGAGTCCTGCTCACCTTTTCAGCTCCTCTCTTGCTCCGCGCCGCTCGGCGCCCCCGCCCGGGCGGTCCCCCCACCCCCCCGCAAGGAGTCGCGTGTGATCAGGTCCCGCCTGTCGGCGGCGCTCGCCACCGGCGCCCTCGTCGTCACCCTCGGCCTGGCCGGCGCCCCCGCCGCCCTCGCCGATCCCGCACCCGCCCCGGCCCCGGCACCCGGCGCCGCCAGACCGGCCGCGGTCGTCGCCCTCGGCGACAGCGCCATCTCCGGGGAGGGCGCCGGCACCGACACCAACGACGGCTACTTCCCGGAGACCGACAGCCCCACCAACTACTGCCACCGGCACCCCAAGTCGGAGATCTTCGTCACCGACATCCCCGGTGTCACCCCGATCGACCTCGCCTGCTCCGGCGCCCAGACCGGCGACCTGGTCAGCGACCCCGAGCTGGCCAAGGTCACCGGCCCGGGCAGCGGCGACTTCGGCGAGCCCAAGCAGGACGTCAAGCTCGCCGACGTGGCGTCCAAGTACGACGTCAAGCTGGTCGTGGTGACGATCGGCGCCAACGACGACTTCGACTTCAGCGGCGTCATGATGCACTGCCTGGCGCAGTACTTCCCGATCCCCAAGGACCAGGGCTGCCGCGACACCATCGGCAGCGACGAGATCCGCCGGCGGGCCAAGGGCGTCCAGCCCAAGGTCGTCGCGGCGCTGCAGAACATCCGTCAGACCATGCGCAAGGCGGGCTACGCCGACTCCGCGTACCAGCTGGTCTACCAGTCGTACTTCAATCCGATCACCCCGGACATCCGGCGCAACGACTACCTCGGCAAGATCGCCGACGGCTGCCCGGCCTTCCCCGAGGACCTCGCCTGGGGCCACAACTGGGTGGTCCCGACCTTCAGCGACGCGCTGCGCGGCGCCGCCGAGCAGGTCCCCGGCGTCCGGTACCTGGACCAGCGGCGGGTCGCCTTCGGGCACGAGGTCTGCGCGGAGTGGACCAGCTCCCCGTACGAGTACAGCAACGGGGACGTCATCAACCTCTCCGAGTGGGCGCGCAACGGCTGCGACTCGCAGATCGGCATCCCCGGGCTGTGCATGAACATGGTCCGCCAGTCGTACCACCTGCGGGTGGCCGGCTACCGCGGCGAGGGCGTCTGCCTCGGCCAGTTCTACACCCGGCCCGAGCTGAGCCAGGCCTACTGCTCGCTCGACCAGCAGAACACCACGTCGATCCAGCCGCTCACCCCGGGCAAGCCCTTCGGGGACGTTCCCGAGGACGGCGCCTGGTACCAGCTGACCAACGCGGCCACCGGCAACGTCCTGGACCTCACCGGCGGCGGCACCTACGGCGACTCGACCAACGGCCGGGCCGCCATCAGCTACCCGGCCGGCGGCGGGCTGAACCAGTCCTTCGTACTGGAGGCCAAGGCCGGCGGCAGCTACGAGCTCGACTTCAGCGGCAACCGCGACATGTGCCTGGACGCCAACGCGGCCTCCACCGCCCCCGGCACCCGGATCCAGCAGTGGCGCTGCAACGGCGGCGGCAACCAGCACTGGGTGTTCGAGCCGGCCGGTGACGGCCGCTACAAGATCGCCGACTCCCAGGACCCGGGCAAGGTCCTGGCCGCCGGCAGCACCGTGGACGCCAAGGGCAACCCCTACGTCCAGCTCGCCACCGACACCGGCTCCGCCGACCAGCTCTGGCAGCTCACCAAGCTCGGCATCGTCTACGTCAAGGGCTGACCCGCCCCCTCGGCACCGCTCAGGCCGTCGCCGCCCCCAACCGGGCGGCGACGGTCGCGCTCGTGGGGTACGGCGTCTCGGCCGGCAGCAGGGCGGGGTCCCGCTCCAGCCGCACCCGTTCGGCCAGCGCGGTGACGTCCGTGATGCGCCGGATCCACTCGTCCGCGTACCGCCGCACCGCCTCGCCGCGCAGCCCGACCTGGATCGCCTGGTGGTCCAGCGGCTGCAGGCGGAGGTCGCGGCCCGGGTCCCACTGCACCCGCACCGGGCTCTGCCGCAGTTCCCGCTTCCACGCCGCCCGCGACTCGTGCACCCGGCCGGTGCAGGCGCTGAGCACCGCCCGCTCCAGCGCCCAGTCGAAGCCCTCCCGGCTGATCTCCAGCGCCAGCACCCGCTCCTGCCCGGCGCTCCTCCCCCAGTCGCTGCGGTGCATCGTCCAGAGGAAGGACGGCTTGATCCAGGTCATCCGGTCGCGCTCGAACGCTGCCGGGAAGCGCCCCTCGGCCGCTGCGGGTCCGGCGATCGCCGGCGGGAAGGCCTGGTAGACCGTGATCGTCGCGGCGGTGTGCGCGGCCCGGATCCGGCGCGTCGACGGAGTGTGCGGCATGTCCGCAATCGTCGCGGGCGCCGCCGTCGGGGTGCCATCGGTTTTCCCGCCGTGGCGGGGGACGGCCGGCCCGGTCCGGGACGTGCCGTAGGCTCACGGGAAAATCGTTGCGCCGGAGCCGCGCGGACCACGGGCGGGGCGGGGGAGTACCCAGAGCAGATGAGCACGGCATCGAGCACCGAGTCGTCCGGCACCGAGTCGCCCGGCACCGAGCCCACGTCGCCCGCCGCGGCGACGGCGGCGCCGTCCGAGGACCGGACGGGCCGCGCGCCCGGGCGGTTCGGGGCACTGGTGGACCGCTTCGCGCCCGCGCTGGGCGCGTACGCGGTGGTCAAGGCCATCGGCCTGACCGTCTTCATGCTGCTGCTCTCGCACACCGGCGACTACCTGAACAAGCAGCCCGGCCGCGGCGGCGGCGCCAACCCCTGGGACGTGCTGAGCACCTGGGACGGCGTCTGGTACCAGCGGATCGCCGAGAACGGCTACCACCCGCAGCTGATCCCGCTGCACGGCTTCCCGCTGGCCACGTACTACGAGAACTCGGCCGCCTTCTTCCCGCTCTACCCCTGGCTGATGCGGCTGGTCGGCACGGTCACCGGGCTCGGCTCGTACGGCTCCGGGATCGTGGTCTCGGTGCTCGCCTCGCTGGTCGCGGCGGCCGGGATCTTCGCGATCGCCGAGCGGCTCGGCGGCTTCCGGGCGGGCGTGACGGCCGCGGCGCTCTGGGCCCTGTTCCCGGGCTCCGGCGTGGAGTGGGCGGTCTACTCGGACTCGCTGTTCGTCGCGCTGTCCGCCTGGGCCTGCTACTGCGTGATGACCCGCCGCTGGCTGACCGCCGGCGTGCTGGCACTGGTGGCGGGCCTCAACCGGCCGACCGCCGCCGCACTGATCGCCGCCGTCTCGATCGCCGCGCTGGTCGCGCTGGTCCGCCGCACCGACGGGGTGGCCCGCCCGCTGACCGCGATGCTGATCACCCCCTGGGGCCTGATCGGCTACGTCGCCTGGGTCGGCTGGAAGATGGGCGACTGGGGCGGCTACTTCAAGCTCCAGCGGGGCGCGTGGAACCGCTACTTCGACGGCGGCGCCTCCACGCTCCGCACGATCATGGATGTGATCACCGGGCACTGGGACTTCTGGCAGTCCAACCCCGTCCCGGACCTGATCGCCATCGCCCTGCTGATCGCCCTGCCCGGCCTGCTGGTGCTGCTGTGGCGCGCCCGGCCGCCGCTGGTCCTGTGGGTCTACACCGCGCTCACCATCGCCACCGCGCTGAGCAGCAACCAGATCTTCGGCAACATCTCGCGCTACCTGCTGCCGGCCTTCCCGCTCTGCATCGGCCTGGCGTTCGCGCTGCGCAGGGTGCGGACCTCCTCGCTGGTCGGGCTGTTCGCGATGCCCGCCATCGCGGCCGGCTGGTACGCCGGCTATGCGCTGTTCGAGTTGGGCATCCCGTAGACCCGGCGTTGGTTGTCAACGGGATCATCCGGCAGCAGACGGGCCGTTGCTAATCTCGGACGTATGACGACGACCCCGCCCGTGCGCGAGATCCGCGACATCTCCGGCCTGCTGGACCACGCGAGCCACGTGCTGGCGACCAGGATGGCGGCCGCCTTCGCCGAGCTCGGGATCACCCCGCGCGCGTACTGCGTGCTGTTCCACGCGCAGGAGGCCGAGCGCACCCAGATCCAGCTGGCCGAGCTGGCGGACCTGGACAAGACCACCATGGTGGTCACCGTCGACGAGCTGGAGAAGGCGGGCCTGGCCGAGCGCCGCCCGTCCGCGACCGACCGCCGGGCCCGGATCATCTCGGTCACCGAGGCGGGCGAGCGCGCCGTCGCGGAGGGCAGCGCGATCGCCGACCGGGTGCACCGCGAGCTGCTGGAGTCGCTGCCGCAGTCCGAGCGCGAGGTCTTCGTCTCCGCGCTGACGCACCTCGTGGGCGGCCACCTCGCGGAGCCGGTGGAGAGCGAACGCACCGTACGCCGCGCCCGCCGGGCCCGGGGCTGACGGCCGCGCCGGGGCACGTCCCGAGCCAGCTGCCGGGCAGCCCGCCGCCGCCGCGCCCCGACCGCCCGTCAAGAGCCGGCGGACCGTCAACCCGCCTCGTCCTGCGCCGAGTTCGTCGGCGCCGGAGTCCGGGCGGGTGGCCGAGCGGGCGTCAGGGCCAGACCAGGCAGTACAGCTGGTGGCCGGCCTCGTGCAGCCGGTTGGCGAAGTCCTGCCACTCGTGCAGCATGCTGTAGATGACGAAGGCGTCCCGCGGACCCCGCCGGTCCGGGACGGTGGACCAGATGAAGGCGGCGGCGCCGAGCTCGGTCTCGTCGGCCTTGCGGAGCGGCTCGACCACGTTGTGGGGGAGCTGCACGACGGCGTAGTCCGGGTGCAGCACGACGAGTTCCAGCGGGGGCACCTGGTGCAGCGGCACGCCCTGGATGCCGGTGAGGACCATGGCGCTCATGGTCTCCGGTTTGATCTTGGTGGAGAGGTGGCCGGTGGGGGAGCCGCTGGTCTCCATCAGGTCGCCGAGCCGCCCCAGCGAGCCGAGTTCCCCGGCGTCCAGACCGAGCCCGCCCGGGCCGAGGGCGGTGGGAACCCTGGCGGCGGTCGCGCGGTCAGGGGCGCCGAAGTACTTGTACGTCACCCCCACGCGTCCCTCACCCCGCCTCTCGCCGCCGCGGCGACCACGTCCCGTACCCGCTCCCGTACCCCCGCGTGCGGCCTCGGCAGGCCGGCGGGAGCCCCCCGCGGCCTCGTCGTAGCCGTCCTGCGCCTCGGACACTCGGACCATCCTCACCGGAATTCGCCGGAATCGACAGACCCCCGCACGCCCGGCGTCCCTCCGGACGTGCTCCTTACCCGTCATGCGCCGCCGTACCCACTCGCGGGCCGTACCCACCAGCGGCGCACAGCAGTCCTCTTCACACCCCTGCACACAACCGGAGCACTCGCGCACTCTGTGTGCACAGTCTGACTGGTCCGTGCTCGGGAGCAGTCAGCGCCCCCGTCCGTACGGACTGTACGGACAACCGTACAGACAACGAGTGCCCGGATCATCGTTCCAGATGATCGGGTCCGACATGCAGAGGGCAAGGACACGATTTGAGACCATGTCTCCCGTGAGCTACCCCTACGAAGCCCCCCAGTCCCAGTCGCTGTTCGATCGCGCCTCCGTGGTGACGCCCGGCGGCGTCAACTCCCCGGTGCGTGCCTTCCGCGCGGTCGGCGGCACGCCGCGCTTCATGGTGTCCGGCACCGGCCCCTACCTCACCGACGCCGACGGCCGCGAGTACGTCGACCTGGTGTGCTCGTGGGGTCCGATGATCCTCGGCCACGCGCACCCCGCGGTGATCGACGCCGTCCAGCGGGCCGTCGCCCACGGCACCTCCTTCGGCACGCCCGGCCAGGGCGAGGTCGAGCTGGCCGAGGAGATCGTCGCCCGGGTCGCCCCGGTCGAGCAGGTCCGCCTCGTCTCCTCCGGCACCGAGGCCACCATGTCCGCGATCCGGCTGGCCCGAGGCTTCACCGGCCGGGCGAAGGTCGTGAAGTTCGCCGGCTGCTACCACGGTCACGTGGACGCCCTGCTGGCCGCCGCCGGTTCCGGCGTGGCGACCTTCGGCCTGCCCGACACCCCGGGCGTCACCGGCGCCCAGGCCGGCGACACCATCGTGCTGCCGTACAACGACCTGGCCGCCGTCGAGCAGGCCTTCGCCGCCCACCCGGGCGAGATCGCCTGCGTGATCACCGAGGCCTCGCCCGGCAACATGGGCGTCGTCCCGCCGCTGCCCGGCTTCAACGCGGGCCTGGCCCGGCTCTGCCGGGACAACGGCGCGCTGTTCGTCTCCGACGAGGTGATGACCGGCTTCCGCGTCTCCAAGGCCGGCTGGTACGGCCTGGAGGCCGCCAACGAGGGCTGGGCGCCGGACCTGCTGACCTTCGGCAAGGTCATGGGCGGCGGCTTCCCGGCCGCGGCCTTCGGCGGCCGCGCCGACGTGATGGCGCACCTGGCCCCGGCCGGCCCGGTCTACCAGGCGGGCACCCTGTCCGGGAACCCGATCGCCACCGCGGCCGGCCTGGCCCAGCTGCGCGGCTGCACCGACGAGGTGTACGCGCGGGTGGACGCCGTGGCCGCCGAGGTCTCCGGCCTGGTCTCCGAGGCGCTCGCCAAGGAGGGCGTGGCGCACCGGATGCAGACCGCCGGGAACATGTTCTCGGTCTTCTTCACCGAGGCCGCCGTCACGAACTACGACGAGGCGAAGACCCAGGAGGCGTACCGTTTCACCGCCTTCTTCCACGCGATGCTGGCCGAGGGCGTCTACCTGCCGCCGTCCGCCTTCGAGTCCTGGTTCGTCTCGGCGTCCCACGACGAGCGGGCGATCGAGCGGATCGCCGCCGCGCTGCCGGCCGCGGCCCGCGCAGCCGCGGCCGCCACGGCCTAGTCCCTTACGAGCCCAGGAGCAGTCGAGAAGTGAGCACCAAAGAGATCACCGTCGTCCACGTGATGCGGCACGGCGAGGTGCACAACCCGGAGGGCGTCCTGTACGGACGCCTGCCGGGCTACCACCTGTCCGAGCTGGGCCGGCAGATGGCCGACCGGGTGGCCGAGGACCTGGCGGGCCGGGACATCACCCACGTGGTGGCCTCGCCGCTGGAGCGGGCACAGGAGACCGCCGAGCCGATCGCCAAGGCGCACGGCCTCGACGTCGCGGCGGACGCGCGGCTGATCGAGGCGGAGAACGTCTTCGAGGGCAAGACCTTCGGCGTCGGCGACGGCTCGCTGCGCAACCCGGGCTACTGGAAGTACCTCACCAACCCGTTCAAGCCCTCCTGGGGCGAGCCGTACCTCGACCAGGTCGTGCGGATGATGGGCGCGATCGGCGCCGCCCGGGACGCCGCGCGCGGGCACGAGGCGGTCTGCGTCAGCCACCAGCTGCCGATCTGGATCGTCCGTTCCTTCGTCGAGCGCCGCCGGCTCTGGCACGACCCGCGCAACCGGCAGTGCTCGCTGGCCTCGCTGACCAGCTTCACCTTCGAGGGCGACCGGATCGTCTCGGTCGGCTACCGCGAGCCGGCCCGCGACCTGCTGCCCGCGCACCTGGTGGGCAAGGGCCGCAAGGGCGACAAGCCGGTGGGCAAGAGCTTCGGCGCCTAGCCTCCGGCACGGGCGGGCGGGCGGCGCCGCCCGGCGGCCTGCGACCGGCGTCACCCCCGGCGTGCGACCCGCGTCACCCCCGGGGGCGACCGGCGTCACACGGGGGCGTGCGAGCGGCGTCACACGCCCGCGCGCACGGCGGGTAAGTGGTGCGTAAGTATGACTTCGGGTCACCCGGCGTACGCCGGGTGACCCGATTTCGTCGCAGGTCAGAGGGGGTACGACGCGCAAGGCAGGACCCCCCCGAACCTGCCCGGAACTCCATGCGAAACTTTTCACATGTCTGCCATGACGCGCCCCCGTCCCCGTGTCGCCGCAGCCGCCGTCGCCACCGCCGCGGCCGCTGCGCTCGCCCTCGCCGGCTGTTCCTCCGCGGGCTCGTCCGGTAGCGGCGACGGCCAGGTCGGCTTCGTCACGGTCAAGGGCACCAACCTGTCCAAGGTGGACGCGGGCAAGCGCGGGGACGCGCCGGACATCTCCGGGGACACCCTGGACGGCGGCCAAGCCAAGCTCTCCGACTACCGCGGCAAGGTCGTCGTGCTGAACGTCTGGGGCTCCTGGTGCGGGCCGTGCCGGGCGGAGGCGAAGAGCCTGCAGGCCGTCGCGGACAAGTACAAGGACCAGGACGTCCAGTTCCTCGGCATCAACACCCGGGACACCGAGAAGGGCAACGCCGTCCGCTTCGAGCAGGAGCAGGGCGTCACCTACCCGAGCATCTTCGACCCGGCCGGCACCCAGCTGCTGAGGTTCCCCAAGGGCAGCCTCAACTCGCAGTCCATCCCGACCACCCTGATCGTCGACCGCGACGGCAAGCTGGCCGCCCGCGCCATCGGCGGCACGACCCAGGACGCGCTGGAGTCGATCCTCCAGCCGGTGGTCGCGGAGCAGAAGCAGTGAGCCTGCCCCAGCAACTCGCCGACAACACCGGAACGCTCCAGAGCGGGGCGCTGCTGGTGGCCGCGCCGATCGCGCTGGCGGCCGGGCTGGTGTCGTTCTTCTCCCCGTGCGTGCTGCCGCTCGTCCCGGGCTACCTCTCGTACGTGACCGGCTTCTCCGCGGCCGACCTCGCGGACGCGCGCGGCGTGCGGCGCGGCCGGATGGCGCTCGGCGCGACGCTCTTCATCCTCGGCTTCACCGCGGTGTTCGTCTCCGGTGGTGCGCTGTTCGGCCAGTTCGGTGACACCCTGCAGGAGCACAAGCGCGTCATCTCGATGGTGCTCGGCGCGGTGACCGTCGTGATGGGGCTCGCCTTCATGGGCCTCGTCCCCGGCCTGAGCATGCGCGAGGTGCGCTCGCACCGCCGCCCGGCGGTCGGCCTGCTGGGCGCACCGCTGCTGGGCGTGGTCTTCGGCGTCGGCTGGACGCCCTGCCTCGGCCCGACCATCGCGACCGTCCAGAACCTGGCCCTGAACCAGGCCGACGCGGCGCGCGGCGCCATGCTGATGACCTTCTACTGCCTGGGCCTCGGCGTACCGTTCATCGTGGCCGCGGTGGCCTTCCGCCGGGCGCTGGGCGCCTTCGGGTGGGTCAAGCGGCACTACCCGCTCGTGATGCGGATCGGCGGCGGCATGCTCGTCGCGGTCGGTCTGCTGCTCGTCACCGGGATCTGGGATTCCTGGATGAGCGAACTGCAGTCCTGGACCGCCGACTCCTCGATCGGAATCTGACCGTGAGCAACACCACGACCGAGACCGAGCAGCCGCCGGCGCCGGACGACGCCGCCGCCGAGCGGCTCAGCACCGCCCCGGTCGAGTCCGACGGACCGACCGGCATGGGCGCGTTCGGCTGGGCGCGCTGGATGTGGCGTCAGCTGACCTCGATGCGGGTCGCCCTGATCCTGCTCTTCCTGCTGTCGCTGGCCGCCATCCCGGGCTCGCTGATCCCCCAGTACCAGAACGGCCAGGGGCAGCTGAAGGTCGAGGCGTGGAAGGCGCAGCACGGCACCGTCGCGCCGATCTACGAGAAGCTCCAGCTGTTCGACGTCTACAGCTCGGTCTGGTTCTCCGCGATCTACATCCTGCTGTTCGTCTCGCTGGCCGGCTGCATCGTCCCGCGCACCTGGCAGTTCGTCGGCGTGCTGCGCTCCCAGCCGCCGGCCGCGCCGCGCAACCTGACCCGGATGCCGGTGCACGCGGTGTGGCGCACCGAGGCGGACGCCGCCGCGGTGAACGCCGCCGCGCACCGGCTGCTGCGCAAGCGCGGCTTCCGCGCCAACCTGTCCGGCGGCGCGGTGGCCGCCGAGAAGGGCTACCTGCGCGAGGTCGGCAACCTGCTCTTCCACCTGTCCCTGTTCGCGCTGCTCGGCGGCTTCGCCTGGGCCAGCCTGGCGTCGGGTACGGGCGGCAAGCTGATGGTCGAGGGCGAGGGCTACTCGAACACCATCACCCAGCTCGACGACTTCAACGGCACCCGGTTCTACGGCAACCAGGACCTCGACCCGTTCTACCTGAAGCTGGACGGCTTCACGTCGAAGTTCCAGACCAAGGGCGACCAGATCGGCGCCGCCCGGCAGTTCACCGCGAACGTCGAGTACTACTCCGGCAGCGACTCGTCGAAGCTCAGGAAGTCCACGATCGAGGTCAACCACCCGCTGGAGATCGGCGGCAGCAAGGTCTTCCTGATCGGCCACGGCTACGCCCCGGTGATCACCGTCCGCAACGCGCAGGGCGACGTCGTCTACCAGGGGGCCGTCCCGTTCCTGCCGCAGGACGCCAACCTGACGTCCACCGGCGTCGTGAAGGTGTCCGACTACGGCACGGGCCCCGACGGCACCAAGACCCAGATGGGCTTCTCCGGCTTCTTCCTGCCGACCGCCCCGCTGAGCTTCGAGGGCACCGGCCCGGTCTCGCTGTTCCCCGGCGACGCCGCCCCCGAGCTGGTGCTGAACGCCTTCGCGGGCGACCTCGGCACCGACTCCGGCCTGCCGCAGAACGTCTACCAGCTCAACACCCGCAAGCTCACCCAGCTCACCCAGGACGGCCAGCCGGCCAAGGCCCGGCTCAAGCCCGGCCAGGGCTGGACCCTCCCCGACGGCTACGGCTCCGTCACCTTCGAGGGCTACAAGCAGTGGGCCAGCTTCAACGTCTCGCACCGCCCCGGCAACGCGATCGCGCTGACCGGCGCCGTGCTGGCGATCCTCGGCCTGATCGGCTCGCTGTTCATCCAGCGCCGCCGGATCTGGGTGCGGGCGGTCGCCCTGCCGGGCGGCGGTACCCAGGTGGAGCTGGCCGGGCTGGCCCGCAGCGAGTCGGCGAAGATCGCCGAGGAGCTGGCCGAACTCGCGGTGGACCTCCAGGACGACGCCCCGGCCACCGAGGCGGAGGACGGAGCCGCCTCCCCCGCCGGGGAGCCCGCCGTGCCCGACGACCCCGCCGTGCCCGACGACCCCGAGGCCGAGGCCTCGGACCCCGCAGTCCCTGCCGACCAGAACTCCAAGGAGTAGACGGTGCATCTCGCCTCGGCGGTCGACCCACAGCTGGCCGACCTTTCCAACAAGCTGATCTATTCGGCGATGGTGGTCTACACGCTCGCCATGTTCGCCCACATGATCGAGTGGACGTTCGGCAGCAAGGGCGCCGTCGCCGTCCGCTCCAAGGAACAGGCGGGCACCCTGGGCGAGACCGTCGCCGCGGCCGACGGGAAGAAGGCCGCGAAGACGGTCACCGTCACCGTCGCGGGGGCCGGCGGCGGTACCACCACGCTCACCCGCACCGCGATCGCGGGCGAGGGCGCGACGGTGGTCACCAGCGGCCGCGGCGCCGAGGAGGAGGACGGTCCCGGCGCGGCCGGCACCAACGAGAAGGCCGACATGGCCGGCCGGATCGCCGTCTCGCTGACCGTCCTCGGGCTGCTGCTGCACGGCGGCGGCATCGTCGCCCGCGGCCTGTCGGTGTCCCGCTGGCCGTGGGGCAACATGTACGAGTTCTCCTGCGCCTTCGCCTTCGCGATGACGGCCGCCTACCTGGTGCTGCTGGCGGCGAAGAAGAACGTCCGCTGGCTCGGCCTGCCGGTCGTCCTCGCGGGGCTGCTGACCCTCGGCATCGCCACCACGGTGCTGTATACCGACTCGGAGCAGCTCGTCCCGGCGCTGCACTCGCCGTGGCTGGCGATCCACGTGTCCACCGCGATCTTCTGCGGCGGCGCCTTCTACGCGGCGTTCATCGCCACGCTGCTGTACCTCGGCAAGGACTCCTTCGACAAGCGGACGGCGGCCGGCCTGACCACCGGACCGCTGGGCACCTCGGCGTCGATCTGGCGCCGGCTGCCCGCCGCGTCGACCTTCGACAAGCTGTCCTACCGGATCAACGCCCTGGTCTTCCCGCTGTGGACCTTCACCATCATCGCGGGCGCGATCTGGGCCGAGGCGGCCTGGGGCAAGTACTGGGAGTGGGACCCGAAGGAGACCTGGTCGTTCATCACCTGGGTCGCCTACGCCTGCTACCTGCACGCCCGTGCGACGGCCGGCTGGAAGGGCCGCAAGGCGGCCTACCTGGCGCTGGCGGCCTTCGCCTGCTGGCTCTTCAACTACTACGGCGTGAACATCTTCGTCACCGGCAAGCACTCCTACGCGGGGATCTGACCGGGGCGCAGTCACCCGACGGCCCGGCTTTCCGCAGGAGGTGGCCGGGCCGAGGTGCGACAGGGGTAGTTCGTGCCGGCCGCGTCCGCGCCGGTACGGGGAGGAACTGAGGAGGAAATCGCGCAATGGAGTGCGACGAGGTCATGCTGACCGTCCGAATCACCGCCGGCGAGCAGCTGCTGCTCCGCCGGCTCGCCCAGGGACACCGGAGCGACGTGTCCGAGGTGGTGGCGGACGCCCTGCTGGACATCATCCCCACGCTCAGCGCGCCGGGGGACGCCTACCGGCTGCTGGGCGCGCTCGCGATGCCGGCGCCGTGCGCCCTGACGGTCTGGCTGCCGACCGCGCTGGCCGACCTGCTGGTGCCCGGCGCGGCCCGGATCGCGCAGATCACCGACGTCCGGATCGAGTCGGCCAGCGCCGCCCTGGGCGCGGCACTGCGGCTCTGGCTGGCGCAGGACCCGGTCAGACTGGCGACCAACCTCAGCGTGATGCACGCCGGGCGGCCGTCCTCGGCGCTGGTGGCCGCCTGACGCCCCGGCGCTGCCGGCGGCCCGGCGGCCCGGGCGGCGGGGCCGGTCAGCTGGCCAGCGGCAGCCGGGTGCTGCCGAGGCCCGGCGCGGTGGGGCGGCCGTCGAGGGCGTCCCGCCGGGCCGGCACCGTCGGCCGCTCCGCGGGCCCGTCCAACGGTCCGTCCTGCGGCTCGGTGAGCAGCCGGCACTCGGCCGCCGTCCGCCCGTCCTGGACCAGCTGCACCCGTACGGGCAGCCGGCGGCCGTCCGCGGCCGGTTCCGGGACGGCCCGGACGAAGCAGGGCCGGTCCAGCTCGATGTAGTGGTCGAAGGAGGTCACCAGCTCGACCGGCACCACCGGCTCGGGGTGGCGCAGCCGCTGGGCGGCCTGCCGGGCCGCCTCCAGGACCAGCATCCCGGGCACGTGGTCCAGCTCGTGGTCGAACAGCACCGGGTGCGCGGCGTCGGCGCGCAGCAGCCAGGTGTCCGGCCGCAGGGTGGGGCTGAGCACCACGTCGGCGGGCTGCGCACGGCCGACGAGTTCGGGCGCCGTGGGGGCCGGCGGCCGCGGCGCGACGGCGTGTAGTCCCGGACCGCGCAGCCGGGCGTACGAGCCGGGGGACAGCACGCGCAGCTGGCCCGAGCCCCGGCCGATCGGCCGGCCGTCCCGGGTGATCTCGGCGTGCACCCGCAGCGAGGCGAGCTGTCCGTGCCGCATCCGGACGTCCTCGCAGCCGACGGCGAGCATGAGGGAGGCCGGGCCCGCGCCGACGGCCAGACCGGGCAGGCCGGACTCGCCGAGGGCGTAGGAGAGGTCCTCCATCACGAAGTGGTGGCCGCGCGGCACCCCGAACCCGGCGTGGCCGATCAGCAGCCCGGCCTGCCGGACGGTCTCGGCCATCAGCACGGGGTCGTGGTAGCGGTCCCCGGGCAGCCGGTAGAAGCCGTGCAGCCGGGGCCACTGGGCGCCGAGCAGGAAGTCGTACGGGCCGGTGGCCTGCCAGCCGGTGAGGAGGACCTCGGAGACCGAGGAGCGGTGCACCAGGTGCCGGGAGACGGTCCGGTCGTGGAAGTCGTAGCCGGCCCCGGGGCCGGTACCGGGGCCGTGCCCGGGGTGCGCGTAAGCGCCGTGGGGGTCCGGCTCTACGATCGATGGCATGACTGGCCCCCGCTCCCAGGGTGTCGGTCGGGCGGCCGCCATGGACGCCCGAGCAAAACATACATACCACCCGGTTTGTGTTCGGCGACTGGGGTGCCCCGGCCGCGCAGCCCGGCCCGTTCACGCTACCCGCCCCGTGGGCTGGGGCAATGCCCTACGGATGACCGCAGACCTTGGGCGGGGGGCCGTCCCCGCTGGACGGCGGGGGCGACGCAGGCGCTAGATTAGATACCAACCATGCGGTTTCGGTCGCAGCCGTCCGCATGCGAGCGCCGCTCCCGGCAGGGGGCGCGCCGACAGCAGCCGGGCCGGGGGAGGGAACGCGCCCGGTCGAGTCCGGAGGGGGCCAGTGGTCAAGCAGGAACGGGCTGGGCGGACCCGGCAGGCCGTGCTGCTCGCCGCGGCGGAGACCTTCGCGCGGGTGGGCTTCGAGGCCGCCAGCCTGGTCGACATCAGCCGCCGGGCCGGGGTGAGCAAGGGCGCGCTCTACTTCCACTTCGTGTCCAAGCAGGCCCTCGCGGACGGCGTGCGCGGCGCCGCCGGGCGGGAGATCGGCTCGGCCGCGCTGCGGGCCCTGCGCGCCGACGGCCCGGCGCTCCAGGGGCTGATCGACTTCTCGCACGAGCTGGCCCGGATGCTGCGTGAGGACGTGGTGGTGCGGGCCGGCGTCCGGCTCGGCCGCCAGGTCCCGCGCCGGGACGAGAACCGGGACGGCCCGCCGGGCCCGCCCGGCCCGGACGCCACCTGGCGCAGTCTCACCGCGGTCGTCCACCGTCTGCTGGACCGCGCCGCCGAGGCCGGCGAACTGTGCCCCGGGGTGGACCGCCGGGCCGCCGCCGAACTGCTCACCGCGGCGGCGGCCGGCCAGGTGCTGCTGGCGGGAGAGGAGACCGACCGGCCCCGGGTGGAGGCCGTGCGGCGGGTCTGGACGGCCGCGCTGCCCGCCCTGGTGGCGGCCGAGAACCGGGCCGGCTACCGGGTCTGATCCGCGCCGCTCGCCGGCCGGGCGCGGCCGTGCCCGGCCGTCAGGCGGGCTCGTCCGTCAGGTGCGCCGGTCGTCAGGCGCGCCGGTCCGTCAGGCGCGCTCGGCCACGCTCAGCCGGGCGAGCGCGTGCGGCTGGACCAGGCCGGGCAGCAGCAGCGTCCACAGGTCGGCCATCCGCTGGATCAGGTCCTCCCGGCCGGACAGCACCTGGGAGCTCAGCTGGATCCCGGTGACGGCCCCGGTGATCACCCCGGAGGCCGCGGCCAGGTCGATCCCCGGGTGGAGGTCGCCGGCGTCCCGGGCCTGCTCCAGCAGCTCCCGGACCAGGTCCATCCACCCCTGGTAGGCCGCGATCTGCGGCTGGGTGAAGCTGCCGTGCTCGATCGTCAGCCGGATGCTGCCGCGCACCAGCGGGTCGTCCCGGAGCGCGCGGGCGAAGGCGTACCCGAGGTCGATCAGGTTCTGCACCGAGCTGTCCGAGGACGGCTCCCAGCCGGCGATCCAGGCGCCCTGCCCCTCGATGACGGCGAGGGCCAGCTCCTCCTTGGAGCGGAAGTGGAAGTACAGCGCGCCCTTGGTGACGCCGGCGCGGTCCAGGATCTCGGACATCGTGGCGGCGGCGTAACCCCGCTCGTCGAACACCTCGGCAGCCGCGAGGAGTACCGCCTGGCGGGTCGCCAGCGCGCGGGCCTGCCTGGCCATCGCAGCCTCCCTGGAAAGTTCTGGTACCTCGGCAGCGACCGATCCCATGGGGCCGACGGGGCGGCGGAGGCACACCGACCGGTAGGCATCCTACCGAGCCGTCCGGCGGTCGGTCCGGCCCGCGCGGAACGGACGGGCGCGAAGCGGGCGTGCGCCGCCCGGGAACGGCCGACGGCCGGTCACCCGGACGGGGCGACCGGCCGTCGGCGGAAGCCGCGGACCGTCAGGCGGCCTGCTGCCAGCTGACCGGCGAGTAGTAGGCCGGGCGGCGCTCCAGGCGCTGCCAGTTGGCGATCGGCTCGATCGGCGCGTTGCCGGCGGCCTGCTGCGCGGCTGCGGCGCGGGCCATCAGAACGGCGGTCAGGGCGGCGAGTTCCTCGTCGGTGAGGCTGCCGCGGACGATGCGGACGAGGGGTTCGGCGGAAGCGGTCATGTCCTGGTTTCTCCCCCGGTGGATTGTGGTGTGGGTCGGCTCTCGGTACGGCCTGCTGCGGTGGACCGCGCTGCTACATCGGCGGGTTGCCGTGCTTGCGGCTCGGCAGGTCGGCGTGCTTCGTGCGGAGCATGGCCAGGGCGGAGGCGATCACCTGGCGGGTTTCGGCCGGGTCGATGACGTCGTCCACGAGGCCGCGCTCGGCCGCGTAGTACGGGTGCATCAGCTCGCTCTTGTATTCCTTGATCTTCTGGGCGCGCATGGCGTCCGGGTCCTCGGCGGCGTTGATCTCGCGCCGGAAGATGACGTTGGCAGCGCCCTCGGCGCCCATGACGGCGATCTCGTTGGTCGGCCAGGCGTAGGAGAGGTCGGCGCCGATGGAGCGGGAGTCCATCACGATGTAGGCGCCGCCGTAGGCCTTGCGCAGGATCAGCGAGATGCGCGGCACGGTGGCGTTGCAGTACGCGTACAGCAGCTTGGCGCCGTGGCGGATGATGCCGCCGTGCTCCTGGTCGACGCCGGGCAGGAAGCCGGGCACGTCGAGCAGGGTGACCAGCGGGATGTTGAAGGCGTCGCACATCTGCACGAAGCGGGCGGCCTTCTCGCTGGCGTTGATGTCCAGCACGCCGGCCAGCGACTGCGGCTGGTTGGCGATGATGCCGGTGACGTGGCCGTCGACCCGGGCCAGCACGCACAGCACGTTGGTGGCCCAGCGCTCGTGGACCTCCAGGTACTCGCCGTGGTCGACGATCTCCTCGATGACCTTGCGCATGTCGTACGGGCGGTTGCCGTCGGCGGGCACCAGGTCCAGCAGGCTGTCGTTGCGCCGCTCGACCGGGTCCTCGCTCACCACGGACGGCGGCATCTCGCGGTTGTTCTGCGGGAGCAGCGACAGGAGGTAGCGGACCTCCTCGATGCAGGACTGCTCGTCGTCGTAGATGAAGTGGGCCACGCCGGAGACGCCGGCGTGGACGTCCGCGCCGCCGAGGCCGTTCTGGGTGATCTTCTCGCCGGTCACCGCCTGGACCACGTCCGGGCCGGTGATGAACATCTGCGAGGTCTCGCGGACCATGAAGACGAAGTCGGTCAGCGCGGGGGAGTACGCGGCGCCGCCGGCGCACGGGCCGAGCATCACCGAGATCTGCGGGATGACGCCGGAGGCCTTGGTGTTGCGCTGGAAGATGCCGCCGTAGCCGGCCAGCGCGGTGACGCCCTCCTGGATGCGGGCACCGGCGCCGTCGTTCAGCGAGACCAGCGGCGCACCGGCCGCGATGGCCATGTCCATGATCTTGTGGATCTTCTGCGCGTGGGCCTCGCCCAGTGCGCCGCCGAAGATCCGGAAGTCGTGCGCGTAGGTGAAGACGGTGCGGCCGTGCACGGTGCCCCAGCCGACGACGACGCCGTCGGTGTGCGGCTTCTTGGCCTCCAGGCCGAAGCCCTGGGCGCGGTGCCGGCGCAGCGGCTCGACCTCGTGGAAGGAGCCCTCGTCCAGCAGCAGCTCGATGCGCTCGCGGGCGGTCAGCTTGCCCTTGGCGTGCTGGGCTTCGGTGGCCTTGTCGCTCGGGCCGCGGCGGACCTTCTCGCGCAGCTCGTGCAGCTCGGCGACCCGCCCGCGGGCGTCGGCCGGGACCTCGTGGACCTCGCCGTCGACCGGCGCCTCATGCACAACCGTCATCTCGAACCACTCCAAGGGTGAGGGAACTGTCCGACAGCCAACGTCTGCTGTGCCCCCGGCCGCGAATCACTTTCTTCACTTATGACTGTACGAGGGGCCGTGCGCTGGTTTCGGCGTCGATTCCGTACAAGGTCGGGTTCGTTTAGCTGTGAGGCCTGCACAGAAGCGGTCGGGTCGGAGCCGGTGCGCTCGGTGTTCGTTCGAATACCGGGGGTTGTCGGACAGATGATGGTCCGATGATCTGAGCGTGAAGGAAAGCGCAGGTCAGGGCCGTCCCTCAGTAATGTAGGCCGGTCGTCTTGGGTGCTGCTCAAGGTCCGCTCAAGCCGGGGGTCCGGCGGGCGGATGTCAGGGTGGGGCGGCGTCCAGTCGTAGGGAAGCGCCAAAAAGGCGACAGCCCACCCGAGGTCGCCCGGGTGGGCTGTTGGAGGTACCCCGCGCCGCCCCCGTGATCAGCTCCTGCGGCCGTCCCCCGGCTCGTCCCGGTCGCGCAGCTCCTGCTCGCGGCGGCGCAGATCGGCCTCCCACTGCTTGAGCATGTCCTCGTGGTCCTTGTCGTTCCTCTTCAACGAGGCGAGGAACTCGGGGTCGTCGTCCGGCGCGAGCGGCCGCCCGCCGCGCCCGGGGGCGCGCCCCGGGCCGTCGGCCGCCGGGTGCCCCGGGTGGCCGTCGGGGGTCGCGGCCCGCAGGAAGCCGCGCTGCTTGCCGGCGATCAGCCAGGCGATCGGCCCGAGCGGCGGGAACAGCAGCACGATCAGCACCCAGACCACCTTCGGCAGGTGCTTCACCTCGTCCTCGGGCGTGGTCAGGCAGTCGACGAACGCCCAGACCCAGAACGCGAGCGGAAGGACGATGGTCAGCAGGATCCGCAACATGGCTGCGATCTTCCCCCAGCGGGCGGCGTGGCGGGCGCCTTGCCGGGGCCCTTGACGCAAGCCAGGCTATCGGGTGGCGGATACTGACAGGCATGGCATACGACGATCTCCGCTCGTTTCTCCGGGCCCTCGACCGCGAGGGCGACCTCAAGCGCATCAAGGCGGAGGTGGACCCCCACCTGGAGATCGGCGAGATCGTCGACCGTGTGCAGAAGGCCAAGGGCCCCGCGCTGCTCTTCGAGAACGTCAAGGGCTCGTCGATGCCGCTCGCGATGAACGTCTTCGGCACCGAGCGGCGCCTGGCCAAGGCGCTCGGCCTCAAGGGCCCGGACGACATCTCGGAGAAGATCGCCGGCCTGCTCAAGCCGGAGCTGCCGCAGGGCTTCACCGGGTTCCGGGACGCCTTCGGCAAGCTCGCCTCCATGGCGCACGTCCCGCCGCGGCACGTGAAGCCCGGCGACGCCCCCGTCCAGGAGGTCGTGCTCACCGGCGACGACGTCGACCTGGACGCGCTGCCCGCCCTCTTCACCTGGCCGCTCGACGGCGGCTCCTTCTTCAACCTGGGCCTCACCCACACCAAGGACCCGGACACCGGCGTCCGCAACCTGGGCCTCTACCGGCTCCAGCGGCACGACCGCCGCACCATCGGCATGCACTGGCAGATCCACAAGGACAGCCGCAACCACTACGCGGTGGCGGCGAAGCGGGGCGAGCGGCTGCCGGTCGCGATCGCCTTCGGCTGCCCGCCCGCCGTCACCTACGCGGCCACCGCGCCGCTGCCGGGCGACATCGACGAGTACCTCTTCGCCGGCTTCGTCGCCGGGGAGCGGGTGCGGATGGTCGACTGCAAGACCGTCCCGCTGCAGGTCCCGGCCGACGCCGAGGTGGTCCTGGAGGGCTGGCTGGAGCCCGGCGAGATGCTGCCCGAGGGGCCGTTCGGCGACCACACCGGCTTCTACACCCCGCAGGAGCCGTTCCCGGCGCTGAAGATCGACTGCGTGACGATGCGCCGCCGTCCGATCCTGCAGTCCATCGTGGTCGGCCGCCCGCCGACGGAGGACGGCCCGCTGGGCAAGTTCACCGAGCGGTTCTTCCTGCCGCTGCTGAAGATCATCATCCCGGACATCGTCGACTACGACCTGCCCGAGGCCGGCGGCTTCCACAACTGCGTGATCGTCTCGATCGACAAGAAGTACCCCAAGCACGCCCAGAAGACGATGCACGCGATCTGGGGCGCGCACATGATGTCGCTGACCAAGCTGATCATCGTGGTGGACGCCGACTGCGACGTGCACGACTACCAGGAAGTCGCCTGGCGGGCCTTCGGCAACGTCGACTACAGCCGGGACCTCACCGTGGTCGAGGGCCCGGTCGACCACCTCGACCACGCCTCGTACCAGCAGTTCTGGGGCGGCAAGGCGGGCATCGACGCGACCCGCAAGCTGCCCGAGGAGGGCTACACGCGTGACGGCGGCTGGCCGGAGATGGTGTCCTCGGACCCGGCCACCGCCGCACTGGTGTCCCGCCGCTGGAAGGAGTACGGACTGTGAGCACGGCGGCCGTCGAAACCCCGGGGCGCACGAAGGCGTTCCTGCGCCTGGTGATGATCGAGCACTCGGTCTTCGCCCTGCCCTTCGCGTACATCGCCGCGCTGACCGCGATGTTCCTCGCCGACAAGCGGGTGCACTGGGGCCAGCTGTTCGTCGTGACGGTGTGCATGGTCGGCCTGCGGACCTTCGCGATGGCGGCGAACCGGATCATCGACCGCGAGATCGACGCCCGCAACCCGCGCACGGCCGGGCGTGAACTCGTCACCGGCGCCGTGTCGTTGAGGACCGCGTACATCGGCTCGGCGGTCGCGCTGGTGGTCTTCCTCGGCGCGGCGGCGATGCTCAACCCGCTCTGCCTGGCGCTCGCGCCGGTCGCCGTGGTGCCGATGGTGGTCTACCCATACGGCAAGCGCTTCACGGACTTCCCGCAGGCGATCCTCGGCCTGGCCCAGGCCATGGGCCCGGTCGGCGCCTGGCTCGCGGTCACGGGCAGCTGGTCCTGGGAGGCCGTGGTCCTGGGTGTCGCCGTCGGCATCTGGATCGGCGGCTTCGACCTCATCTACGCCTGCCAGGACGTCGAGTCCGACCGCCACGGCAAGGTGCGGTCGGTGCCGGCCCGGTTCGGCATCCCCGCGGCCATCCGGGGCGCGCGCGTCTGCCACGTCCTGACCACGCTGCTGCTGGGCTGGTTCGCGGTCCTGACGCACGCCGGGGCGGCCTTCTGGGTCGGCCTGGCGGTCGTCGCGGGGGCCTTCGTCTACGAGCACACCATCGTGAAGCCGAACGACCTGTCGAAGCTGAACCGGGCGTTCTTCCAGACCAACGGGTTCGTGGGCATCTCGCTGTTCTGCTTCGCCCTGCTGGACCTGATCATCCGCGGCCTCGGGATCTGATCCCGACGGGCCCGGCCCCCGGGCCGCGGGCGGCGCCGCCTCAGCGGAACAGCGCGGCGTGGTCGGCGGCCCAGGTGCGGAAGCTGCGGGCCGGGTGGCCGGTGAGGTCCTGGACGGTGGTGGTGGCCGGCTCGGGGTCGGCGATGCGGGCGTGGATGAAGTCCAGCGTGCTGTCGATCGCCGACCCGGGCCGGCCGGTGGCCGTCATGCGGTGGCGGGCGGCCTCGCGCGGGATCTCCTCCCAGGCCACCGGCCGGCCGGCCGCCTCCCCGATGATGCCCACCTGCTCGGCCTGGGTCGGCGACTCCGGGCCGGTCAGCACGTACCGGGCGCCGGCGTGGCCGTCCTCGACCAGGGCCCGGACGGCGACCGCCGCGATGTCCCGCTCGTCCACCGGGTTCAGCTCGGCCGCACCGCCGTAGCCCCGCACGGCGTCGCCGGCGCGGATCTCCTCCGCCCACTGCAGCGCGGCTGCGAACCCGTAAGCCCGCAGCACGGTGTACCGCACCCCGCTCCGGGCGAGCAGCGCCTCGATCTCGCCCTCCGGCTGCTCGGGGACGTCCCGGACGGCCGCCGAGGAGAGGAAGACCACCCGCCCGACCTCCCGGGCCAGCACACCCACCGCGTCCGTCGCCGCCTCCGCCGTCGGGTGCGGCCACCCCAGCAGCACCGCGTCGACGCCCTGCGCCGCCGCCTCCAGGGACGCCGGGTCGAGCAGGTCCCGCTGCGTCAGCGTCCGCGCCCGTGCCCCGGCGGCCGCGAGCTGCAGCCCGACGTGCCGCCCGACCGTCCCGGAGACGCCGACCACCAGCACGGCCGACGCATCGTCAACTCGCTTTTCTGTCATGCCTAGAACGTAGGTGACGAAGATGAGACGCCCAATGCGCACGGGTCTCGGGTCCATGCGCCATCGTCTACCCGGCGCGCACCGACTCTCGTACGCCCCTCCGGTGCGTCGAGCGCCGGCAGTTCGTCGGTGTCCGGCCGCCTGCCGGGGGAGTACCGCGCCACCGCCCGGGCCCCGGCCGTCAGGACGTGAGGGCGTGGAGGCCGGTGAGGAGCAGGGTGAGGCCCACGAGGGCGAGGAGGGCGCCGAGGGCGCGTTGGGCGGTCGGGGCGGTCGGGGGAGGGGCTGCCCGGCGCAGGTGCGGGGGGAGGCCGGCGCGCTCGGCGAGCTGGCGGCGGTGGAGGCGGGTCACGATCCCCCGGAAGTCGGCGGCCCAGAGGGAGCCGAGAGCCGTGGTGAGGAGGCCGAGCAGGACGAGGACGGCGGTGCTCACAGGACGCGCCGCAGCCAGCCGTGGGTGTCCTCGGCCCGGCCGTACTGGAGGTCGAGCATCCGCTCGCGCAGGGCCGTGGTGAGCCGGCCGGGTGTGCCGTCGCCGACGGTCAGGGCGTAGCCCTCGCCCTTGATGCCGAGGACCGGGGTGAGGACGGCGGCGGTGCCCGCCGCGAAGACCTCCGTGATGGTGCCGTCGGCGAGGCCGGCCCGGAACTCCTTGAAGGTGACGGGGCGTTCGACCGGAGCCAGGCCGAAGTCGGGGGCGAGCGTGAGCGCGGTGTCGCGGGTGACGCCCTCCAGGATGGTGCCGAGTGCCGGGGTGACCAGCTCGCCGGCGGCGGTGACCAGGAAGAGGTTCATCGCCCCGGACTCCTCGATGCAGCCCTCCTCGTCCGTGCTGTCGAGGTAGAGGACCTGGTCGCAGCCGTGCTGCAGGGCTTCCGCCTGCGCGGCCAGGCTCGCCCCGTAGTTGCCGCCGCACTTCGTGGCGCCCGTGCCGCCCCTGCCCGCCCGGGTGTAGGTCGTGCTGACCCACAGGGCCACGCCGCCGGTGCCCGCGGAGAAGTACGGCCGGGTGGGGCAGGCGATCACGGAGTAGGCGACCCGCTCGGCCGGACGGACACCGAGGAAGGTCTCGGCGGCGAACATGAACGGCCGCAGGTACAGGCTCTCCTCGCCCGCGGTCACCGGTACCCAGGGCTCGTCCGCGCGGACCAGGGCCTCGACGCTCGCGAGGAAGTCCTCCTCCGGGAGCGGGGGCAGGCCCATCCGCGCCGCGGAGCGGGCGAAGCGGCGCGCGTTGCGCTCGGGGCGGAACAGCCAGACGCTGCCGTCGGCGTGCCGGTAGGCCTTGAGCCCCTCGAAGACCTCCTGGGCGTAGTGCAGCGCGGCCGTGCCGGGGTGCAGGGAGAACGGCGTCAGCGGGCCCACGGAGCGGTCGTGCCAGCCGGCTTCCGGTGTCCAGAGGGCCTGGGCCATGTGGTCGGTGAAGTGCCGGCCGAACTCCGGTGCGGCCAGGATCGCCGCGCGTTCCGCCTCCGGCACCGGACTCGTGGTGCGGACCAGGGGGAAGGCCGGGCTCATCGTCAACTCCTGCGGAGGGGTGCGGATCGGGCGGTGCTGGGCGGGGTGCTGCGGTGGCGGGACGGTGCGGGCGGGGCGGCGGCGGTGGTCAGAGGGCGGCGAGGAGCAGGGCCGGGCGCTCCACGCAGTCCGCGACGTAGCGCAGGAAGCCGCCGGCCACCGCCCCGTCGCAGACCCGGTGGTCGAAGGTGAGGGACAGCTGGGTGACCTTGCGGACGGCGAGCTCGCCGTCCGCGACCCAGGGCTTGTCGACGACGCGTCCCACGCCGAGGATCGCGGCCTCGGGGTGGTTGAGGAGCGGCGTGGAGCCGTCGACACCGAAGACGCCGTAGTTGTTGAGCGTGAAGGTGCCGCCGGTCAGCTCCCCCGGCGGCAGGCTGCCGGAGCGCGCCAGAGCGGTCAACCGGACGAGTTCGGCCGCCAGTTCGGCGGTCGTCCGCAGGTGCGCGTCCCGCACCACGGGCACGACGAGACCGCGGTCGGTCTGCGCGGCGAAGCCAAGGTTCACGTGGGGGAAGCGGACGATCTCCTCCCGCGCCGCATCCACGGTCGAGTTCAGCTCGGGGAACCGGCGGAGCGCGGCGACGCAGATCCGCGCCAGCAGCGCGAGCAGCCCGATCGGCCGGTCCGGGGCGGCGTCCCGGAGGGTGTCCCGGGCCTGGAGCAGGCCGGTGGCATCCACGTCGACCCAGGTGGTGGCGGTCGGGACCGCACTGCTGCGGGTCAGCTTCTCGGCCGCGGCCCGACGCAGGCCGCTCAGCGGGATGCGCTCCCGCGGAGCGGAATCCACCGCGGGCCGTAGAGCCCGTTCGACGTCACGGCGCAGGATGACGCCGTGCGGCCCGCTGGGCGTGAGCCGGGCGAGGTCGACGCCGTGCTCGCGCGCGAGCGCGCGGACCAGCGGGGAGATCACCAGCGGGGCGGCGGACCGCTCCGGCGCCCCGGTCCGGCCGGTGGCGCCGCGGCCGCGGCGGCGGCCGGGCGGGACCGGCCGCGTCCCGTAGCCGACCAGGACGTTGCCGCTCGGTGCCGGCGCCTCCTCGCCGTGGGCCTCCCGCGCGGGAGGCAGCTCGGAGGAGGGGCGCAGTTCGGAGGAGGGAGACAGCCCGGAGGTGGGGGGCGCGGCCGCAGCGACGGAGACCAGCGGCGCCCCGACCGCGACCACCGCCCCCACCTCGGCGTGCAGTTCCAGCACCGTCCCGGCGTACGGCACGGGCACCTCGACGGCCGCCTTCACCGTCTCGACCTCCACGACCACCTGGTCCACCTCGACGGTGTCCCCGGCGGCGACCCGCCAGCCGACGACCTCCGCCTCGGTGAGGCCCTCGCCCAGGTCGGGCAGCAGGAAGACCCGGGGCCCGGCCGAGGCGGTCACGAGGACACCCGCGCGAGGTGCCGGGTGTCCGGCTCGTCGTCGTACTGCAGGCGGTGGACGGCGTCCAGCACCCGGTCCACCCCGGGCAGGTGGGCGTGCTCCAACTTCGGCGGCGGGTAGGGGATGTCGAACCCGGCCACGCGCAGGACGGGTGCGGCCAGCGAGTGGAAGCAGCGCTCCTGCACCCGCGCGGCGATCTCGGCGCCGACGCCCGCGAACCCCTGCGCCTCCTGCACGACCACGCAGCGGCCGGTCCGCCGCACCGACGCCGTCACCGTGTCGTCGTCGAAGGGCACGAGCGTGCGCAGGTCCACGACCTCCAGCTCGATGCCGTCCAGCGCCGCCTCGGCCGCCGCGGCGAGCGCGACCGGGACGGCGGGGCCGTAGGCGATCAGCGTGGCGTCGCGTCCGACGCGGCGGACCGCCGCCCGGCCGAAGGGCGGTGCCCCGCGCCGTTCCAGGTCGACGTCCTGCTTGGACCAGTACTGCTTCTTGGGCTCCAGGAACACGACCGGGTCGGGATCCCGCACGGCGTCCCGCAGCAGCCAGTGGGCGTCCTCGACGGTCGCCGGGGTGACGACCTTCAGCCCCGGGGTGTGCGCGTAGTACGCCTCGCTGGAGTCGCTGTGGTGCTCGACGGCGCCGATCCCGCCGCCGTACGGGATGCGCAGGACCATCGGCAGGGAGACCCGCCCCCGGGTGCGGTTGCGCATCTTCGCCACGTGCGAGGCGATCTGCTCGAACGCCGGGTAGGCGAAGGCGTCGAACTGGAGCTCCACCACCGGCCGGAACCCGCCCATCGCCAGCCCGACGGCCAGCCCGACCAGGCCCGACTCGGCGAGCGGCGTGTCGAAGCAGCGGTGCTCGCCGAACTCGGCGGTCAGCCCGTCGGTGATCCGGAAGACGCCGCCGAGCCGGCCGACGTCCTCGCCGAACACCAGCACCCGCTCGTCCTCGCGCAGCGCGTCCCGCAGCGCCGCGTTGAGCGCCTGGGCCATCGTGGCCGTTCCCATGTCAGTTCTCCGTGTCGGCCGACTCGGCGGCCAGCTGGTCGCGTTGCTCGCGCAGTTGGGGGGTGGGCTGGGCGTAGACGTGCTCGAAGAGTTCGAGCGGGTCCGGCTGCTCCTCGACGTCGATCCGTGCTCGCAGGTCCGCCGCCAGGGCGTCGCCCGCCTCCCGCGCGGAGTCGACGTCCTGCTCGCCGAGCAGCCCGGCGCCGCGCAGGTAGGTCTCCAGGCGGTCCAGCGGGTCCGCGGCGTCCCAGCGGCGGACCTCCTCCTCGTCCCGGTAGCGGCCGGGGTCGTCGGCGTTGGTGTGGCCGTCCACGCGGTAGGTGTGGGCCTCCACCAGGAACGGGCCCTGACCGGAACGGGCGTGCTCGACGGCCGCGTCCAGCACCGACAGCACCGCCACCAGGTCGTTGCCGTCGACCTGTTCGGAGCGCACCCCGTAGCCGACCCCCTTGTACGCGAGGGCCGGTGCGGCGGTCTGCCGCGAGAGCGGCACGGAGATCGCGTACTGGTTGTTCTGGATCAGGAAGACCACCGGGGAACGGAACACCGCGGCGAAGTTCAGCGCCTCGTGGAAGTCGCCCTCGCTCGTCCCGCCGTCCCCGACGAAGGCCATCACCACGCCGTCCTCGCCCTTGCGGCGCACGGCGTCGGCCATGCCGACGGCGTGCAGCAGCTGCGTGGCCAGCGGCGTGCACTGGGGCGCGACCCGGACCGCCGTCGGGTCGTAGCCGCAGTGCCAGTCGCCGCGCAGCAGGGTCAGCGCCTCCACCGGGTCCACACCCCGCGCGACCAGGGCCACGGTGTCGCGGTAGGTGGGGAACAGCCAGTCCCCGTCCCGCAGGGCGAGGACGCCGGCGATCTGGCAGGCCTCCTGCCCCCGGCTCGACGGGTAGACGGCGAGCCGGCCCTGCCTGGTCAGTGCGGTCGCCTGCTGGTCGAAGCGCCGCCCCACCACCATCCGCCGGTACGCCTCGCGGAGCCGCTCGGCCGGGGGCGCCTGGTACCCCGAGGGGGTCGTGGCCGCGGTGCCGGTCTCGGTGACCAGCCGGACCGGGGTGGCGGACGGCAGCAGCGCCGTCGCCGCCGGTCGGAGGCCCTGCTCGGACGCTGTGGCCGTGGCGGACATGGGGAGGGGCTCGCTTTCTCTGCGGGGTCTCTGCGGGTTCGCTTCGGGTTCTCTGCGGTGGCGGGCGGCCGGTGCCGGGCGGCCGGTGGCGGAGGAGGGACGGCGGTCCGTCAGGCCTGCGCGGCGGAGTCCCCGTCCGGCTTCGCGGACGCCCGCCGGTTGACCCAGGTGCGCTCCAGCTTCGCCACCACGTCCGCGCTGTGCATCCGAACGGACTGCTCCAGTGCGTACCGGCTCAGGTACGTCCGGAACAGGTCGTCGGACTCCTCGGCCAGGTGCATCATCCGGCGGTTGGCGGGCACGGCCGGGTCGGCCAGCCGGTCGGCCGCCGAGGCCACGGCCGCGTCGACCTCGTCGGGCTTGACGACCTCGTCGCAGAGCGCCAGCGCCTGGGGGCTGTCCGCCGGGACCTGCTCGCCGTGGAAGATCAGGCGCTGCGCCATCCGCCGCCCGACCACCCGGCCCAGCCGCAGGTTGGCGGCGCCGGGGATGATGCCCTCGTTGAGCGCGGGCAGCGAGAAGTAGGCGTCGGATCCCGCGACGACCCGGTCGAGGACGAGCGCGACCTGGGTCGCACCGCCGATCGCGAAGGTCTCGACGGCGCCGATCCAGGGCTTGCCGCCGGGCAGGTCGAGCAGGTCGTCCCCCGGGCTGCGCAGTCCGTGGATCAGCTTGCGGATGTACCCCAGCTCGCGCCGGAGCATGAAGTCCACGAAGGAGATCTTCCCCTCGTAGAGGTGGGTCAGGTTGATGCCGGCCCCGAACGCCCGCCGGCCCCGGTACCGGGGGTGGGAGAGCTCGCTGCCGCGCAGCACGCCCACCGCGACCTCGTCGTCGAGCAGGGCCAGGTCGATGGCGGTCTCCAGGGCCTCCACCACCGCGTCGTCCTCGGCGTTGAGGACGTGCTGGTTGCAGATGGTCACCTCGGCCACGAAGCCGTCGCGGCGGACGGTGGCCTGGCCGAGGTCCAGGTGGCCGGTCCGGCGGAACTCGGGGAGCAGCTCCAGGGCCCGGGGCGTGGGGGCCAGCATCGACCGCAGCAGGTGCTCGCCGGTGTCGCGCTGGCCCAGCAGGTGGGTGAAGAAGACGCCCTGGTCGAGCTCCCCGCCGGACTTCGCGGATTGCGGGACCAGGCGGTCCGCGGCGATCTGCGCGCGGCTGGGGACCAGCCCGGGGTAGGCCTCCGCCGCCGCGAACGCGAGGTCGTCCACCCGGACCTGGCGGCGGCGGCCGGTGGTGAGTTCGTCGTAGACGCGGCCCGCGTGCAGGTCGAGGAACTGGTGCCGGGCCTGCCGGGCGGCGCGTGCGACGTGCTCCGCGCTGTCGCGCTCGGCGGGGGTGCGCTCGGCGCGCGGCGGCAGCGCCGCGGTCTGGTCCGCGAAGGCGTCGAGACAGGCGGTCAGCAGGCGGGTGTCCGCCGGGTGGTCCCCGCGGAAGCGCGGGACCCCGGTGGCACGGGACGCCGCGCCGCGGGACGGGTCGGGCTGCGCCGCCGTTGCTTGGGTCGGCACGGGTGTGTGCATGCTGGGTCATCTCCTCATGGGTGTTCTCGCGGCACGTGGCCGGTCCGTACCGGCGCGGGCCGTCATGGGCGGGTCAGCCCCGAGCGCACGATCGCGTCGAACAGGCCGCCGGAGGGCTCGTAGACCGTGTGGTGGTCGCCCGGCCGCCGGTGGACGGTGAACTCCCCGCCGGCGTAGGCCCGCCAGCCCTCCAGGGCGGCGGGCGGGACCACCGGGTCCTCCGTCGCCGCGAAGACCCGGACGTCGCACGGCAGGGGTGCGGCGGGGGCGGGCCGGTACTCGGCGGCGAGTGCGAGGTCGGCCCGCAGGCCGGTCAGCAGTCGGCGGACGAACTCCTCGTGCTGCAGGAGGACGTCGGGAACTCCGTTGGTGGCGCGCAGGAAGTCGAGGAGTTCGTCGTGGGGCAGCGCGTGGTACGCGGTGTCGGCGGCCAGGTGCGGCGGCCGGGCACCGGAGATCAGCAGGGCCCGGGGCAGCGGGTGGCCGTGCTCGTGCAGGTGCCTGGTCAGCGAGTAGGCGAGCAGACCCCCGAAGCTGTGGCCGAACAGGACGTACGGCGGTTCGAGCAGCGGGAGCAGGGCCCCGGCCACCTGGACGGTGAGTTCTTCGAGCGTGGCCGGCAGCGGGTCGCCGACCCGGTTCTCCCGGCCCGGGAGCTGGACCGGGAGCAGGTCCACCGAGTCGGGCAGGTGCGGGCGCCAGGCGGCGAAGGCGCTCGCCCCGCCGCCCGCGTGCGGGAAGCAGAACAGCCGCTCCCCGGCCCCGCGGCCGGCCGGGGAGCCCAGCAGCCAGGGCGTCGGGTCGGCGGTCACGCGGTGCCCCGCCGGGTTTCCAGCAGTGCGGCGATCTGCCTGCCGGCGCGGTTGTCCAGCAGGTCCACGAGGCTCAACCCGGCGTCGGGGAAGGCCGACTGGAGGTGGGTGAAGAGCGTGACCAGCAGCAGCGAGTTGCCGCCGAGCGCGTAGAAGTCGTCGTCGGGGCCGACGGATTCGCGTTCGAGGGTCTGCGCCATGACGGACAGGACCCGTTCCTCCACCGGGGTGCGCGGGGCGGTGTCCGGGCCGGCCCCGGAGTCGTACTCCGGTGCGGGCAGGCCCTTGCGGTCGAGCTTGCCGTTCGCGGTCAGCGGGATCTCGTCGAGCCAGACGAAGGCCGCCGGGATCATGTACGACGGCACCCGGGCCGCCATGTACTCCCGCAGCTGCGCGTGGTCGGGCCGCGCGTCGCCCACCAGGTAGGCGGCCAGGGCCGGCCCGCCGGGCGCGTCGTCGCGGACCACGGTGGCCACGGCCCGGACGTCGGGGTGCGCGGCGAGGGCCGCGTCCAGTTCGCCCAGCTCGATCCGGTACCCCCGGATCTTGACCTGGTCGTCGCCGCGTCCGAGGAATTCGAGGTTGCCGTCCGGCAGCCAGCGGGCCAGGTCGCCGGTGCGGTAGATCCTGCTGCCCGGCGGCCCGAACGGGTCGGGCAGGAACCGTTCCCGGGTGAGGTCGGGGCGGCCCAGGTACTCCCGGGCCAGGCCGTCGCCGCTGAGCCAGAGGTCACCGGCGACGCCGACGGGCTGCGGTTCCAGGTTCTCGTCGAGGACGTAGGTCTGGGTGTTGGCGATCGGACGGCCGATGGGGATGGTGGGGCGGGTGGTGTCGGCGGCCTCGATGGGCTTCCAGGTGGCGAAGAGGGTGCACTCGGTGGGGCCGTACACGTGCAGGAAGCTGGTGTCGGTCAGGTGCGGCAGCAGCTGCGCGGCGCTGGCCGGCGAGAGGACGTCACCGCCGACCATCAGCTGTCGGACGCGGGCCAGTTCCTCGGGGAACTGTTCGGCCGCCACGTGGAGTTGGGGCGAGACGAGCAGCAGCGTGGTGATCCGGTGGCGCTGCAGCGCGACCCTGAGCAGGTCGGGGAAGGGCAGCCCGGACGGCGGCAGGACCAGTGTGCCGCCGTTCAGCAGCGCGCCCCACAGCTCGATCAGCGAGGCGTCGAAGGTGAGCGGGGAGAGCTGCAGGTGCGCCTCGCCGGGCCCGAGCCGTACGTAGTCCGCGCCCTTGACCAGTCGGCTGAGGGCCCGGTGGGTGACGGCGACGCCCTTGGGGGCGCCGGTGGAGCCCGAGGTGTAGATGACGTACGCCAGGTGCTCGGCGGTGGCCGCCGGGACGACCGGGTCGGTCGCCGGGAGGCCGTCCGTCGGCGCCGTGTCGTCCGGCGCGTCGAGCCGGAGCACCCGGGCGGCGGACCCGGCGAAGGCCTCCGCGTGGGCGGTGTCGGTGAGGACGACCGGGGCCCCGGCGTCGCCGACCACGAAGGCGAGCCGCTGCGCGGGGTGGTCCGGGTCGAGCGGGAGGTAGGCGCCGCCGGCCTTGAGCACGGCCAGCAGGCACACGATCATGTCGACGGACCGGGGCAGGCAGATGCCGACCGGGACGTCGGGGCCCACGCCCCACGCGATCAGGCGGTGGGCCAGCCGGTTCGCCCGGGTGTTCAGTTCGCCGTAGCCGAGCCGGACGTCCTCGTGTTCGAGGGCGGTCGCCGCGGGGTCGCGGCGGACCTGCTCCTCGAACAGGGCGGCGGTGGTGCGGTCGCGCGGGAAGGCCCGCCCGGTGCGGTTCCATTCGGTCACCACGAGGGCGCGCTCCTCGGGCGGGAGCGCGGGCAGGGCGGCGACCGGTGTGTGCGGGTTCTCCGCGGCGGCGGTGAGCAGCAGCTCGATCCGCCGCGCCAGCCGCCGCGCGGTGACCGGCTCGAACAGGTCGGCGTCGTACTCGACCGTTCCGCGCAGGTCGTCCCCGCGCAGCTCGAAGACGAGCGAGAGGTCCCGGGCGGCCGTGCCCGGGTGCAGGTCGACGGGGGTGCAGGCGGCACCGGGATAGTCCGGCAGCGCGGTGCCGAAGTTCCGGGCGGCGAGTCTGACCGGCACCGGCTGGCGGGCCGGGTCGCCGCAGGCTCCGGCCGGCCCGGCCAGGGCTCCCGGCGGCAGGGCGGTGGCGTGCGCGCGGGCCCGGGCCAGCTCTGCCCGGGCCTGCTCGACGACGTCCAGGAAGGTCGGTTCGCCGTCCAGTCGGAGGTTCAGGACGACGTCGGTCTCCGGCCGGCCGAGCGGGGTGTCCGGGTCGGGGCGGACCGGGACCAGGAGCGGGACGGCCTGCTGTCCGGTCTGGCGGGCGAGCAGCGCGAGTGCGGCGGCGCACAGGGCGCTGGACGCGTCGGCCGTTCCGGACAGTTCGCGCAGGCGCGGCGCGAGGCCGGCCGGAAGGGAGAAGTGTTCCACGCCGCCGGGGCGGGAGGTCCGGGGCCGGCGGGGCCGGTCGGTCGGCAGGTCGACGACGGGGAGCGCCTCCGGCCGGTCCAGCCAGTGGTCGAGTTCGACGGTCGCCTCCGCGGCGGAGGGCCAGCGGAGCTCCGGGGCCTGCGTGGCGGGGAGCGGCTCCCCCCGCCGTACGGCGGTGTAAGCGAGCGCGTGCTCGACGAGGAGGGCGTCCAGGGAGACCGGGTCGAGCGCCAGCCGGTGCGCGACGGCGAGCAGCAGCCACTCCTGCTCGCCGACCCGAAGCGCACGGACCCTCAGCAGCGGGCCGCGGGCGAGGTCGAAGGGCTCGGCGGCCAGCCGGGCGGCGTGCGCGGTCGCCTCCTCCGGCGGTACGCGGACCGCGGCGAAGTCGGGCTGCGCCGCGCCCCCGGTGTCCGGCGCGGCGGGCTGCGGCACCGCCGGCCCGGTGGACGCGGGGAGCACGGTCCGCAGGACGGCGTGCCGCGCGGTCAGCTCCTGCAGCGCGCGGTGCGCCGCCGCGGGGTCGAACTCCCCGGTGAGCCGGAGGCACCGGACCACGTGGTGGGAGGGGTGCGACCAGGGGGCCGGGCCCGGTTCGAGCGCGGCGGACGTCGGGTGTGCCGGGGCTGTCACAGTGCTTCCTCAGAGGTGTCGCCGAGTGGTGGGAGGTCGCGGAGCCCGGCTCCGTCCGGTCGCAGGACCGTTCGCACGGGGAGGCTCTTGATCCCCGCGATGAAGGTGGAGTGCAGGTGGCGCGGCTCCCCGGCCGACTCGATCCGCTCGAAGTTCCTGGCGATCTCGTCGAACAGGACGGTCAGGGCGAGCCGGGCCAGGTGGGTCCCGATGCAGCGGTGGGCGCCCACGCCGAACGCGATGTGGCGGTTGGGGGTCCGGTCGGCCCGGAAGCGGAAGGGCTCGTCGAACACGGTCTCGTCGCGGTTGGCGGAGCCCAGCCACGCGGTGACCGGCCGGCCGGCGCCGATGGTCGTGCCGCCCATCCGCACTTCCCCGGTCGTGTGCCGCAGCGCGTGGTTGGCGGGTGAGGACCAGCGCAGGATCTCCTCCACCAGGGACTCGGTGTCCCCGCTCGCCATCCAGCGCTCCTGTTCGGCGGGGTTCTCCAGTAGGGCGAGCAGGCCGGCGGCGGCCGCGTGGGAGGTGGTGACGGTCGCCCCGATGAGGAGGCTGTAGGCGTTGAGGAGCACCTCCTCGCGGCTCAGCTGCTCGCCCTCCGGCGCGGCCCGCAACAATGCCCCGATGAGGTCGTCCGCCTCGGCCCGGCCGGGGCGGGACACCTCGGTGTGGAAGTACAGGAAGATCTCGGAGTGCGCCCGGTTGAGCACGGCGGAGCGGGAGTCGCCGGTTCCGGCGTAGTCCGGGTCGGACTCGGCGACGGCCGCGTAGGTGAAGTGGCTCAGCCGGTTCCAGGAGGACTCCGGGATGCCGAGCAGCAGCCCCGCGATCGCGATCGGGTAGTACGCGGCCTGGGCCGCGAAGTCCCAGGTGTCCTGCCGGGCACCGACCGAGAGCAGGCGGCGGGAGAACTCCCGCAGCGCGGGCTCGTACGCCTGGACCGCCTGCCTGGTCAGGTGCGGGGACAGCGGGTCCTTGAGCCGCTTGTGCTGCGGCGGGTCGGTGACCGCGAGCATCTTCCCGCCGGCGATGTCGCTCTGCCCCAGGGTCGTCAGGATGTTGCCCCGCGTGGCGGTGAACTCGCCGTGCTGGGAGAGCACCCGGGACACGTCCGCGTACCGGGTGACCGCCCAGAACTCCGGCTTGCCGCCCATCGGGCACTGCCGGTGGACGGGATCGTGGGCGCGCAGGTGGGTCCAGACCGGGTGGGGGTCCCCGGTGCCGAAGTAGTGCGGATCGGAGAGGTCCGGTCCGGGCTCGTCGTCCGCGGCGGCCCCGCCAGAGGTTATGCGCATGGTTCTGCTTCCCTACGACACGAGTGGGGGACCGGGTCAGATGTACTCCTCGGCACCGCCCGTGCGGACCGTGTCGAGGGTGAAGCAGTGGAAGCCGCCGCCGAACAGCCGACGGTGGCGGTGGCGGACCGGGACGACGGTGAAGCGGTGCTCCTCCAGCGTCCGGATCAGCGTCTTGCAGGCGTCGTTGACCATGACGGTGTTCTCGTCGATCGAGAGCACGTTGAGGTCGATGTACGGGCTGGGCGGGATGGGGTCGCCGTTCTCGTACTGCGGGTAGTCGCTGATCTGCGGTGCCGGCGGCACGATCACGTCCCACGTGCGCAGCGGCTCGGGCAGGTAGTCCAGCACGTCGGCCGAGCGGAGCAGCAGCGTGCCCGGCCTCAGCGGCACCACGACGCTGTCGATGTGGCTCTGCGTCAGCTTGTTCATGCGGTGCACCCGGAAGCGCCCGTCGAGGTGGCGCTCCAGCCAGTCGTAGGCCAGTGCGTGGTTGCGGTTGGCGACGTTGACGATCAGGTCGCGCCCGAGCCGGAGGCAGTTCGCGGCGTCGATCATCGGCTCCAGGCCGGAGTCGTACGGGGACGGCTGCGGGTTCTCCGGGACCTCGATGTTGGGCGCGGGGTTGTCGTTGTCCGGGTCGAAGGAGGCGTCGGTCATCATCGGCCGCGGCATGACCGTCCAGCGCGCCCCCTGGGCGAAGTAGCCCATGAAGGTCGGCTTGAGGAACTGGTTCTCGAAGTACCGGGCGCGCAGGGTCGGCGGGGTCTCGATGATCTCGTCGCCCATGACGAGGGTGTTGTCGCGCAGGTTGAGCGGGGGCACCACCGCGGCGTCCCAGGCGGGGGTGGTGACCCGGGTGAGGTCGGCGGCGGGCTCCAGCGGGCGGTGCACCGTCACTCCCAGGGCCTCCAGCTGCTCGACCACGCCCTCCACGTCCTCGATGAGCTCCCGGAGGAAGCGCTCCTTGAGGGCCAGGCGGTCGGGCTCGTTGCGCAGCCGGCGGGCCTCGCTGTCGCGCCAGGTCGACAGGCTCGGGAAGTAGCCCCGGGTGCCCGACAGGTTGTCGCTGATGAACATGTCGAACGACAGGTCGCGGATGCGGTCGGCGTACCCGTCCGCGGAGCCGACGATGATCTCCTTGAGCGGGGTGAAGTCGTCGAAGCTGTTGAGTCGCATGGAAGCGGTGCCCTTCTCGGCGGGGTGGCGGTCAGGGGTGGCGGTCAGGAGTCGGTGGTCGTGATCGCCTGCACCGGACAGCGCCTGACCGCCTCGTCCACGGCGTCGTGCAGATCCTCGGGCGGCGTCTCGTCCAGCAGGACGACGAGGCCGTCCGTGTCGTCCTGGTCGAAGACCTCGGGCAGCGCCATGGCGCACTGGCCGGCCCCGATGCAGGTGTGCGTGTCCACGGATACGCGCATGGTGTCCTCCGGTGCGGTCGGCGTCACCAGGTGACGGGCAGGCGGTGCACGCCGTAGACGCTCCGGTCGGTGGCGAGCGGGACTTCGTCGGCCGGAACCGCCAGTTCGAGCGTCGGGAAGCGGTGGAAGAGCGCGGGGAGTGCCGCGCGCATCTCCATGCGGACGAGGTTCTGGCCGAGGCACTGGTGGATGCCGTAGCCGAAGGCGAGGTGGCCGGTGGTGCGCCGGCCGAGGTCCAGTCGGTCGGCCTCGTCCTGGAACCAGTTCGGGTCCCGGTTGGCCGCGGACAGCGACACGGTGACGGAGTCGCCGGCCTTGAGGTGCTGCCCGGCGAACTCCAGGTCCTCCAGCGGGGTCCGCGGCACGCCGAAGTGGAAGATCGTCAGGTAGCGGAGCAGTTCCTCCACCGCGTTGTCCACGATCGACGGGTCGGCGAGCAGCCTGGCCAGCTGGTCGGGGTGGGACAGCAGGGCGTGGACGCTGAGCCCGAGCGAGCCCATGGTGGAGTCGTGGCCCGCCGTCAGCAGCAGCACCCCGACGCCGGCGATCTCCTCGGTGTCCAGCGTGCCGTCCTCGGCGAGCGACCTGAGCAGACCGGGGGTCTCGTCCTTCGAGCGGCCCGCGGCGATCTCGCGCACCACGGCGTACAGCTGGTCCATGGCGGCGGAGGTCTCGGCCGCGGTGGACTCCAGGTCGAAGAGCCGCTTGCTGTTGTGCTGGAACTCCGCGCGCTCGTGGTACGGGACACCGAGCAGCTCGCAGATCACCTGCGAGGGCAGGGGCAGGGCGAAGGCCTCGACGAGGTCCGTCCCGGGGCCGGAGCGCTCCAGGCCGGACAGCAGCTCGTCGACGATCCGGTCGATCTGCGGACGCATCTCCCGCATCCGTCGCGCGGTGAACTGGCCGGCCAGCTGCTGCCGCAGCCTGGTGTGCTCCGGCGGGTCCATGTCGACCAGCCAGCCGGGCAGCGCGGGGACACCGAAGAACGGATCCGCGCCGGGCCGGTACACCGGCGCCCGCTTGAACTCGGAACGGGCGCTGAAGCGGGGATCGGTGAGCATCTGGCGGGCCAGCTGGTGGCTGGTCACCACCCAGCCGACGTGGCCGTCCGGATAGCTCATCCGCCGCAGCGGCTCGTCGGCCTGCCACTGCATCAGGTCCACGGGTGGATCGAACGGACGGACGCGCTCGGTCGGATGGGATGGCACGGGGTCCGTGGGCACGGTCGACCTCCTTTCGTGTGAGAGGCGCTGCCGGTCGATCAGTCGAGGTAGTCCTCGGGACCGCCCTCGCGGACCGTGTCGAGGGTGAAGCAGTGGAAGCCGCCGCCGAAGAGTCGGCGGTGGCGGTGGCGCACCGGCACGACGGTGAAGCCGTGGCGCTCCAGCTCGCGCATCAGCTCGGGGGACGCCTCGTTGACCAGGACGGTGTCGGGGCTCACCGAGAGCACGTTGAGATCGATGAACGGGCTGGTGAGGATCAGGTCGTCGTCCGCGTACTCGGGGAAGTTGTAGGTCTCCGGAGCCGGCGGGATGATGACGTCCCAGCTGCGCAGGGGCTTGGGCAGCAGGTCGACCACGGCCTGCGAGCGGCACAGCAGCGTGCCCGGGCGCAGGGCCAGCACCATGCTGTCGATGTGGCTGTCGCTCAGCTTGTGGACGCGGTGGATGCGGAAGCGGCCCTCCAGGTGCCGTTCCAGCCAGTCGACGCCGAGGGCGTGGTTCTCCGTCGCGATGTTGGCGACGATGTCCCGGCCGAGCCGCAGGCACTGCGCGGCGTCGAAGAGCATCTCGTGGCCGACGTCGTAGGGCGACGACTGCGGGTCCTCGATCGGCTCCATCGGGCCGCCGGCCTTGCTGGAGCGCGCGTACGACAGGTCGAAGGAGGCGTCGGTCATCAGCGGCCGGGGCATGGTCGACCAGCGGGCGCCGCGCCGGAAGTACTCCTGGAACACCGGCTTCAGCAGCTGGGTCTCGAAGTACCTGGAGCGGATCATCGGCGAGGTTTCGATGATCTCGTCCCCGGCTATCAGGGTGTTGTCGCGCAGGTTCAGCGGCGGGACCACCGAGGCCGACCAGGCCGGGGTCCGCACCTCTGCGGTCTCCGGGGCGACGTCGGTCGGCCGGTGCACCGTCACTCCGAGGGAGGTGAGGGTGTCGACCAGGCCCTGCAGGTCCTCGTTCAGCTCGGCGACGTAGCGCTGCTTGACCGGGATCCGGGTGCCGCCGGCGGTCGGGTCGCCGCTGCGGGACGTCAGGCGCGGGTAGTACCACTCGGAGCGGTTGTCCCCGGCGATGTTGTCATGGAAAAAGAGTTCAAAAGAAAGCTCACGCTCGTGTGAAACATAGTTCTCGGCCGAGCCTACGATTATTTCCCTCAGGGGTGACCATTCATCAAAGCTATTCAGCCGCATTGAAGCTCCCCGTATATGTGTGCACCAGCCGAAAGGGAGGGCAAGTTACACGACAAACTTTTGTCATGCTAAGCACAGTGAACTCTGTGACGCAACGTCACCCGTGAGCCGCGGTGGTGTAACCTGCGTCACATCGGCGGGTGGTTGACGGTGTCCACGCAATCGATCAATACTCCGGTTTGCGTAGCTGCTACGTCATCAGATGGCGCGAATCCACCCAACCATCCGGATCTTCACGAGAGTTCCGGTGCGGAGGCTCAGAGGCAATGCCAAGCCAGCAAAAGAGTGGCCCTGACTATCAGCAGTTCGACTTCCTCATGAACGCGCCGGCGCTGTTCAACGCCGCCGCGACCGGGGCGGAGCTGCGTCTGTTCATCTACCTGTCGGAGAACCCGGGTTCCGACTTCGAGGCGCTGCGCGAGTTCTCCGGCGTCCCGGCCCACCAGCTCCGCGTGCTGCTGCAGGGGATCTGCGCGGCCGGTCTGATGGAGCGCACCGACGGGAAGTACCGCAACTCCGCCGTCGCCGAGGACCTCCTGGCGTCCGACGAGCCCGACAGCTGGGCGCACACCCTCATCGGCTGGAAGGAGATCTACTACCCCGCCTTCGGTCAGATGACCAAGGCCCTGAAGGCCGGCACCAACACCGCGCTGGAGAGCTACCCCGGCGACGAGCCCACGCTCTACAAGCGGCTGACCCGCAACCCCGAGCTGGAAGCGGTCTTCCACAAGGCGATGGCGGCCTTCACCCTCGCGTCGATCAACGACCTGGTGGAGCGCGAGGAGTTCGGCACCGTCAGCCACCTGCTGGACATCGGCGGCGGCGACAGCACCACCACGGCCCGCCTGCTCGCCCGCTACCCGAACATGCGCTCGACGGTCTTCGACCAGCCGAGCGTCTCGGAGCTCGCCCACGGCAAGGAAGCACAGGCCTTCATCGACCGGATCGACCTGGTCACCGGCGACTTCTTCGACACCCCCTTCCCCGAGGGTGCCGATTCGGTGCTTTTCAGCCACGTGCTGGGCATCTTCTCCCCGGAGCAGATCGTCACCCTTCTCAAGAAGGCCTATGACGTGCTGCCCAGCGGCGGCCGGATCTTCATCTACGACTACAACGTCACGAATGAAGAGACCACCGGAATCTACGGCGCGCGGCTCGGCCTCTACTTCAACATTCTCGCCAGCGGTACGGGAATGGCCTATCCCGCGGAGGACTTCGAGGGCTGGCTGAGCAAGGTCGGATTCGTCGACGTCAGGACCGTCGGGGAACTCGACTACGAGCACGGCTTCCACATCGGCGTCAAGCCGTAGTAGACGCGTAAAACGGGTGGCACGACCTGCTGAGGCTTCCGGGAGCAGGCCGTGCCACCGTCTCGCGGAGCGTTGGGAGACAGCGGCGACGTGGAATTCCGTGGGCCGCCCCCCCCGCCGCACGTCGGCCGTTCGGTGGTCCGTCCGGTCTGCGACACCATGAACGCGCGTCCGCTGCCGTGGCCCGGCGCCCACCGGCGCCTGGCGCTCGCGGCCTCCCCCAGGGCACGGTCCGGCGCGTGAGGCGGTCGACCACGACGGCCGAGCCGGCAGGCAGGCGGCGACCACGCGCGCGGACTGCGGACGTCCACCCCGTCACGGACGAAGAACTCGTCGGCCGAACATGCCGGTCCGTGGCCGGGAACAGTATCCGAAAGGTACGGAAAAGTGGTTCTCGACAACGCTCTTGTCCAGTACTACGACGAGATCCGAGCGACACTGCGGGACCTCCTGGGCGACCGGGACGACAACGACACCGACGGGTTCACCCCGGGCGTCGAACTGCCCGAACTCACCCCCGCCATGCGCGAGTACCTGTCAGTCTCCGCCCTCGGCCACGTCGGAATGCCGTCGTACCGGGGCCGGCGCCTCGCACTGCTCGACCTCACCCGCAACCCGGCCACCATGACCACCAAGACCTTCGCGTCGCTGGTCATCGTCGCCAGGGCGATCCGCTTCATCCAGGACACCGGCCGGCGGGTCACCATCGTCACGCCGTCCTCCGCCAACAAGGCCATCGCCATGCGCGACGCCGTGCTGCGGGCCATCCGGACCGGCCTGGTCGACGCCGACCGGCTCAACGTGGTCACGGTGGTCCCCGAGGGCTCGGTGGCCAAGCTGCGCTCCTCGGAGCTGTTCACCGACCCCGCACTGCGGGCGCGCAACCCGATCGCGGTCTACGGCGGCGAAGCGCCCGGCACGGTGAAGACCATCGCCCTCGGACTCGCCGAGCAGTTCCGGGGCCAGGTGGAGAAGGAGTGCGAGACCAACCTCTGGTACACCCTGCAGCTGGAGAACTACCTGGCTGCGGACGTGGTCAGGGCGCTGGCCGAGGCCGAGCTGTTCCCCTCGGCGCCCGACGAGGCCCGGCTGCACGTCCACGCGGTGTCCAGCGCGTACGGCCTGCTCGGCCACGCGTACGGGCGCAGCCGGCTCCCCGAGGACGTCCGGGCGCGGACCCTGCCGCCGCGCTACCTCCTGGTCCAGCACCTGGGCGCGCCCGACATGGTGCTCAGCCTGTACAACGACGGCTCCACCGACACCGCCAACCTCCCGGCGTACGCCCTCGACGCCGAGACCGGGCTGTACGCCCAGGGCGCCGACCCGCACTACCCGGCCACGACCTTCGACCCGGGCGAGACGCTCGACCCGACCTTCTACACCCGGAACCCGCCGACCTCCCCGCGGATGAACGAGATCATCCACAGCCAGGGCGGCGCCGGCATCGTGGTCTCGCTGGCCGAGTGCCTGAGCCGCTACGGGCAGGTCCGCGCGATGCTCGGCGCGGCGGGGGTGCAGCTGCCGGCGAACCCCACCGAGCTGCGCGAGTGGTCGCTGACCATGGCGGTGACCGGCGTCCTGAACGCGGTCGACCGCGGGCTGGTGACCGAGACCGACATCCTGGTCCACGGGTCCGGCAGCTACACGGCCCGGGACTACGGCCACCTCACCGTCCGCGACCTGCACCCGGTGGAGGACGCCGAGGACCTCAAGAACGTGGTGCTGAAGGCCACGTCCTCCTCGTGACCGCCGCTCCCGTACCGCCCGCACGAACCGACGACCTGCCGAGGTGAGATCCGACGTGCTTCCCGCCGTCCCGCCCCCGCGCTCCCCGTTGCACCAGCGGCTGCGCATGCACGCCGGCTACCACTGGCGCAACAGCGGCAACCACGTCCTCGCGACCGCGCGGGCCGCGTGGGACGTCCGGGGCGGTGCCGGCGTCCCGGCCGTCCGCTCCGAGGTCGGCGGCCTGTCGGTGAGCTACGCGGGCCTGGCCGAGGGCCTCGCGTACACCCTGGAGTTCACCGAACTGCGGCGGGACGCCGACCGGCTCGGGGCCGCGCGCCGGACCGGCCGGCTGACCGGCGCGGCCCTCCGCGCGCCGGAGCGGCTGCCGGACGCGGACATCGTCATCGTCGGCACGAGTGCCGCGCACGCCCGCGAACTGCCGGCGGCCGCCTCCCTGGTCGTGCCGATGCGGGTCCACTTCGTGATCGACTTCGACGGGGACCCGGAGAGCGCCCAGCAGCGCATCTCCAGGCGGGAGCGCCAGCAGTTCCGGCGCGACCTGAAGGGCCACGACTGGACCTGGGGCCTCGACCGCGACCCGGCCTGGTTCGACCGCTTCTACGACGGCCACTACCGCCCCACCATGTTCCAGCGGCACGGGGCCCGGGAGCGCACCGAGACCAGGGACGTCTCCTACGAGTGCCTCTTCCGGAACGGCCGGATGTTCGTCCTCTCCGAGGGCGGCGAGCGGATCGGCGGGGCGCTCTGCCACTGGGACCGGGCCTCCCGCACCATGACCCTGCGCCTGCTGGGCGTGGCCGACGGCGCGCAGCAGCACTACGACAGCGGCGCGTTCAAGGCGATCTACCACCTCCTGATCGACTGGTGCGCCCGCCACGGCGTGCGCCGGCTCGACTTCCAGGGCACCGAGCCCTTCCTCAGCAAGGGCACCTACCAGTGGAAGCGGCGCTTCGGCACCAGCGTGGTCCTGCCGCCGAACCACTTCGGCCACAAGCGGCTGTGGTTCCAGGTCCGCAGCGACACCCCCGAGGTGCGGGACTACCTGGTCGCCAACCCGCTGCTCGCCGAGGCCCCGGACGGCTCCCTGGAGGCGGTCTACTTCCACGACGCGCAGCGCGCCCCGCGGCTCGACTACTCCGCCAAGTCCCCCGGGGTGGCGGGGGTGCGCGAGGTGGACCTCGACCGTTTCCTCGCCCCGGTGGCGGGCCGGCGCACCGGAAGGGTCGGCTCGTGACCGCCCGGTGGTACGGCAGCGAGCCGCTGCCGCTCGGCAATCGGGCCGAACCGGCCGCCGTGCAAGCGGAGTTGGCCCGGCTGGCAGACGGCGAGTACGCCCACGTGGTGCCCTCCACGGCATCGCTGCGGCCGGTCCTGCTGCCGCGGTCCTCCTACGACGAACTGTTCACCGCCACCGCGGCGCTGCTGGGCCTGCTGCGGCGGACCCTGCTGGAACGCGCACCCACGGCGGCCGGGCGGATCGCCGCCCTCGGCGCCGACGAGCGGATGTACCCCCTGTTCACGGCCGGCCCGGTGGAGGAGGACTACGCCACCTGCATCGCCCGGCCCGACGTGATGGTGGGCGCGGACGGCCCCAAGTTCGTGGAGTTCAACATCGGGTCCGGCATCGGCGGGGTGGTGGACACCGCCCTGCACACCGCCGCCTGGGTGGCGGCGTTCGGCGGCCCCGGGCGGATGCCCTTCGACGCCGTCGACCCGCTCGCGGTGCGCGACGACCTCTTCGTCCGCGCCGTCCGGGACCTCGGCGTCCCGCCCGCGGTGGCGATCGTCGGCACGCTCCGCGACTTCGGGGGGAACGGCCGCTACTTCGAGGTCCAGGCGGAGTCGCTGCGCCGGCGCGGCCTGGCGGCCGAGGTGTTCGAGCCCGAGGACCTGCTGGAAGGGCTCGGTCTGCCCGGCGAACCCCGCTTCCGGCTCGGCCTGCGCCACTTCACCATCCTCGAATGGCGCGAGCACGGCATCGACCTGGCGCCCGTGCGGACCGCGCTGGACGCCGGCGTCCACCTGATCGCGAGCCAGACGGCCTACCTGATCGCCAACAAGAAGGTGCTCGGCTGGGTCTCCGAGGGGCGGCCGTGGATGACGGACCGGGACCGGGAGGTCGTCGCCCGCTACCTGCCGTGGACCCGGGTGGTCGGGGACCGTCCGGTCGAACGGCACGGCCGTACCGTGCCGCTGCCGGAGCTGCTGCTGGACCGGCAGGAGGACTTCGTGCTGAAGCCCGCCATCGGGATGAGCGGCGCCCAGGTCGTGGTGGGCCGCTCGTGCCCGCCGCGGACCTGGCGGGCCGTGGTCGCCGCGGCCGTCGCGGCGGAGGACCACATCGCGCAGGAGCTGGTGGAACCGGTGCCGTACCGCATGGAGTTCGCCGGGCCGGACGGATCCGGCGGCCACGAGGCCGACGTGGTCCCCGTGTTCAGCCCGTTCCTGTTCGACCGGCGGGACGCCGGCTGCATGGTGCGCTACCTGCCGCCGGACCGGGACGGCGTGGTCAGCATCCACGGTCACGGCGCCCTGTCGAACGTGGCGCTCGCCCTCCGGTGACCGGCACCCGAACCCTTCCCAGGAGGATGGCATGACGACCTACGCGCAGGCCCGGTACGGACCGCTCTCGGTGTCCTACACGGCCGAACTCGACGGTGGCGGCAACGCCTTCGGGCGGGCCTACGAGCCGTTCGTGCGGTCCCGGTTCGGCCGGGTCGGCTCGGTCTTCGAGTGGTGTGCCGGCCCCGGATTCATCGGCTTCTCCCTGCTGGCGGCCGGTCTCTGCGACCGCCTCGACCTGGGCGACGTGAACCCCGACGCCGGGGCGGCGGTCGCGCGGACCGTCGAGGCGAACGACCTCGACGGGAAGGTGCGGTTCCACCTGTCGGACGGCTTCGACGACGTGCCCGGCGACCTTCGCTGGGACCTGATGATCGGCAACCCGCCGCACGTCAACGCGGTCGCGGCCGGCTCGGAGTACCAGCACAGCCACTCCCCGCTGATCTGGAAGGACACCGACTGGGCCATCCACCGGGAGTTCTACGACGCGGCGGCGGAGCGGCTGCGGCCCGGCGGGTCCGTCGTCGTCCAGGAGAACCACCGGTTCTCCGCCCCGGAGGACTTCACCGGGATGGCCGAGAAGGCGGGCCTGGAGGTCGTCGGCGCCTTCGAGTGCGGCGACGGCTACGAGGACTACTACTTCGTCTGGTCCCGGCTGCCCGAACAGGCCTAGGGCCCGTGTTCAAACCCCCGTCGCCCCGCAGGCGGGGGCTTGAAGACGGGCCCTGGCAGTTCACCCCCAAGACACCACGCAAGGAGACCGCATCATGTTGCGTTCCATGATGAAGTCCAAGATCCACCGCGCGACCGTGACCCAGGCGGACCTCCACTACGTCGGCTCGGTCACCGTGAGCGCCGACCTCATGGAGGCCGCCGACCTGCTCCCGGGCGAACAGGTCGACATCGTGGACATCGACAACGGGGCCCGGCTCACCACGTACGTCATCGAGGGCCCCCGCGACTCCGGGGTCATCGGCATCAACGGTGCCGCCGCCCGCCTGATCAGCCCCGGGGACCTGGTCATCCTCATCGCGTACGGAACGGTCACCGACGACGAGGCCCGGGACCTCAAGCCCCGGGTGGTCTTCGTGGACGGCGACAACCGGATCGTGAGCCAGGACAGCGACCCGGCGCAGGTCCCGGCCGGCTTCGGCCTGACGCCCGGCAACCGGGTGTCCCGGTAGCGGTGGCCCACTCACCAGCGAGAGAAGGACTCACGCGTATGAACCCGGTGATCTCATGGATCTACCAGTCCGAGGACTCCGATCCGGCGGAGGTGGAGGCGTTCGAGGAGAGCATCACCCGGCGCTACTCGGTGCTGTCGCAGCCCCGCGGCTTCGACTTCCGGGTGATCAGGGCGACGGAGCTGGTGCCGTCCTGCGTGGGCCGACCCGTCCTGCGCCACGGTGGTGAGGACCTGCTGGAGCAGCGGCAGTGCTTCATCGTGGAGGACATGGCCACCGACCCGCAGGGCCTGCAGGCGCTGCGCGCCGTCTACCGCACCATCGAGGCCAGTGGATCGGTGCTGCTCAACCGCTCGTTCGACGGCCCCGACTACCTGGAGCGCGACAAGCTCGCCCAGCTCCAGCACGCCGCCGGCCTGGGCATACCGACCGCGCCGACCGTCACCGTGCCCCCCGGCAGGTACGCCCGCCGGGCGATCGAGGAGGTGCGGCGGGAGCTCGGCGACGGACCGTACGTCGTCAAGCCGCGTGAGATGACCGGTGGTTTCGGTGTCCTGCGGGTCGACTCCGACCAGCAGCTCGCGGCGACGATCGACATCGCCGCCCAGGCCGGTTCCGGGTACATCGTGCAGCCCCTGATCGAACACCTCGGCGACATGCGGGTCTTCGTGGCCGACGGCAAGGTCGTCTCCTCCCTGACCCGCCGTCCCCGGCCCGGCGGTTACCTGGCCAGCGTCAGCCAGGGCGGGAGCATCGAGGTGAACGAGGACCACTTCGAGGTCGCCGAGTTCTGCGGCCGGATGGCGCAGGACCTGCGGGCCGAATGGATGTGCATCGACTGGCTGATGACCGAATCCGGCCCGGTGCTCAACGAGTGGAGCACCGCGCACGGCGGCTTCACCATGATGCCCGAGCCGGAGCTCGGCAAGGTCGCGGACGCCTTCTTCGGCTGGATCCGCCGCCGGTTCGAGGCACAGCCCGGCCGGTGAGCCGGTTCCGGCCATGATGACGAGGCCGCGCCGCCCTCCTGGGCGGCGCGGCCTCCGTCTGCTTACTGCGCCGGGCTCAGCCGACGGCGCAGCTGCACCACCCACACGACCACGGCGGCGAGGGTGATCGAGACGACCGCGGTGGCCATCCCGGCCCGGATGCCGACGGACAGGGTGATGGTGCTCGCCACCAGCGCGCCGAGCGGGACGCCCAGGCCCGAGGACAGCATCCGGCGGGTGGTGTTGACCCGGCCCTGGAGCTCGGACGGCGTGACCTCCTGGGAGTAGGTCATGGTGTTCACCAGGACGACGAGGTAGGCCGTGCCCCACACCGCGAGCGCCACCAGGGCGATCCGCCAGTCGGTGGTGAGGACGACGACGAGGCCGAGCAGCGCCCCGACCGGCAGCACCCACAGCAGCAGCGGGAAGGCGTCGAAGCGGCGCCGCAGCCGGGGCAGCAGCATGGACCCGCCGATGCCGCCGGCGCTCCACGCCATGTAGAGCAGGCCGATGCGCCCGTCCGAGCCGTGGATGCCCAGCACCCGGTCGGCGAAGACCACCAGCTGGCCGACGATGGCACCGCCGGAGAACGACTGGAGGGTGCCGACCACCGTCATGACCCGCAGCGTGGGGTGGCCGGCGAGGAAGCGCAGGCCCTCGCTGATCGACTCCTTGAAGCCCGGCCGCGCGCCCGCGGGTGCGATCCGGGCCGCGACATTGGTGACGGCCCGGATGAAGAGCGCCGAGACGGCGAAGCTCAGGGCGTCCAGGGCGAGCGTGCCGGCCGGGCGGAACAGCGCGATGAGCCCGCCCGCCACCGCGTTGCCGGCGATGCGGACGACCGTCTCCGCGCCGTAGATCGCGCTGTTGGCCTGGGTCAGGCTCTCCTTCCCGACGATGTCGGGCACGAAGCCGTACACCCCCGCGTCGAAGAACAGGGCGAGGCTCGACGACAGGAAGGCCACCGCGACGACGTGGCCCGCCGTCAGCCAGCCCATCGCCCAGGCCAGCGGGACGGAGCCGATGCAGAGGGCGTTGAGGACGTCGGTGACGATCATCAGGGTGCGGCGGTCCACCCGGTCCGAGACCGCCCCGGCGATCAGGCCGAAGGCCAGGTAGGGCAGGGTCGCGGAGGCCGCGACCAGCGAGACCAGCAGGGGCGAGCCGCTTTCCTGGAAGACCAGGACGGGCAGCGCGACGGTGGTGATGGCGGATCCGAGGCCGGACACCGCGCGGGAGAGCCAGAAGTTCCGGAACCCCGCGACGTGGCGGAGCGGGACGGTCAGCGTGGTCGACATGTCGTTGGTGGATTCCTTATCCGGGCGGGCGTACGGGGGCAGGGGGACCGATGGCAGGGGGACGGATGGCAGGGGGACGGAGGGGGGCGGGGGAGGGTGCGGGCGCCGGCGGACCGGTCAGGAGGGCTGCCGGTCGCGGAGGTCCAGGACGGCCGGCAGCGGGCCGGGGTGCAGCACGTGCAGGCTCCGGCCGGCCCTGGTCAGCGCCACGTAGAGGTCGCTGAGTCCGCGCGGGGAGCCGTCCAGCATCCCCTGGGGATCGGCCACCACGACCGAGTCGAACTCCAGCCCCTTGGCCTGCCGGACGCTCAGGACGGCGACGTCCTTCTGCAGGTCGGGGTCCGTGCCCCAGGAGGCGCCGGGGACCGCCGCGGCGACGGCCGTGGCGAGCCGTTCCAGCTCGCCCGTGGGCACGATCACGGCGACCCGCGCACCCGCGCTGCCGCGGGCCGCCCCGGCCGCCACCTCGGCCAGCCGGGCCGGGAACTCCTCGGGGGTGGTGCGCTCGTACCGGGGCGGCTCGGCGCCGTCGCGGACCGCGTGCGCCGGGGTGAGGTCCGGGGCGATCGCCGCCAGCACCCGGTGCGAGGCCGCCATGATCTCGACGGGGGTGCGGTAGTTGACGGTCAGTTCGGTCATCCGCCAGCGGGTGCCGAAGACCGGTTCGAGGACTTGCTGCCAGGAGACCGAGTCGGCGGCCTCGCTGCGCTGCGCCACGTCCCCGACGATGGTGAACGAGCGGGTGGGGCAGCGGCGCACCAGCAGGCGCCAGGTCATCGGCGACACGTCCTGCGCCTCGTCGACGATGACGTGGCCGAAGACCCAGGAGCGGTCGGCCGCCGCCCGTTCCGCGATGGTGCGCGAATCGGCCTCCGTGTGCCAGGCGGCCAGCTGTTCGGCGCTGAGCAGGTCGGAGACGTGCAGCCGCTCGGAGTCCTCCGCCGAGCCGTCCCGGTCGCGGGAGCCGCGCGCGATGTCCAGGACGCCCTGGGCGTAGTCGTTCTGCTCCTCCCGCCGGGCGGCCTCCCGCGCGGTCTCGGCCCGGTCGTCGTGGCCGAGCAGTTCGGCCGCCTCGTCGAGGAGCGGGATGTCGGCGGGGGTCCAGGGGGCCGACGGAGCGCGCCGCAGCAGGGCCCGTTCGGCGTCGCCGAGCCGGGGCGCCGCCTCGGCGAGGAGGCCGGGGTCGGCGAACAGCTCGGTGAGCAGCTGCTCCGGGGTGAGCAGCGGCCAGAGCGAGTCCAGCAGCTTGCGGGCCACCGGGTCGCGGGGCAGCGCGTCCAGCCAGTGGGCCTTCCGCTCGGCGAACTCGACCGGCTCCTGCGCCTTGAGGTCGTACGCGGCGACGCCCTCGCCGAAGACGCTCGCGAGGTCCTCCTGGATGGACCGGTCGAGTTCCGAGACGTCGAGCTGACCGGCCAGGACGTCCTCGAAACCGGCCTCGATCTCGCCGATCACCCGGGCCAGCCGGTCGGCCAGTTCGTCGAACAGGGCCTCGCGGAACGCGGGCCTGGCGAGGTTGTGCTGGACGCCGTCCCCGATCGCACCGGCTGCGGCCTCGGCCAGGAACTCGGGGGTCAGCCGGATGAACTCGCCGCCGACCACCACCTCGACCGGCTCGGTGACGGCCGCCTGACGGGCCCGTACGGCCGCCGCCAGGACGTCGGCCATGGCCAGCCGCCCCTTGACCTCGGCGGCACCCGGCGGTTCCTCGCCGACGGCCGAGAGCCCCGGGTACAGCCCGCCGACGGAGGACAGCAGCACGCTGGTCTCGCCGAGGCCGGGCAGGACCTGGCCGACGTAGTCGAGGAAGACCGGGTTCGGACCGACCACCAGGACTCCGGTGCGCTCCAGGCGCTGGTGGGTGTAGAGCAGGTAGGCGGCGCGGTGCAGGGCGACGACGGTCTTCCCGGTGCCCGGGCTGCCCTGGACGACCAGGACGCCCGCGTGCGGCGCGCGGATGATGCGGTCCTGCTCGGCCTGGAGGGTCGCGACGGCGTCCTTCATCCGGCCCGTCTTGCTCTGCCGCAGGGCGGCCAGCAGTGCGGCCTCGCCGGAGAGTTGCAGGGTGTCGTCGGGAACGGTGGCGAGGTCGTCGAACGCCTCGTCGTCCACCCGCAGGACCCGGCGGTTGCGGGTCAGCAGGTGGCGGCGCAGCCGGACCCCCTGGGGGGCGGCGGCGGTGGCGGTGTAGAACGGCCGGGCGGCGGGGGCGCGCCAGTCGATGAGCAGCGGGTCGTCGTCCGGACCGGTGCCCGGGACGCCGATCCGGCCGATGTAGAGGCGGTCACCGGCAGCCCGGTCGAGCCGGCCGAAGCACAGGCCGTGCTCGGCGGCCTCCAGGGCGGCCAGCCGCCGGCCGAGCCGCGCCGCCGTGGCCCCGCGCTCCACCCGCGCCTGTGCGGTGCCGGTGGACTCGTGCAGTACGTCGCGCAGTTCCCGGCCGGTCTCCTCGCGCAGGACGTCCATCTGACGGTAGAGCAGGTCGAGCTGGTTCTGCTCACGGTGGAGCTCGACCGGCTCGGCCGGGTGCTCCGGTGGGGAAGACGTCATAGCGGCTCCATGGCGAAGGCCGGCGTGCCCGGTGGCGCGCCGGTGACGGGGGCGGAAAACGACGAACACCCTCCCGGCCGGTGGCCTGGAGGGTGTCGGGGTCGACGATCGTGGGTCCCGGAGGCCGGGAATCGAGTCGTCGGGCTGCTGTGCTGTGTCCTGCGGTCCGCCGCGTTGCACCCGTCGAGCCGGGGAGCGAGCGGGAGAGGCGGGGTGGCGGAGCCACCGTGCAGCGCCTCGGGAAACCGGTTCGGAGATCACGAACCTGCGGGCAGTATAGCAGACTTGTTCGGAGTGGCTTCCCCGGGCCGGACGCGGGAAGCCGGCCAGGCCGACCTCCCGCGCGCCGCCGACGGGCGTCAGTCGTGCAGGAAGCCCTCCAGCGACGCCGCCAGGGCCACCGGGGTCTCGTACATCGGGTAGTGGCCGCTGCCGCCGAGCTCCTCCAGCTCCGCGTTGGGGTAGTGGGTGAGCCAGGTCGCGCGCATGACGTCGGCGGTCAGGGCGAGGTCGTGCGCGCCGACGATCACCTTGACCGGCACCGGGTTGCCGCTGATCCGGCGCTCCAGGTCGGCGGTGGTCCAGTCGCGGACGTAGCCGCCGAAGGCCTCGGGCGTGGACAGGTGCAGGGACTGGTCGACCATCCGGTCCAGCCAGACCCGGCCGGCCCGCTGCCCGGTGACCAGGTCGAGGATCGCGAGGCGCTTCTCCCGGTCCCCGGCGGCGCCGTGGAACAGCGCCTCGCCGGCCTCGTCCAGCGGGTAGGCCCCGGCGGGCACCGGGGCCAGGCCGACCAGCTTGCGCACCCGCAGCGGCGCCTCGGCGAGCACCTGCTGCGCCGCCTTGCCGCCCATCGAGTGGCCGACCACCGAGAAGCGGTCCCAGCCGAGCTGGTCGGCCAGGGCGAGCGCGTCGGAGGCGATCTCGGCGAGGGTGTAGTCGCCGGTCACGTCCTTGCGCTCGCCGTAGCCGCGGTAGTCGAGGAAGGCGTAGCCGAAGGCGCCGCCGTCGAGGTAGTCGAGGAACGGGCCCCAGCCCGCGCTGGTGCCGAACCAGTCGTGCAGGACCAGGACGTGGTGGTCGCCGGTGCCGGTCGTGCGGTGAGGGATCGTCATGCCATGGGTCGTTCCCCTCGGCCCGCCCGCCCGAACGGCCGGTTCGCGGGGCGTCCGGTCCGTCCGCCCGCTACTCGGAGAGGTGGGCCTTGTACTGGGCGGCCGTGAGCAGCTCGGCCGGCGCTGCGGACCCGTCCAGGGTGAGTTCCATGATCCAACCGTCACCGTACGGGTCGGTGTTGATCAGCTCGGGCTCCTCGTTCAGCTCCTCGTTGGCCGTGGCGACCGTCCCGGGGAGCGGTGCGAACAGGTCGCTCACCGATTTGACCGACTCGACCGTGCCGAACGATTCGCCCGTCTCGAACTTCTGCCCTGCCTTGGGGAGTTCGACGAAGACGATGTCGCCGAGCTGCTTCTGCGCGTAGTCGGTGATGCCGATGCGGGCCTTGCCCTTCGTCGAGAGGTCCACCCACTCGTGATCCTCGGTGTACTTGAGGTTGTTCGGGATTGCGGACATCGCGGCCTCCGTGGGATCGGCGTTCTACTGACGAGGCGTCAGTTCCGGTGTTTCAGCCTGCTACAGCCCGACGCCCGCCGCCGTGACGGTCACCCGAAAGAGTGAGAATCGGGCGTTGCGCCGCGCCGACCCGGCCGGACATCCGTTCTGCCTGATCGGGCCTCCCCGTACGGTGAAGTGAGTCGGCGTCAGTCCAGGACCAGGCGGTCGCCGACCCGGAGCCGGCCCGGGGCGGCGACCTCGGCGAGGGCGTCGAGGCGGCCGTCGTGGGCGTGCACGACGGCCTTGAGGATCTCGGGCGCGTGCGGCAGCCCCGGCTGCGGGGCGCCGGTCATCGCGCAGCGCTCGCTGGAGGTGACGAAGGCGAGCCGGGCGCTGCCCGGGGCCTCGGCGCGGGCCCGGCGGCCGAACCAGGCGTCCTCGACGAACGGCGGGGTGCCGGGCGGGGTGCGCAGCACGATGTTGGGCCGGAAGCGGCGCTCGTCGACGACCGCGAAGGGGACGGCCTCGCGGACCCAGTCCAGGGTGGCGGTGGTGAGCAGGCTGACCGGCAGCCGGTCGAAGTGCGGGACGGCGTCCTCGCGGGCGAGTTCGACGTCCGCGCGCTGGAGGTAGGCCCGCAGGAAGGCGGTCGGCCGGTCGACCGGGCGGCCGAGCGGGTCGAAGAGCTCGGGGCCGTCGATCCGGTGGCCGAGGCGGGCGGAGAGGCGCAGCAGGCCGTCCATCCGGCGGAAGCGGCGGGTGTTCTTGCCGGAGCCGAGCTTCCCGGTCGCGTCGCGGACGGCGTAGAGGCGGTCGCCGGCCAGGCCGCGCCGGTCCACCTCGACGGAGTCGAGCCGCTCGCCGCCGGTGGATTTCACGGGGTAGCGCCAGAGTCGCTCGATCACTCCGATGATCTCAGCCATGGGCGGACAGCGTACTGCCGCCACCGGGGATGGTCTAGACCAAGTGGCGTACGGGCGGCGGCGATCGGCGCGGTTCAGCCCAGCCGGGCCACCGCCCGTACCGGGGCGCCGTCGGCCGCGACCAGCCGCAGCGGGAACAGCGAGACGGTCACCGGGCGGCCGGCCTCCTGCGCCTCCAGCAGCGCCCGCAGGTCGGTCAGGTTCTCGGCGATCACTCCGCCGCCGGGCGCCCCCAGCAGCACCCGGTGCGCGGCGAGCGACGGTTCGTCGGCGGCATCCGGGTCGTGCTCGTCGGTGAGGTCGGCCAGCAGCGCGGCCACCGCGGGGTCACCCGGCCCCGGGTCGGGCGTCGGGTCCACGCTGAGCGCGTCCACCCCGACCGTGCGCACCCCGGCGGCCACGATGGCCTCCGCGGCGGCCGGCGTCAGGCTCGGGTGGGCGAGGTAGGCGTCGGTGCCCCAGTGCCGGGCCCAGCCGGTGGCCAGCAGCAGGACGGTGCCCTCGCCGGAGTCCGCGGCCCGTTCCAGCGCGGGGGCGAGCAACTCGGGGGTGACGGCCGCCCGGGGCTCCAGCCCGCGCAGGTCGGCGAGCACGGCCGGGCCGGTGAACCGCTCCAGCGGCAGCCCGTCCAGGGTCGGCCAGGTGACGTCCACGTGGTACGGCGCGTCCACGTGCGTCCCGGACTGCGAGCCGAGGTGCAGGGCCAGCACGTTCACCCCGGCGGTGGCGGTGGTGAGCGCGGGCGTCAGCACGACGGCCGGGTCGCCGGGGTAGACCGGCATCGCGGTGGTCACCTGATGGGTGAGGTCGACGAGGGTCGCTGCCATGGCCCCCATCCTTCCAGGGGCGACCGCGGATGCGGCCGGACCGGGGGAAGCCGGATAGAAATGCCCCATGGGAAATGCGAAGCGTCAACCGTGGGTGGTAGGGGTCTCGGGCGCGTCGGGGACGCCGTACGCGGCCTCGGTGATCCGGGGGCTGCTGGCCGCGGGGGAGGCGGTGGACCTGATCGTCAGCCGGGCCGCCCGGCTGACCATCCTGGACGAGACCGGCATCTCCTTCCGGGACGCCCACTGGCGCGCCGACCTGGCCGCCTGGCTGGGCGTCGAGGGCCCCGAGGACGGCCTGGGCGACGTCCGCTACTGGCCCGCCGGGGACTTCGCGGCCGGCCCGTCCAGCGGCTCGTACCCCGCCAAGGGCATGCTGGTGGTGCCCGCGACCACCGGTGCGGTGGCCGGGATCGCGCTGGGGCTGAGCAAGGACCTGCTGCAGCGGGTCGCCAGCGTCACCCTCAAGGAGCGCCGGCCGCTCGTCGTGTGCGTCCGCGAGACGCCACTCAACGGGGTGACGTTGAAGCACTTGGTGGAACTCGACGCGCAGGGCGCGGTCGTCCTGCCCGCTTCGCCCGGTTTCTACGCCGGCGGCTCCACCGTGCGCGAACTCGTGGATTTTGTCGCCGGACGGGTGCTCGACGCCGTCGGCGTACCGCATTCCCTGTACCTGCGCTGGGAAGGGGAGTTGGGGGCGGCGGCCCGCCGGACCGGCGGCGGGGACGGCGCTCCGGCTGAGGGGGAGTAAGGAGACCGAGGGCGGGAGAGTATGTTCTCTGCGATATCCGGGTCGGTCGGCGCACAGTGCCTTTGAATCCGGATAATGATCTGTGGGTCTGGAGAGGTTCGGAAGGACGCGGACGGTATATGGACACGGTGGACAGACAGCTCATCCAGGCGCTCCGGGAGAACGGCCGTGCGTCCTACGCCGAGCTGGGCCGGCTGGTCGGACTCTCCGGCCCGAGCGTCACGGACCGCATCAACCGCTTGGAGCAGGCCGGGGTCATCACCGGCTACCGGGCGACGGTCAACCCGGCATCGCTCGGCTTCGGCGTCACGGCCCTGATCGGCCTGCAGCTCACGGACGCCGCGGACCACGAGGACGTGGCGTTCCGGCTGAAGGACCTCAACGAGGTCGAGGACTGCTGGTTCATCGCCGGTGACGACTCCTACATGCTCAAGGTCCGGGTGGCCGACGTGGCGGGCCTGGAGTCGGTGGTGAAGCGGATCTCGGGCACAAAAGGCGTGGCCCGGACCCGCACCACGGTCGTACTCTCCACGAAGTGGGAGAACCGGGTGAGTGAACTTCCTCCTGTAGGAGAGTGACGCATGGCACTGGTCGGACTGGAGGAGCTGCGCGCGGCTCGGCAGCGGATCGCGGGGGTCGCCGTGCGCACCCCGCTGGTTCCCGCCCCCTGGGCGGCCGAGGGGGAGCGGCAGCTCTGGCTGAAGCCCGAGAACCTCCAGCCGACCGGTGCGTTCAAGACCCGCGGCGCCTACAACCGGCTGGCCGCGCTCACCGCGGACGAGCGGGCCCGCGGCGTGGTCGCCCAGTCCAGCGGCAACCACGCGCAGGCGGTGGCGTACGCGGCCGGGCTGCTCGGCATCAAGGCCGTGATCGTGATGCCGGACACCTCGCCCGCGGTGAAGGTGGACGCCACCCGGGCCTTCGGCGCCGAGGTGGTCCTGGTGTCGCCCGAGGACCGGGACACCCTGCCCGGCGAGCTCGCCGAGAAGCACGGCTACGTCTGGGTGCCCCCGTACGACGACCCGTTCATCATCGCGGGCCAGGGCACCGTCGGCCTGGAGATCGCCGAGGACGCCCCGGCCGGGCTGGACACCGTCCTGGTGCCGGTCAGCGGCGGCGGCCTGATCGGCGGCACGGCGGCCGCGCTCAAGCTCACCCGCCCGGGCATCCGGGTGATCGGGGTGGAGCCCGAGCTGGCGGCGGACGCCCGGGCCAGCCTGCGGGCCGGCCGACGGCTCTCCTGGCCGGTCGCCGACACCTACCGCACCATCGCGGACGGCCTGCGCACGCCGTCCGTCGGCGTGCTGCCGTACGAGCACATCACCGCCTACGTGGACGACATCGTCACCGTCACCGAGGACGAGATCCGCGCCACCGTCGCCCTGCTGGCCCGGCGCGGCCGGCTGGTCGCCGAGCCCTCCGGGGCGGTCGCCCCGGCCGCGTACTTCCACTGCGCCGCCGAGACCGGCGGCCAGTCGGTGGCGGCCGTGGTCAGCGGCGGGAACATCGAACCCGCACTGCTCGCGGAGCTGCTCTCGGCATAGGCGTAACCTCGTTCCGGCAAGGAATCGAAGTCGGAGGAGGCGGGGCACCGCATGGACGCAGGGCTCAAGCGCGAGCTGGAGGCGAAGGTCTACGCGGGTGAGCGGCTGACCCGCGAGGACGGGATCGCGCTCTACGAGAGCGACGACCTGGCCTGGCTGGGTGGGCTGGCCCACCACGTGCGGACGCGGAAGAACGGCGACGTCGTCCACTTCAACGTCAACCGCCACCTCAACATGACCAACGTGTGCAGCGCGTCCTGCGCGTACTGCTCGTTCCAGCGCAAGCCGGGCGAGAAGGACGCCTACACGATGCGCATCGAGGAGGCCGTCCGCCTCGCCAAGGCGATGGAGGTCGACTCCCTCACCGAGCTGCACATCGTCAACGGCCTCCACCCGACCCTGCCGTGGCGCTACTACCCGCGCTCGCTGCGGGAGCTGAAGGCCGCCCTGCCGAACGTCTCGCTGAAGGCCTTCACCGCCACCGAGATCCACTGGTTCGAGAAGATCAGCGGCCTGTCCGCCGACGAGATCCTGGACGAGCTGATCGACGCCGGCCTGGAGTCGCTGACCGGCGGCGGCGCGGAGATCTTCGACTGGGAGGTCCGGCAGCACATCGTCGACCACGACACCCACTGGGAGGACTGGTCGCGGATCCACCGCCTCGCGCACGCCAAGGGCCTCAAGACGCCGGCCACCATGCTGTACGGCCACATCGAGGAGCCCCGCCACCGGGTCGACCACGTGCTGCGGCTACGCGAGCTGCAGGACGAGACCGGCGGCTTCCAGGTCTTCATCCCGCTGCGCTACCAGCACGACTTCCACGACTCCAAGGACGGCGTCGTGCGCAACAGGTTGATGGCCCGCACCGAGATGGCCACCGGCGCCGAGGCGCTGAAGACCTTCGCCGTCTCCCGGCTGCTCTTCGACAACGTCCCGCACGTCAAGGTCTTCTGGGTGATGCACGGCGTCACCACCGCACAGCTGGCGCTCAGCCACGGCGCGGACGACATGGACGGCTCGGTGGTCGAGTACAAGATCACCCACGACGCGGACAACTTCGGCACCCCGAACAAGCTCGGCCGTGACGACCTGCTGGGCCTGATCCGCGACGCCGGCTTCCGCCCGGTCGAGCGCAACACCCGCTACGAGATCATCCGCGAGTACGAGGGCCCGGACCCGATGCGCCGTGAGTCGCCGCAGGCGATGCGTCTCTGACGCACCCTCCGGCCTGCGCACTTCCCCGCCGCCCGGGCCGCACTCCGGCCCGGGCGGCGGTGCCTTCACGGCCTCCGCACGCGACCCGGGTTTACCAACCGGTATGCCGTTTGGCAGGATCGACGACATGTCCGGTTCTCATCGCGCCACCGAGTACCCGCCGTACGAGCCGATGCAGGAACCGGTGTACGGGGTGCCGCAGCAGTCGCAGGAGGCGCCGTACGGCACCTACGAGCCGTACCCGCAGCCGGTCGGGCAGGCGTACCCGGAGCCCGCCGGGCAGGACTACGGCCAGGGCGTGTACCAGCCGTACGAGACGTCCTACGAGCAGTCGTACGAGCAGCCTTACCAGCAGTCCTACGAGCCCGGGTACGAGCAGTCCGGCGAGCACGTCCACGAGCAGCCGTACGACTCGTCCTACGAGCAGGCCGCTGACGGGTACTCCGAGGCGTACGCGCAGCCGTTCGGGCCGTACGAGCCGGTGCGGGAGCCGGCCGTCCAGGAGTCGGCCGCCGTGCCCCTGGCGCCCCTGGCGCCCGTGGTGCCCGCTGCCACGCCCGTCGCGGGCGGTCGGGCGGCGGCCCGGGGCCGACGGCGCAAGGCGAAGCAGAAGAAACGTCACGGCAAGGCCGTGATGGCCGGCACCGCCCTGCTGGTGGCGGCCGCCGCCGGCTGGTACACCGTCGGCCAGGAGGGCGCCAAGCCCGGCCTCGCCGCGGCCGACGGCCCCGGCCCCGACGGCGTCAGCAAGCCCGACCAGCCCGCCCCGGCCCCCGCGGCCGTCCAGGCCGCCTCCGACCGGCAGGCAGCACCCCAGGCCGCCGCCCGCGGCGAGGCCCGCCCGGACGCCTCGGTGGCCGCGATACCCGGCCTCGGTGCCAGTTTCACCGCGAAGATCCCCGCCGAGACCAACCAGGTCGTGGTCGCCTCCGGCGCGGACAAGAACACCGACAAGAACACCGTCGTCCTGTGGACCCGCACCCCCGAGGGGCGCTGGCTGGCCGGCGAGACCTGGCAGGGCCACAACGGCAAGAACGGCTGGACCACCGACCACAACGAGGGCGACCTGCGCAGCCCGATCGGCGTCTTCGGCCTCAGCGACGCGGGCGGCCGCCTGGCCGACCCGGGCAGCAAGCTCCCGTACGACAAGGACCCGAGCTTCGTGGTCTCCGGCACGGGCTTCTTCGGCGACCAGCTGGCCGGATCCTTCGACTACGTGGTCGCGATCAACTACAACCGGGTCGCCGGAAACTCCCCGCTCGACGCGCGCCGCCCGATGGGCGCCAAGAAGGGCGGCGGCATCTGGCTCCACGTGGACCACGACGGCCCCACCCACGGCTGCGTGTCGATCCCCGAGGACAAGATGGCCCAGCTGATCCGTACCCTGGACCCGGCCGCCCACCCGGTCATCGTGATGGGCGACACCGCCACCCTGGCCACCTGACCCCCGCCGTCCGCGCCCGGACGCGGGGACCGGACCCGGTCCCCCCAACGGTCCTTGTCGATCCCCTACAGATCATGAGCGCGGATCCTGTCGCCGGTCGTGCCCCGCTGACCAGCGGGTAACCCGGTTCCATGGCAGCATGAGCGGTTCGCGCATTGTGGCACTCGGGCACTACCAGCCCCCCAAGGTCCTCACCAACGACGACCTGAGGGCGCTGGTCGACACCGACGACGAGTGGATCCGCAGCCGGGTGGGCATCCGCACCCGGCACATCGCCGAAGGCGAGAGCCTGGTCGACCTCGCCACCGAGGCCGCACAGAAGGCGCTCGCCAACAGCGGTCGGACGGCGGCGGAGATCGACCTCGTGGTGGTCGCCACCTGCACCGCGATCGAGCGCAGCCCCCACACCGCGGCCGCGGTGGCCGCCCGGCTCGGGGTGCGCTCGCCCGCCGCGTACGACATCAACACGGTCTGCTCCGGCTTCTCGTACGCCCTGGCCACCGCCGACCACGCGATCCGGGCCGGCGCGGCCCGCCGCGCGCTGGTGATCGGCGCCGAGCGGATGAGCGACACGCTCGACTGGACCGACCGCTCCACCTGCGTGATCTTCGGCGACGGCGCGGGCGCCGCGGTGGTCGAGGCCCAGGAGGAGGGCGCCGAGCCCGGTATCGGGCCGGTGGTCTGGGGCACCGAGCCGGAGAAGGGCGACGCCGTGGTGATCACCGGCTGGGACCCGGTGATCAGCCAGCAGGGCCAGTCGGTGTTCCGCTGGGCCACCACCCAGCTCGCCCCGCTCGCCCGGCAGGCCTGCGAGCGCGCCGGGATCGACCCGGCCGAGCTGAAGGGCTTCGTCCCGCACCAGGCCAACCTGCGGATCATCGACGCCATCGCCGGCAAGCTGGGCCTCGCCGACGCGGTGGTGGCCCGGGACGTGGTCGACTCCGGGAACACCTCGGCGGCCTCCATCCCGCTGGCCTTCTCCAAGCTGGTCGAGCGCGGCGAGCTCTCGCCCGGCGACCCGGTCCTGCTCTTCGGCTTCGGCGGCGGCCTGGCGTACGCCGGACAGGTCGTGCGCTGCCCCTGAGACCCCTCTCAAGCCTCCGCAGGCCCGGGCCCCGAAGACGGGCCCCGGCCGCGGCCGGAAGGCTCCGCGAACGACGAATGCCGGTGGGCGGGCACCCTCGTACGGGTGCCCGCCCACCGGCATGTCTGGCGCGCGGTGCGGTACGTCGGCGGACCTCCCCCGAGGACACGGCCGCCGTCCGTCGTTCCCCGGACAGGAGGCCGGGGCTGCGCGCGGAGCGGATGGTGGGTGTGGGGATCGGTCTACTTGGGCGGCTTCTTGCCGGTGACGCCCAGGTACACCAGGGGAGCGAGGTTGGGCTTGAGGTCCTTGACCTTGACGCCCCAGGAAGTGAAGGCCTTCTGGTGCTCGGCCGCCGAAGCGAGCAGCGAGACCAGGGCCCCGGCCACGGCGTTCGGGTCGAGCGACTTGTCGGCCTGACCCTTCGCCTGGAGTTCCTTGACGGCTTCCGCGAGCGGCTTGGCGACCGCGTTGAGGACCGTCATGCGGATCTTGAAGAACCGCTTGTCCCCTTCGGCGGCACCGAGCGTGACCACTCGGAGAATGGCGTCGTTCTTGCGCCAGAAGGCGAGGAATCCGTCGACCAGTTCTTCCGAAGTGGTCGGTCCGGACTTCCCTGCCCAGGACTTTCCGGCCACCAGCTCTTTGAGGGTGTCGGCGTCCTTGGCCATTTCCTCGGCGATTTCGAGGACTGCGCCCTCGACATCCGGGAAGTACTGGTAGAAGGTCGCGGGGGAGGTACCCGCCATACGGGCGACGTCGATGACCTTGACGTCCCGATAGGGCGACGTGCTGAGCATCTCGCGGAGGCAGTCGAGCAGCTTCTGCCGCGTCTCCTGTCCGCGTCGCCCGGCGACGCGACCGTCGACGGTGCGAACTTGTCCTGTCATGCCGTCAGCTTACCGTGGCACGATCTTGGCGCGATTCGGTGATGCGACTATTACTCCGCACGGGGGTTGCTATAGCGGCATGAACCACTTCGGACGGATATTCACCGGGCTCCGAAGCCCCTGTTGAAGCCCCCCCGTGTGCCTTTGATCTCACAGCGTGACGGCGAGTCCGCTGAGGGGTGGTCGGGTGACGGAGCGTGACGACTCGGGGTGGGTCCTGAATCGTTCCGAAGTGGACGGTCCGGGGCGCCGAGCGCAAGCCGCAGCCGGAGCGGGCGTCAGAATCCGGCCGTTCCGTTCCCGTCGGCCCGGGGGCGCTCGACGGTGCTCTCCGGGCGGGGGAGGTTGGAGATGCGCCGGGCGGCGTTGGAGAATCGGGTCCGGCACCACGCGGCGGGTGCGGAAACGGGGAGGTGGCAGCGGAGTGGACCAGCTGACGGCGCACGATCCGAGGCGGATCGGGCCCTTCGAGGTGCTGGGGCGGCTCGGCGCGGGTGGGATGGGGCTGGTCTACCTGGCGCGGTCCGCGTCCGGGCGACGGGTGGCCATCAAGACCGTCCGGGGGGAGCTGGCCGAGGACGAGCTGTTCCGGGTCCGCTTCGCGCGCGAGATCGCGGCCGCCAAGACGGTCGGCGGCTTCTACACGGCGGCCGTGGTGGACGCCGACGCGGACGCCCGGGTGCCCTGGCTGGCCACCGCGTACATCCCGGCGCCCTCGTTGGAGGACCTGGTCGAGGAGTGCGGCCCGCTGCCGGTGGAGGCCACCCGATGGCTGGTCGCCGGGATCGCGGAGGCCCTGCAGTCCATCCACGCGGCCGGGCTGATCCACCGCGACCTCAAGCCCTCCAACGTCCTGGTGGTCGAGGACGGCCCGAAGGTGATCGACTTCGGCATCGCGGCCGGGGTCTCCAGCACCCGGCTCACCATGACCAACGTCGCCGTCGGCACCCCCGCCTACATGTCCCCCGAGCAGGCCCGGGACAGCCGGACCGTCCGGGGTGCCAGCGACGTCTTCTCGCTTGGCTCGCTGATGGTCTTCTGCGCCACCGGGCACCCGCCGTACCGCGGCTCCAACCCGGTCGAGACGGTGTTCCAGCTGCTGCGCGAGGAGCCGGACCTGACCGGCATGCCGCCCGAGCTGATGGACCTGGTGCGCGCCTGCATGCAGCAGGCGGCCGAGCACCGGCCCACCCCGGCACAGATCCAGGCCGAGCTGGCCCCGCACCTCTTCTCCCGGGACGACGCCTCCGGAGAGGCCGGGGACTGGCTGCCGGCCAACGCGCTGGAGCTGATCGAGCGCAAGCGCGGCCGCCGCCCGGCCCCGCCGGCCCGCGCGCCCCAGGGCCCGGCGGAGGCGCCCCAGCCGCCCCCGCCCCCGCCGCACCCCCAGGTCCCGCCGCAGCCCCACGGGCCGGCCGACCCGCGCACCAACCCGGGCCGGCACGCCCAGCCGCCGGCCGGGCCGGTGCACGCCTCCCCGCGGCCGGGCCAGGCCTCCGACGCCGAGATCCCGACCGCGAAGATCGCCTCCCCGAACAGGCACCGCGCGCCGGCCGGCGGCGCCGTCGAGGTGCAGCTCTCCGGCGCCTCGGTGCGGATAGGCCCGGGGCCGCGGGCCGAGCACGAGCAGCCCGGCCCGAACACCGCCCCGGCCGCGACCGACTGGGTCCGCCGGGCGGCCCCCACCCCGCCGCCCCCGCCGGCTCCGGCCGCCCGCTGGCGCCCCTGGCGGTTCCGGATGTCCAACGACGTCTGGGGCACCCCGGTGGTCGCCGACGGCACGCTCTTCGTCTCCAGCTTCGAGGTGCACGCGCTGGACATCGGCTCCGGCGAGCGCCGCTACAAGACCCGGGACGTCGCCTGGGCGCTCGCCGTGGACGCCGGCCGGGTGCACGCCGCGGACGGCCCGCACCTGTACACCGTGGACGCCGCGGACGGCACCGAGCGCTGGCGCACCTCGCTGGACGGCTGGGTCTACTCGCTCTCGGCCGCCGACGGCGTGCTCTGCTGCGGCATCAGGGGCGGCGGCGTCCAGCTGCGCTCGGCGGCCAACGGCGCCGAGCTGTGGCGCGCCGACGACGCCCAGCAGGACTACGAGAACCCGCAGTCCGGCCCGGTCCTGGTGGGCGGCGCCGCCTACTACTACGGAGCCGGGCGGCTGCGCTGCATCGACCCGCGCGGTGCCGGCCTGCGCTGGTCCTTCCCGGTCGGCGAGGACGTGCCCTCGCACCCGGTCGAGCGCGGGGGCGTGCTGTACGTCACCGCCGGCACCCGGGTGTACGCGCTGGACGCGGCGAGCGGGGCCGAGCGCTGGCGCTTCGAGGCGCCGGTGGTGCTGTTCACCCCGCCCGCGCTGGACGCCGACGCCGTCTACGTCGCCGACTACCTGGGCACGGTCTACGCGCTGGACGCGGCCACCGGCCTGGACCGCTGGCGCGGGGTCACCGGCAGCCGTCAGGGCGGCGAGCCCGTGGTGGTCGGGGACGGCATGGTGCTGGTCGGCAGCGGCGAGGTGCTGTACGCCTTCGAGGCGGCGACCGGGCGGGAGCGCTGGCGCTACACCGCGCGCGGCGAGATCGTCGGCTCCCCGGCGGTGGCCGACGGCCTGGTGCACCTGGGCAGCCGGGACCACTCGCTGCACACCCTGGACCTGGCGAGCGGTCAGCTGCGCTGGGAGCTCGGCACCAAGGGCGAGCTCACCGGTTCGCCGGTGGCCGTCGGCGGGCGGGTCTTCGTCGGCTCCAAGGACCGCTGCGTGTACGCGCTGGACGCCTTCTACGGCACGGCGGTGCCCGCCCGCTGAGGCGGGGCACACGTGCCGGTGGCGGCGGAGCACCTGCCCCGCCGCCACCGGCACGCCTGTTCGGGGCAGCTCGGCCCCGGGCCCGTCAGGCCCTGCGGGCCTCCGGGTGGCGGCTGCACCAGCCGTCCCACGCGGAGGCGACCATCTCCTCCACGCCGTGGCGCGCGCTCCAGCCCAGCTCGCGGTGGATCAGGTCGGCGGAAGCCACCACCCGGGCGGGGTCGCCGGGGCGGCGCGGGGTCACCTCGGGGGTGGTGTCGTAGCCGGTGACCTTGCCGATCACCGCCAGCATCTCCTGGACGCTGACGCCCTCGCCGCGGCCGATGTTGAGCACCAGCGCGGTGGCCCCGGCCGGGTCCGCGGCCAGCCGCTTCGCGGCCGCCACGTGGGCCGAGGCGATGTCGGCGACGTGGATGAAGTCGCGCACGCAGGTGCCGTCCGGCGTCGGGTAGTCGGCGCCGAAGACCCGCGGGGCCTCGCCGGCGGTGAGCCGCTCGAAGACCATCGGGATCAGGTTGAACACCCCGGCGTCGGAGAGCTCGGGGGAGGCGGCGCCGGCCACGTTGAAGTAGCGCAGGGCCACGGTGGACATGCCGTGGGCCTTCCCGGCCGCGGCGACCAGCCACTCGCCGGCGAGCTTGGTCTCGCCGTACGGGCTCATCGGGGCGCAGGGGGTGGACTCGGTGACCAGGTCGACGTCGGGCATGCCGTAGACCGCGGCGGAGGAGGAGAACAGGAAGCGCTCGACCCCGCCCCCGGCGGCGGCCTCCAGGACGGTCTGCAGGCCGATCATGTTCTCGCGGTAGTACAGGAACGGCTGCTCGACCGACTCGCCGACCTGCTTCTTGGCGGCGAAGTGCAGGACGCCCCGGACGCCGTGCTCGCGGATCGCGGCGTCCAGGACGGTGCGGTCCAGGGTGGAGCCCTGGACCAGCGGGACACCGGCCGGGAGGCGGGACGCGTCGCCGGTGCTCAGGTCGTCCAGGACGACGACGTGCTCACCGGCATCGAGCAGCTGGCGGACGACGTGCCCGCCGATGTATCCGGCACCGCCGGTGATCAACCAAGTCATGCGGCGAATCCTAGGGCCCGCCTTCAAGCCCCCACCTGCGGGGCGACGCCGGGGCACGCACCTCGCCGCGTTGTCGTCAGTCGCCGATGGCCCCCAGCCTTCGGCCGGGAGGTGCCCCCACCGCATGGACTCTCCCCCAGCCTCCGGCCGGGAGGTGCCCCCATCCTCCGCCTTGCGATGCACGCACCCCAACGCCGCCCCGCCCGCCCTTCGGGCGGACGACGGGGGCTTGAAGGCGGGCCCTGGGCGCCCGGTTCGGGTGGGCCTTCCGGGCGAGTCCGGCCAGCGAACCGGACAAACCGGTGAAATGCTGACAACGATTTCCGTGCTCCCACACCCGCGCTCCCGGCGTGGTGACGAATCGGAGGCAGCCAGGTGAGCCGCAAGAAGGAACACACCCGACCCCTCCCCGCCGGGCCGCGGCCGACCGGCCCCAAGGCCGCGCACACCCGGCTGCCGGCGACGGGAGCGGTCGCGGTGGCCGCCGCGCTGGCCCTGACCGGGTGCAGCAGCGGCTCGTCCTCCTCCGCCCCGTCCTCGCCCGCGGCCGGCGCCTCCTCCGCCTCCAAGCAGGCCTCCCCGGCCCCCGCGCAGAGCGGGAACCAGCTGCAGGACGCGTACCAGAAGGTGATCGCCGACGTGCTGCCCTCGGTGGTGCAGATCGTCACCGGCGACAGCCTCGGCTCCGGGATCGTCTACGACGACAAGGGCGACATCGTCACCAACGCGCACGTGGTCGGCTCCGCGACCACCTTCACCGTCACCCTCGCCAACAGCACCAAGGCGCTGGACGCCGGCCTGGTCGGCAGCTACCCCGACTCCGACCTCGCGGTGATCCGGCTGAACAGCCCGCCGAGCGCCGTCAAGCCCGCGGTCTTCGGCGATTCGAGCAAGGTCCAACTCGGCCAGATCACCCTCGCCATGGGCAGCCCGCTCGGGCTCGCCGGCAGCGTCACCCAGGGCATCGTCTCGGCCACCGGGCGGACCGTCGCCGAGCCCCAGGGCGGCGGCTCGCCGGGCGCCACCATCGGCAACATGGTGCAGACCTCGGCCGCGATCAACCCGGGCAACAGCGGCGGCGCACTGGTCAACCTGGACAGCCAGGTGATCGGCATCAACACGCTCGCCGCCACCGAACCCGAGACCAACGGCGCGGCCGCCCCCGGCATCGGCTTCGCCATCCCGGCGTCCACCATCACCAACATCGCCGACCAGCTGATCAAGCAGGGCAAGGTCACCAACTCCGGCCGGGCCGCGCTCGGCATCACCGCCCGGACCACCTTCAACCAGCAGTTCCAGCCGGCCGGCGCGGTGATCGTGGCGGTCAGCCCGGGCGGCGCGGCCGCCTCGGCGGGACTGCAGCCCGGCGACGTCATCACCAAGATCGGCGACACCCCGGTCGACTCACTGAACGCGCTGACCACCGCGCTGGCCTCGCTCACCCCGGGCACCAAGACCACCGTCACCTACACCCGGGACGGCAACACCCAGACCGCCGACGTCACCCTCGGCACGCTGCAGTCCCCGTAGCCCCGGTACGGCGCGCCGGGCCGCACGCCGCGCAAGGGTTCCGCGGGCCGCCTCCGTACCGGACCGGCGCCGGGCCCCCGTCACTGCCTCGACGGGGGCCCGGCGCCTTGCCGTGTCCGCGGGTCGGCGGCGGGCCGGGCAGATCGGCGGCAGGGTGCGAGGTCAGCGGCGGGCGGTGCGGGTGTGCCAGGGCAGCTCGATGGTGACGGTGGTCGGGCCGCCGTCCGGGCTGTCCACCAGGAAGACCCCGTCCACCGCGCGGACCCGCTCGGCCAGCCCGGCCAGGCCGCTGCCCGGGTAGGGGGCCGCGCCGCCCTTGCCGTCGTCCTGGACCAGCACCATCAGCTGGTGGTCGGAGCGCCAGACGTCGACCGAGGCGGTACGGGCGCCGGCGTGCTTGGAGACATTGGTCAGCAACTCGCTGACGGTGAAGTAGGCGATGCCCTCGACCGCCGAGTCCGGACGCTCGGGCTCGCCGTCCCGGCCGGTCAGGTCGACGTTCACCTTGACCCCGCCGGGGACGGTGCAGCGGGCCGCGACCGCCGACAGCGCGGCGTCCAGGCCGCGGTCGGTGAGCACGGCCGGGTGGATGCCGCGGGCCAGGTCGCGCAGCTCCTGCAGGGCCAGCTTCACCTCGCCGTGGGCGTTGTCGACCATCTTCGCGGCGGCCGCCACGTCCTGCTCGGTCTCCACCTCGCGCAGCCGCTCCTTGGCCATGCCGAGGTCCATCGCCAGCGCGACCAGCCTGGCCTGGGCGCCGTCGTGCAGGTCGCGCTCGATCCGGCGCAGGTCGGCGGCGGCGGTGTCGACCACCGCGCCGCGGTCGTCCTCCAGCTCGCGCACCCGCTCGGCCAGCGCCCCGGGGAAGAGCAGCGACTCGATCAGGATCCGGTCGGTCGCGGCCATGCCGCGGATCACCCAGGGCAGTACCGGCCACAGCACCACGACCGAGACCAGGGTCAGGGTGAAGCTGAGGATGCCCCACGGCAGCATCAGCACGTTGTAGAGCGCGGTGCGCCAGTTCAGCAGGTCGGTCAGGTGCGCGATGGTGTAGCCGACCACACCCGGGCGGCGCGGGCGCACCGGCCCCGGCTCGTCGATCCCGGAGCCGTACGCCGCCCGCGCCCGGCGGCGGCCCAGCGCGCCCAGGGAACGCTGGGCGGCCAGCCCCACCGCCAGCAGCGGCAGGCCGACCACGGTGACGGACAGCCCCAGGCCGACCGAGAGCGTGGTGACGGCGAGGACGAACCCGGCGATGCCGAGCGGCAGGTTGAGCAGCAGGTGCCCGGCCCGGTGCCACATCCGCGCGCCGTACAGCGGCGGGCGCTCCATCCGAGCGTCCTGCTCCTTGACGGCGCCCACGGCGCGGCGGTGCAGCGGCTTCATCCGGATCTACCGTCCCTCTCGGTTCGTGTGACGGGAGCAAGCTTCCCGAACCGGGGGCGGTGGATGCCATGGGGGTGATACATCTTCCCGGTCGGGGGTTATCCCCACCCCCCGTACCGGGCGCCGGGTGTTCACCGGGGTGTCCACGGGACGTCTTGCGGAGCGGGCAGGGTTCGGGCGGAGCGGAGCCGTCCCCTTAGACTCACGCATTGGCCATGGTTGTGACCGTGGTTGTGACCGTGGTTATGACCGCGCGAGGAAACGTCGTAGAACTGCCTTGAGGGGCTGGTTCACGGCCGAGGTGGAGGCGAAGGGCATGGAGGGGCAGCAGGCGGCTGCCGTCGTGGCCGACCCGGCGGTCGGCAGCGGCTACTTCGACGCGTACGCCGCGATGGGCCTGCTGGCCGTCGTCGGGGTGCTCTTCGTGACCGTGGCGTTCACCGCCAACCGCCTGCTGCGGCCGGTGGTCCACTCACCGGAGAAGCTCCTCGCGTACGAGTGCGGCGTGGACCCGGTGGGCGAGGACTGGGCGCACACCCAGATCCGCTACTACGTGTACGCCTTCCTGTACGTGATCTTCGCGGTCGACGCGATCTACCTGTTCCCGTGGGCGACCGTCTTCGCCGCCGCCGGGTACGGCACCGGAACGCTGATCGAGATGTTCCTCTTCATCGGCTTCCTCGCGGTCGGGCTGCTCTACGCCTGGAAGAAGGGCGTTCTGGAATGGACGTGACGCACTCCCACTCGCACGGCGCCCAGGGCGGTCCCGTCCCGCTCGGGCTGCCGGACCCCGCACGCCCCGGCGCCGTCGAGCGCCGCGGCCTCGGACCGCTGGCCCGGCTCGCGCCGGACCCGGTCAAGGTGGTGCTCAACTGGGGCCGCCGCTACAGCCTCTGGTGCTTCAACTTCGGCCTGGCCTGCTGCGCGATCGAGTTCATCGCCGCGTCCATGGCCAAGCACGACTTCATCCGGATGGGCGTCATCCCGTTCGCGCCCGGCCCCCGTCAGGCGGACCTGATGATCGTCTCGGGGACGGTCACCGACAAGATGGCGCCGGCCGTCAAGCGGCTCTACGAGCAGATGCCCGAGCCGAAGTACGTCATCTCCTTCGGCGCCTGCTCCAACTCCGGCGGGCCCTACTGGGACTCGTACTCGGTCACCAAGGGCGTGGACCAGATCATCCCGGTCGACGTCTACGTGCCCGGCTGCCCGCCCCGGCCCGAGGCGCTGCTCCAGGGCATCCTCAAGCTGCAGGAGAAGATCGCCGAGGAGTCCCTGCCCGGCCGCTACGCCGCGCCCGCGGCGGCGCTGCGCCGTCCGCTGGTGGCGGGGCCGTCGGCGGATTCCGCGGCCGGGCCCGCGGCCGGGTCCGCGGCGGGGTCTTCGAGTGAGGGAGGGGTCTCGTGACCACGGCGGAGCAGTACGCGGCGTCGGTCGGGGAGTGGGCGACCGGCGCCGAGGCGTACGGGCTGATCACCGTCGACGTCCCGGCCGAGAACTGGATCGAGGCGCTCACCAACGCCAGGGACGTCCTGGGCCTGGGCTTCTTCGACTGGCTGAGCGCCGTCGACGAGCTCGGCGAGGGCTTCGCCGTGGTCGCGCACCTGGCCGCCGTCGAGACGCCGGGCGTCCGGCACCTCGCGCTGCGCACCAGGGTGCCCCGCGACAAGGCGGCGCTGCCGACCGCCGTCCCCGTCTACGCCGGTGCCGCCTGGCACGAGCGCGAGACGCACGAGATGTTCGGCATCGACTTCCCCGGGCACCCCTACCTGGCCACCCTGCTGCTGCCGGACGGCTTCGAGGGGCACCCGCTGCGCAAGGAGTTCGTGCTCGCGGCCCGGGTCGCCAAGGACTGGCCGGGCGCCAAGGAGCCGGGCGAGTCCGACCACGGGGGCGGGCCGGCCCGGCGCAAGATGCAGCCGGCCGGTGTGCCGGACCCGAACGAGTGGGGGCCGCTCAGGGGCACCCTGCCGCCGGTCGCCGAGCGGCCCGCGCGCGGTGCACGGGCGGCGGGCGCGGCGGCGCGCACGCCCCGGGCGGCCGCGGCCGCCGGTGCAGCCGCCGGGGCCCCCGCTGCCGGTGCCGCTGCTGCCGATGCCCCCGCCGAGGGCGCGCCCGCGGTACGGGCGGACCGGCCGCGGCGGACGCGTTCCGTGGCGGAGGGCTCGGCGAGCCAGGCGGCTCCCGCCGAGGCGCCCGCCGCCGCTGCCGGTGCCTCCGGCGCCGGTGCCTCTGCTGCGGGTGCTGGTGCTCCCGCGGAGGGTGCGCCGGCGGTGCGGGCGGACCGGCCGCGGCGGACCAGGTCGGTCTCCGACGGGTCGGTCAGCCAGACCGCCGACGAGCCGAAGCCGGAGCGTCCGGCTCCGGCGCGGCCCTCGTCCTCCGACGCGCCCTGGCACAACCCGGTGCCGGCCCACGACGAGGAGACGCCGGGCCGCGAGCCCGCGGCCCCGTCGGGTGACCGGCCCGCGGAGCAGCCGGCCGAACCGGAGCAGAAGGACGAGACGGCGGCCGCCCCGGCCGACCGGGACGGAGACGGCGCGTGAACCTGCTCGACACGGTGCTGCGCTGCGTCGCCACCCTCGTCGTCTTCCTGGTGTTCCCGCTGGTCATCGGCCAGACCGAGCACAAGGTCATGGCGCACATGCAGGGCCGGCTCGGCCCGATGTACGCCGGCGGCTTCCACGGCTGGGCGCAGCTCGTCGCGGACGGCGTGAAGTTCGCGCAGAAAGAGGACATCGTCCCCGCCGGGGCGGACCGCCGGATCTTCCAGCTGGCGCCGGCCGTCTCGCTGCTGCCGTACCTCTTCGTGCTGCTGGCGATCCCGGTCGGCCCGAACGGCTTCGTCGGTCAGGCGATCGACGCCGGGCTGTTCTTCGTGCTGGCCGTGATGGGCGTCGGCGTGATCGGCAAGCTGATGGCCGGCTGGGCCTCGGCGAACAAGTTCTCGCTGCTCGGCGGTCTGCGCACGGCCGCGCAGCTGATGTCGTACGAGCTGCCGATGGTGCTGGCGGCGGCCTCGGTGGCGATGGCCGCCGGCACGCTGTCGCTGCCCGGGATCGTGGACTCCTGGCAGTGGTACTGGCTGCCGTGGCAGATCATCGGCGCGTTCGTGTTCTTCACGGCCGGCCTGGCCGAGCTGCAGCGCCCGCCGTTCGACATGCCGGTCGCCGACTCGGAGATCATCTTCGGCGCGTACACCGAGTACACCGGTCTGCGGTTCGCGCTGTTCCTGCTGTCCGAGTACGTGGGCATCCTGGTGATCTCCGCGCTGACCGCGGTGCTCTTCCTGGGCGGCTGGCACGGGCCGATGTCGGACCAGCTCGGCTGGCTCTGGATGCTCCTCAAGACCTTCGCGCTGGCCTTCGTGGTCATCTGGCTGCGGGTCACCTACCCGCGTCTGCGCGAGGACCAGCTGATGCGCTTCGCGTGGGTGGGGCTGATCCCGCTCGCCCTGGTCCAGCTGGCCCTCACCGGCATCATCAAGGTGGCGATCTCATGAGCTTTCCCGGTGTCGGCCTGGCGAAGGGCCTGGCCGTGACGCTGCGGACGATGACGAAGAAGAGCGTCACCGCGCAGTACCCCGACGTGCAGCCGGTGCTGCCGCCGCGTTCGCGCGGCGTCATCGCGCTGCTGGAGGAGAACTGCACGGTGTGCATGCTCTGCGCGCGCGAGTGCCCCGACTGGTGCATCTACATCGACTCCCACAAGGAGACGCTGCCGGCGGCCGAGCCGAACGCCCGGGCCCGCACCCGCAACGTGCTGGACCGGTTCGCCATCGACTTCTCGCTCTGCATGTACTGCGGGATCTGCATCGAGGTCTGCCCCTTCGACGCGCTGTTCTGGTCGCCGGAGTTCGAGTACGCCGAGACGGACATCCACGAGCTGACCCACGAGCGGGAGAAGCTCCGCGAGTGGATGTGGACCGTCCCGGCGCCGCCGGCGCTGGACCCGGCGGCCGAGGAACCCAAGGAGATCACCACCGCGCGCAAGGCCGCGGACAAACTGGCCGCGGCCGCCGCCGCGGCGGCCGAGGCACCGCAGGCACCGGAATCGGAAGGGAAGGGTGACGACGCATGAGCACCGCCGCCACGCTTCTCGCGGCGACCGGCTCGTTGGAGCCGGCCGCCCGTTCCTTCCTGTCCCCGACCGGCCAGGAGATCGTCTTCCTGCTGGTCGGCATCGCCGTGCTCGGCTCGGCCGTGGTCGCCGTCACCACCAAGCAACTGGTGCACGCCGCGCTCTGGCTGGTCGTCGCGCTCGGCGGGCTGGCGGTGGAGTTCCTGCTGCTCACGGCCGAGTTCATCGCCTGGGTACAGGTGCTGATCTACCTCGGCTCGGTGGTCGTCCTGGTGCTGTTCGGGCTGATGCTCACCAAGGCGCCGATCGGGCGCTCGCCGGACGCCGACTCCAAGAACCGCTGGGTCGCCCTGGTCGTGGCGCTGGCCTCGGCCGGGACGCTGGTCACCCTGGTGGTCGACGCCTTCCGGACGTCGTGGATCGACCTCGGTACGGGCGGTGGCTCGGCCGCCGTCACCGGGGCCAGCCTGTTCCGGCACTGGGTGCTGCCCTTCGAGGCGCTGTCCGTGCTGCTGCTGGCGGCGCTGGTCGGCGCGATCGTGCTGTCGCGCGGGGACAAGCGGCGGGTCCCGGCGCCCCGGGCGGGCAGGCTGCGCGCCGGGCGGCCGGTCGGGTCGAACGGGACGGTCGCCGCGACCGCGCCCCGTACCGCGCCGGAGGCCGCCGTTCCGGGGACTGCCGCCGGGGCCGCCGCTCCGGGAGCCGCTGCGCCCGGGCCGTCCGCTGCGCCCGCGCCGTCCGCGCCGTCCGCGCCGTCCGCGCCGGAGGAGAGCTGATGCACCTCGCCTACCCCGTCGTCCTCGCCGCGCTGCTGTTCAGCGTCGGCGTGTACGGCGTGCTCGCCCGGCGCAACGCCGTCCTGGTGCTGATGTCGGTCGAGCTGATGCTCAACGCCGTCAACCTCAACCTGGTCGCCTTCGACGCCTGGCTGCGCGACTCGCTGCACGCCGGGCAGGCGCTCACCCTGTTCACCATCACCGTCGCCGCCGCCGAGATCGGCCTGGGGCTCGCCATCGTCCTGCTGCTGTTCCGGGCCCGGGGCACCGCGGACATCGACCGGGCCACCGCGCTCGGCGATCCGGCCGAGTCGCTCGCCGTCGAGGAGGCGCCGAACGGAGCCGAGGCGCTGAAGGGCCAGGCCGCCGCATGAACCTCGCCCTGCCCGCACTCGTCCCCGCGCTGCCCGCGCTCGGCGCGGCCGCGACCCTGGCCACCGGCAAGAAGGCGCCCGGGCTGGCCCGGCCGCTGGCGATCGTCCCGGTCGCCGTCTCGGCCGTGCTCGCGCTGGTGGTCGCCCTCCAGCTCGGCACCGGCCAGACCCTCGACGTGGCCACCCGGCTCACCCCGACCGGCGGCCCGGACATCTCCCTCGGTTTCTACCTGGACGGCTACAGCTCGCTGATCTCGGTGCTGGTCGGCCTGGTCGCCACCTGCGTCCAGGTCTACTCGACCGCGTACCTCAAGCAGGACCGGCGCTACCCCTCGTACGCCGCACTGGTCTCGCTGTTCACCGCGGCCATGCTGCTGGTGGTCTACTCGGGCGACCTGGTCGTGCTGCTGGTCGGCTGGGAGGTCATGGGCGTCTGCTCGTACTTCCTGATCGGCCACCACTGGGAGACCGAGGACGCCCGCTCGGCCTCGCTCAAGGCCTTCCTGGTCACCAAGCTCGGCGACGTGCCCTTCCTGTTCGGGATCTTCCTGCTGGGCGCGGACGCCGGCAGCTTCCGGATCACCGACGTGCTGGCCGCCGCGACCGAGGGCCGGCTCGGCCACCCGACCCTGATCGCACTGCTGCTGCTCGGCGGGGTCGCCGGCAAGAGCGCGCAGTTCCCGCTGCACACCTGGCTCCCGGACGCGATGGCCGGCCCGACGCCGGTCTCCGCGCTGATCCACGCCGCCACCATGGTCGCGGCCGGCATCTACCTGGTCTCCCGGCTGCTGCCGGTCTTCCTGCTGTCCGGCGCGGCGCTGGTCGTGCTCGCGGTGATGGCCGCCGTGACGATGATCGGCTCGGCGCTGTGCGCGCTCGCGCAGGACGACCTCAAGCGGGTGCTCGCCTACTCCACCGTCGGGCAGCTCGGCTACATGGCCGGCGCGCTGGCCAGCGGCGACCGCGAGGCCTCCGTCTTCCACCTGGTCAGCCACGGCGCGTTCAAGGCGCTGCTGTTCCTGGCCGCCGGTGTGGTGATCCACGCCGCCCACACCAACTCGATCTCCGCGATGTCCCGGATGCCGGGGCTGCGCAAGCGCGTCCCGGACGCCTACTGGACGATGGGCATCGCGCTGGTCGCCCTGATCGGGCTGCCGCCGTTCTCCGGCTTCTTCAGCAAGGAGGCGGTGCTGACCGCCGCCGAGCACGCCGCCAACGGCGAGGCGCTCACCAACGGCCTCGGCCCGGCCTCGGCGGTGCCGGAGGCGGCCGGGTGGATCGTGCTGATCTCCGCCGCGCTCACCGCACTGCTCACCGCCGCGTACGCGACCCGGCTCTTCCTGGTCGCCTTCCACAGCCCGGCCGGTGCCGCCGCTGCCGCACCGCAGGTGCTGCCCGCCGCGGACGGGGCCACCGTCGTGGCCGACCACGAGGCCGACGCGCCGTACTCGCCCGAGCTGGACGAGGCCGACCCGGCCACCGCCGAGCCGCCCGCGATGCGCTGGCCGCTCTGGGTGCTGGCCGTCCCGACCATGGCCTTCGGCGTCACCAGCCTGCGCACGGACTGGCTGCCCGGGCTGCTGGACGGCGGCTCGCTGCGGCCCTCCGGGGTCACCGCCGTCACCGGGACCACGCTCGCCGTGGTCGGCATGCTCGCCGCATACGGCGCCTGGCGCTCGGCGACCGCCCGGCTGGGCGCCGGCCGGCTCGCCCCGGCCGCAGCGGGCCGGGTGCCGGAGCAGGCCGGAGCCCCGGCCGTCGAGGTGATCGTCGCCGACCCCGGGCGCACCCTGCTCGGCCCGCTGTTCGGACCGGCCAGGCACGGTTTCGGCGTCGACCGGCTGTACCACGTGCTGTTCGTCCGACCGGTGGTCGCCGCCGCCCGACTGGTCTGCTTCCTCGACCGCGAGGTCATCGAGACCTACGTGCGCGGCAGCGGCGTGGGCGCCAACCTGCTCGGCCGGGCCGTCCGGCTCGCGCAGACCGGCAACGCGCAGACCTACCTCAGCGCCCTGCTGGCCGCCGTAGTCCTGCTGACCGTCCTGGTGGCGGTGTAGCCGGTGCTGTCCTTCACCCCCGTCCCCTCGACCGCCGCACGTAGGAGCCCCCGATGAACGCAGTCCTCATCGCCCTCCTGGTGCTGCCGCTGCTCGGCGCCGCGCTCACCCTGGCGCCGGTGTTCGGCCCGGAGCGAGCCGTCGCCGACCGTCGGGCGCTGCGGCTGAACACCGTCGTCACCGGCGTGGCGCTCCTGCTCGCCGTCGCCCTCGCGGCCGGCTTCGACCAGGACGAGCCCGCCCGGATGCAGGCCACCACCGACGTGTCCTGGATCCCGGCCCTGCACGTGCGCCTCCACCTCGGCGTGGACGGCGTCTCGCTGCCGCTGATCGTGCTGACCGCGCTGCTCACCTTCCTCTGCGCGCTGTACTCGGAGAAGCGGCTGCCGAACGGGGACGCCCGGGGCGGAGCCCCTGACGAGCCCCGTCCGTCCGCGCAGGCCTTCGTCGGGCTGTTCCTCCTCCTCGAAGTCGGCATGCTCGCCACCTTCGCGGTGCTGGACCTCCTGCTCTTCTTCCTGGCCTTCGAGATCGTGCTGATCCCGATGTACTTCCTGATCGCCCGCTGGGGGAGCGGCGCGAAGGCCCCGGCCGCCAACCGGTTCATCCTCTACACGCTGCTCGGCTCGGCGGTGATGCTGCTCGGCTTCCTGCTGATCGGTACCAGGACCGGCACCTTCGACATGCAGGCGCTGGCCGCCGCCCACGGCAGCGGGATGAGCCACACCACCCAGGTGATCGCCGGGCTCGCGATCCTGCTCGGCCTCGCGGTCAAGGCCCCCGCCTGGCCGCTGCACAGCTGGCTCCCCGACGCGCACACCGCCGCCCCGACGGTGGGCTCGGTGCTGCTCGCCGGCGTGCTGCTGAAGATGGGCACGTACGGTCTGGTCCGCGTCCTCCTCCCGATCGTGCCGGACGGCACCACGACGCTCGCCCCCTACCTGGGCGCGTTCGCGGCCGTCGGCATCGTCTACGGCTCACTGGCCTGTCTGGCGCTGGCCCGCCCCGGCGCCAAGGGCGACCTCAAGCGCCTGATCGCCTACTCCTCCGTCGGCCACATGGGCTTCGTGCTGCTCGGCATCGCCTCCCTCACTCCGGTGGGCGTCAACGGCGCGCTGTTCGCCAACATCGCCCACGGCCTGATCACCGGCCTGCTGTTCTTCGTCGTCGGCGCGCTCAAGGACCGCTACGGCACGGCCGACCTCGACACCCTCGCCGGCGCCACCGGCGGCGCGCTGTACGGCAGGGCGCCACGGCTCGGCGCACTGCTCGCCTTCGCCGCCGTGGCCAGCCTCGGCCTGCCCGGCCTGGCCGGCTTCTGGGGCGAGGTGCTCGCCATGTTCGGCGCGTTCGACCCGGCCGAGGGCCTGTCGCGCCCCGCCTTCGTCACCTACATGGTCCTGGCCGGTCTCGGCACCCTCCTCACCGCCGCCTACCTGCTGATCATGGTCAAGCGCGTCTGCATGGGCGACCCGGAGCAGCCCGCGCCGGTCGCCGAGGTGGCCGACGTGCGCCCGTACGAGGCCGTCAGCTGGACGCCGCTGGCCGCGCTCACCCTGCTCGCCGGCCTCTGGCCCGCGCTGCTGCTCGGCCTCTCGAACCCCGCCGTCAAGCACCTCCTCGGGGGTGGCTGACCGTGCTCGCAGCCCAGACCGCCGCACTCGGACCTCACTCCACGGGGCAGCACACTGTGACCTCCCTCGCCGTAGCCAACCCGGGCAGCCTGATCCAGTCCGTGGACTGGGTGGCGATCGCGCCCCCGCTGATCGCCGCCGTGGCCGCCCTCGCCGTGCTGGTCACGGACCTGTTCCTGCCCGAGCGGCACAAGAAGTGGCTCGGCCGCCTCACCGCGGCCGGACTCGCCCTCGCCCTCATCGCGCTCCTTCCCCTCACCGGTGGGTCACCCCGAGCGACCTTCTGCGTGCAGAACGTAACAGGAGTCACTGACACTCCGCCGATCGGCGCCGCCGCGGCCGGCTGCTCCTACGTCGCGGACCACTTCGCGCTGGTGTTCCAGCTGCTCGCCCTCGGCGGCGCACTGATCGCGGCGCTGCTGTCGATCCACACGGTGGACGACGAGAAGCTCCCCCGGGGCGAGTACTGGTTCCTGCTGCTCTCCAGCGCCACCGGCGCCGCCCTGCTGCCCGCCTCCCGCGACCTCGCCACCATGGTGATCGCCCTGGAGGTCGCCTCGCTGCCCGCCTTCGCCCTGGTCGCGCTGCGCCGGGACGGCCGGGGCGCGGAGGCCGCGCTCAAGTTCTTCGTCTCCTCCGTGACCGCGACCGCCGTGATGCTGCTCGGCATCGGCTTCGTCTACGCGGCGAGCGGCAGCCTGCACCTCGGCGCCGTCGCCCAGGGCCTGGAGCACGCCCCCGGACAGCTCAAGCCGCTGGCCGAGGCGGGCGCGGTGCTGACCCTGGTCGGCTTCGCGTTCAAGGTCGCCGCCGTCCCGTTCCACTTCTGGGTGCCCGACACCTACACCGGCGCCCCGCTGCCGGTGGCCGGCTACCTCTCGGTGGTCGGAAAGGCGGCCGGCCTCTCCGGGCTCGCCCTCGCCACCACCGTCGCCTTCCGGCCCTACGCGCACACCTGGGGCCTGGTGCTCGCGGTGCTGGCCGCCGTCACCATGACCGTCGGCAACGTCGGCGCGCTGCGCCAGCGCTTCGACACCCGGTACAGCGCGGTCCGGCTGCTCGCCTGGTCCTCGGTCGGCCAGGCCGGGTACCTGCTGGTGCCGCTCGCCGCGGCCGGCTACGCGCCGACCGGGGCCGACCAGCTCGGCGCCACCGCCGCGTACGCGCTGATCTACGGCGTGGTGAACCTCGGTGCCTTCGGGGTGGTCGCGGCGGTCGGCCGCCGGGCCGGGACCAGCGTGGACGACTTCCGCGGCCTCTTCGCCCGCCGTCGCTGGACGGCGCTCGCGCTCGCCTTCTTCCTGCTCTGCCTGGCCGGGCTGCCGCCGGGCGTGATCGGCCTGTTCGGCAAGGTCGTGGTGTTCCGCTCGGCCGTCGACGCCGGGCTGGGCTGGCTGGCCGTGCTGATGGCCGTCAACGTGGTCGTCGCCCTGTACTACTACCTGCTGTGGACGGCGCGGCTGTTCGCCCCGGCGGCCGAGGCGCCGGCGGGCGTCGCCGTCGAGACCGAGCGCCGGCTGCCGGTCAGCCTGTCCGCGACCCTGGGGCTCACCGCCTCGGCGGCGGTGGTCCTGTCGGTGGCACCGCAGCTCGTGCTGCAGGTCGCGGGCGGTTCGCTGTTCTGAGCCCGCACCCGGGCGGGCCGGCCGGTCCCCGCGGCGTGGTGCGGCGCCGGCACCGGCGGCGCGGTGCGGTGCGGTGCGCCGGGGCCGTGGGGCGGGGCTGTGCTGTGGTGCGGCTGCGGTGCCGCGTCGGTGCCGCGTCGGTGTCGCGTCGGTCACAAGGGAACAAGGTCCCCGGCCCCGCCCGTTGACGGGGCAAGAGGGACGAGGCAGAAAGGGCTTCCCCACCGCACCACTGGAGGGCCTGACGTGCACCGCCGGCACAACGGACTGAGGACCGCCGTCCTGCTCGGCGGCCTCTCGGCGCTGATCCTGGTGATCGGAAGCTTCTTCGGCCGCACCGGCTTCATCATCGCCCTGCTGATCGCCCTCGGGACCAACGCCTACGCGTACTGGAACAGCGACAAGCTCGCGCTGCGGGCCATGCGGGCCCGGCCGGTCAGCGAGTTCGAGGCTCCGCAGCTGTACCGGATCGTGCGCGAGCTCTCCACGGCCGCCCGTCAGCCGATGCCCCGCCTCTACATCTCCCCGACCCCGGCGCCCAACGCCTTCGCCACCGGCCGCAACCCGCGCAACGCGGCGGTCTGCTGCACGGAGGGCATCCTGCAGATCCTGGACGAACGGGAGCTGCGGGGCGTGCTCGGCCACGAGCTGAGCCACGTCTACAACCGGGACATCCTGATCTCCTCGGTCGCCGGGGCACTCGCCTCGGTGGTGATGTTCCTGGTGAACTTCGCCTGGCTGATCCCCTTCGGCCGCTCCGACGACGACGACGGGCCGGGGCTGTTCGGGATGCTCGCCATCATGATCCTCGGGCCGCTCGCGGCCGGACTGATCCAGATGGCGGTCAGCCGTTCCCGCGAGTACCAGGCCGACGCCGACGGCGCCCGGATCACCGGTGACCCGCTCGCCCTCGCCGGCGCCCTGCGCAAGCTCGACGCCGGCACCCGCCGGCTCCCCCTCCCGCCCGAGCCGCAGCTCCAGACGGCGAGCCACATGATGATCGCCAGCCCGTTCCGCCCGGGCGAGGCCGGCGCCAGGCTGTTCTCCACCCACCCCCCGATGGCGGAGCGCATCGCCCGCCTGGAGCGGATGGCGGGTCACGGGCGGTAGGCGGTCCGCTGCCCGGGACGCTCCGCTCGGGCCGTCAGCCGTCAGCCGTCAGCCGTCAGCCGTCACCCGTCCGCGGTCCGTCGCCCCGCTCTCAGTTCGTCGTCTCCTCGTAGGCCAGGCGCAGCCGGTGGATGCCCTCGGCCACCTGGGCGGGGCTCTCGGCGGCGGCGTAGCTGAGGCGCAGGTGGGGGGCCGGGGGTTCGGCGGCGTGGTACGGCCGGCCGGGGGTGATCTGGACGCCGGTGCGCAGGGCGGCCGTGACGAGGGCGCTGTCGTCGGTGCCGTCCGGCAGGCGCAGCCACAGGTGGTAGCCGCCCGGGCGGTGGATGGTGAGGAGTCCGGGCAGCTCGCGGTGCAGGGCGGCGACGGCGGCGGTGCGGCGGTCACGCAGCTCGGCGCCGAGGGTGCGCAGGTGGCGGGCCCAGGCGGGGTCGGCGACCAGTTCCAGCGTCGCCTCCTGGAGCGGGCGGGGCACGAAGAAGCTGTCCACCACCTGGGTGGCCCGCAGCCGGGCCAGGGCCGGGCCCCGGGCGGTGAGGGCGCCGATCCGCAGGTTGGGCGAGGCGGCCTTGGTCAGCGAGCGCAGGTGCACCACGACGCCGTCCCGGTCGTCGGCGGCGAGCGGGCGCGGCAGTGCCGGGGCGTCCGTGTGGGCCAGCAGCCGGGCGAAGTCGTCCTCGATCACGAACGCCCCGGCCGCGCGGGCGATCCGCAGGACCTCCTCCCGCCGCCGGGGGGAGAGCACCGCGCCGGTGGGGTTCTGGAACAGCGGCTGGCAGACGAAGACCCGTGCCCGGGTGGCGGCGAAGGCGTCCGCCAGCAGGTCGGTGCGGACGCCGTCGGCGTCGATCGGGACGGGTACGGGCCGCAGCCCGGCGGCCCGGACGACCGCCAGGATGCCCGGGTACGTCGGTGACTCCACCAGGACCGCCGAGCCGGGTGCGGCCAGCGAGCGCATGGCGACGGTGAGCCCGCTCTGGCCGCCGGCGGTGATCAGGACGTCCCCGGCGCCGATCGGTCCGCCGTGGCCGCCGATGTCGCGGGCGAACCAGCCGCGCAGTTCGGTGAGGCCGTCGACGGGCGGGCGGTCCCAGGCGCCGGGGCGCCGGCCGGCCCGGGCGAGGGCGGTGGCGAGCAGGCGTTCGGGCAGCAGTGAGGCGTGCGGGTAGCCGCTGTTGAGGTCGATGACGTCGGGCGGCGGCACCCGGAGGGTGGCGAACACCGGGGCGGCGAGCAGGTCGCGCGGGCCGGACTCGGCGCTGAGCGCGATCTCCTGCCAGGAGAGGTCGCCGGTGCGCCCGGGCGGTGCGGCGGGGGCGGTCGGGGCCGCGGCGAAGGCCGCCGCCCGGAAGACCCCGGCGCCGGGACGGGAGACCACCAGTCCTTCGGCGACGAGCACCGCGATGGCCCGGGAGACCGTCACCGGGCTGACCTGGTGGCGTTCCGTCAGCGCCCGACTGGCAGGCAGCTTCCGTCCCTCCGGATAGCGCTCGACCTCTCGCCGGAGGATATCGGCGAGTTCGGCCACACTGCTACGCTCATTCATGACTGTACAAGATAGCGCTACTCTTCCTCGGGCGATAGCACCGCAGCAGGCCGCGGCCTCCGGCACCGCCCTCGCCGCCCTCGGGGTGGCCTCCTTCTCGCTCAGCTTCCCGGCCACCGCGTGGTCCCTGACCGGCTTCGGCCCGTGGTCCGTGACCGGCCTGCGCGGTGTCCTGGCCGGGGTTCTGGCGGCGCTCTACCTGCTGGCCGCCGCGGCCCCGCTGCCGAAGCGGCGGCACTGGCCCGCCCTGCTGGTCGTCTCCGGCGGCTGCGTCCTCGGCTTCCCGTTGCTGACCACACTCGCCCTGCGTACCTCCTCGACCGCCCACTCGGCGGTGGTGATCGGGGTGCTGCCGCTGGCCACGGCGGTGGTCTCGGCCCTGCGGACCGGCCGGCGGCCGTCCCGGGCGTTCTGGGCGGCGGCGCTGGCGGGGGCGGCGGCCGTCCTGGTGTTCACCCTGCTGCAGAGCCATGGCCGGCCGACCCTCGCCGACCTCTACCTGTTCGTCGGCCTGGTGGTCTGCGCGGCCGGGTACGCGGAGGGCGGGCGGCTCTCCCGGGACCTCCCGGGCGCCCAGGTGATCGCCTGGGCGGTGCTGGCCGCGCTGCCCGTGATGCTGCTGACCTCGGCGTTCGGGCTGGCCACCGAGCCGGTGCGGTTCGGCGCGAAGGCGCTGGTCGGGCTGGCGTACGTCGCGGCGGTGTCGCAGTTCGGCGCGTTCGTGCTCTGGTACCGGGGGATGGCCGCCATCGGCGTGCCGAGGGCCAGTCAGCTGCAGCTCGGTCAGCCGCTGCTGACGCTGGTCTGGTCGGTGCTGCTGCTCGGCGAGGACCTGCCGGCCGCCGCACCGGTCACGGCGGCGGTGGTGCTGGTCTGCATCGCCGTGACCCAGCGGGCCCGGGCCTGATCCGGAGGGCGGACGGGACGGTGGACGGGAGGGCGGACGGGAGGCCCGGACGCGGCCGACCGTACGCCCCCGAACCCCCGCGCCGACCGCTTCGGAGCAGTCCTGCGCTCGTTAGGATGAAGCCGCGCCCGTCGGTCCGGGCGCGGCATCCGGAGGGAGTGGGCCGTCATGGCAGACGAGAGGCACGCCCCGGCGGCCGGGGACGCGCCGGCCCGACGACGCGGCCAGGGCGAACTGGAGGCGCAGGTGCTGGCGGTGCTCCAGCAGGCGCCCGGCCCGGCCACCGCGGGGTGGGTCCAGGAGCGCCTGGAGGGCGACCTGGCGTACACCACCGTGATGACCATCCTGTCCCGGCTGCACGCCAAGAACGCCGTCTCGCGCTCCCGCTCCGGCCGGTCCTACCTGTGGCAGGCCTCCTCCGACGCCGCCGGGCTGGCGGCGCTGCGGATGCGGCGGATGCTCGACGGGGAGGCGGACCGGGACGCCGTCCTGGCAAGCTTCGTCAGCGCGCTGCTGCCGCACGACGAGGACCTGCTGCGGGCGCTGCTCGACGCGGCCTCCGCCGATCCGACGGCGACCGACCGCGAGAGCTGACCCGTGGGCTTCTTCGTCTTCCTCCCGCTCGTCCTGCCGCTCACCGCGGTTCCGATCGCGCGCCTGACCGAGCAGCACCTGCACCCGCGCGGCGCGGCCCGGCTGATGACCGCGATCAGCGCGGTGATGGCGGTGTGCAGCGTGCTCTGCCTCGGACTGATCGGCGTGGTGGGCACCGCGCAGATCCCCGGCAACCCGCTGCCGGACAGCTGGTCCGACCCGGAGGTGCGGGCCGCGCTGCCGTACCACGAGAGCGTCGGGACGGCCGCGATGTGGCTGTTGGCACTGGTGGGCCTCGCCTGCGCCCGGACGGTCGTCCGGCACCTGCGGGTGCGCGCCCGGGCCCGGCGGGCGCTGTCCGGGCTGCCCGAAGGACCGGAGACGGTCGGTGACCTCGCGGTGCTGCCGGACCGCAGCCCGTACGCCTACGCGCTGCCGGGCTCGCCCGGGCGGGTGGTGGTCTCCACCGGGATGCTGGACGGTCTGGCGGCGGACGAGCGGGAGGCGCTGCTCGCGCACGAGCGGGCGCACCTGCGCCACCGTCACCACCGGTACCTGCTGACCACCCAGCTCGCCGCGTGCGTCAGCCCCTTCCTGCGGCCGCTGCAGTCGGCGGTCGCGTACAGCGCGGAGCGGTGGGCGGACGAGGACTCGGCGCAGGCCGTGGGGGACCGCCGGATCACCGCGCGGGCGGTGGCCCGGGCGGCGCTGGTCTCGCACGCGGCCCCGGCGCCAGGCTTCGCGGCCTTCGCCTCCCCAACCTCCCCGGCGGCGGCCGCGGCGGCGGCCGGCCCGGTGCCGCGCAGGGTCGCCGCACTGCTCGGCCCGGTGCCGACCTCCCGCAACTGGCCGCCGGCCAAGACCCCGGCGGGCCTGGCGGCGATGGTCGCCGCCGTCGGCACGGCGGCGTCGGCGCTGTGCGCGCTCAACGCCGCCGTGGCCCTGCTGCTGGTGCTGAAGGCCGTCACCCCGCTGTAGGGCCGGTGCGGGCCGGTGCGGCTCAGAGCGCCGCGGCCAGTTCGTCGACGGCGGCCTCGGCTGCCGCCAGGGACTCGACGGCGAGCGGCTCCAGGCCGTTCAGCGCGGGGACGTCCGCGGCCCGGGTGAGTTCGGCGGTGACGACGTGCAGGTGCTCCGCGGTGACCCCGAGGTTGCCGAAGTACGCCCGCAGGTACGGGACCTGGAAGTCGACGTGCTCGCGCGGGGTGCCGGGCCCGTAGCCGCCGCCGCGGACGGCGACGACCACCACGCGGGTGTCGCGCAGCAGCCGCTCGCCGGTGCCCGGATCGACGTAGGCGCCGGGGAAGGAGACCCGGTCGATCCACGCCTTGAGGCCGGACGAGACGGTGAGGTTGTACATCGGGCTGCCGAGCAGCAGGGTGTCGGCGGCCCGCAGCTCCTCGATCAGCGGGCGGCTGAGCGCCCACTCGCGCGCCTCGTCCGGGTTCTCGGCCAGCGCGGCGACGTCCTCCGGCGGGAGCGGGCCCTTGCGCTCGGTCCGGCGGCCGAGGGTCTCGTAGGCGGCGCCCACCGCGGGCACCGGGTCGGCGGCGAGGTCGCGGTACCGGAGCCGGGCGGTGTCGCCGTGCCGGGCGCGCCAGGCGGTGGCGAAGCGGTCGGTCAGGGCGCGGCTGACCGAGCCGGTTGGGCTGATGCCGGAGTCCAGGTGGAGCAGCGTGGCGGAGGTCATGGCGGTCTCCTTGTCACCTCGGGGGCGGACGGATCGTCATAGCGGTGACGGGCCGGGCCGAGGAAAGGTGACCGATGGACCGGGACGGGACGACGGGAGCGACCCCCGAGAGCGCAGCCGCGAACGGGCCGACCGCGGAGGGGCCGACCGCGGAGGGGACCGGCGCCGGCGGGGCGACGCCCGAGGGGACGGCGGCGCGGTTCGAGGCCGAGCGCGGGCGGCTGCTGGCGATCGCCCGGCGGATGCTCGGATCGACCGGTGAGGCCGAGGACGCCGTGCAGGAGGCCTGGCTGCGGCTGGTCCGGACCGACCCGGCGGAGATCGACAACCTGCCCGGCTGGCTGACCACCGTGGTCTCCCGGATCTGCCTGGACCTGCTGCGGGCCCGCGCCGCGCGCCGCGAGGAACCGACCGGTGAGGCGCTGCCGGACGCGGCGGGCGGCGGCGCGGACCCGGAACGGGAAGCCTTGCTGGTCGAGTCGGTGGGCCGGGCGCTGCTCGTGGTGCTGGACCGGCTCGGCCCGGCCGAGCGGGTCGCCTTCGTGCTGCACGACGGCTTCGCGGTGCCCTTCGACCGGATCGCGCCGATCGTCGGACGGACCCCGGTCGCCACCAAGAAGCTGGCCAGCCGCGCCCGGCAGCGGGTCCGCGGCACGGCCGCGCTGCCCCCGGAGCCGCTGGCCGGGCACCGGCGGGTGGTGGAGGCCTTCCTGGCCGCGGCCCGCGACGGGGACCTGGCCGGGCTGCTGGCCGTCCTGGCCCCGGACGTGGTGCGCCGGGCCGATCCGGCGGCGCTGCCGCCCGGGCGTTCCCCGGTGGCCCGGGGCGCGGCGACGGTCGCCCGGGAGACCACCGTCCTCGGCCGCCGGGCCCGGCACGGTGCGGTGGCCCTGGTGGACGGGGTGCCCGGCATCCTGATCGCGCCGGGCGGGCGGCTGTGGCTGGTGCTGCGGGTGGCGGTGGCGGACGGCCGGGTGGCCGGCTACGAGGTGGTCGCCGACCCGGCCCGGCTCGCCGCCCTCGACCTGGCCGTGCTGCCGGGGTGACCTCCGCCGACCGGGCGCGGTCCGGTCGTCGGACGCGCGCCCGCCACCGGATGCGTCCGGTCGTCGACGGGTCGGCCGTCGGACGGGCCGCTCGTCGTACGCGTCGGACGGCGAACGGGTCAGTCGGCGATCCGGACCAGCATCTTCCCGGTGTTGGCGCCGCGCAGCATGCCGAGGAAGGCGTCCACCACGTGCTCGAAGCCGTCCACCACCGTCTCGTCCGGGACGACGGCGCCCGACCGCAGGTGCGGGACGAGGAAGTCGTACAGCTCGGGCCGGGCGTCGAGGTGGTTGCGGACCAGGAAGCCCTCCAGCCGCAGGCTCTTGCCGACCACGTCGTAGAGGTTGCGCGGCGCCGCCGGCGGGGCCTGCGGGTGGTCGTACTGGGCGACGGCGCCGCACCAGGCGATCCGGCCGTGGTCGCGCAGCGCGCCGATGGCGGCCTCCAGGTGGTCGCCGCCGACGTTGTCGAGGTACACGTGCAGCCCCTCGGGGGCGGCCTCGCGCAGGCGCTCCGCGATCGGGGCGTCGTGGTAGTCGAAGGCGGCGTCGAAGCCGAGGTGTTCGGTGAGGTGGGCGGCCTTGGCGGCGGAGCCGGTGCTGCCGACGATCCGTCCGGCACCGAGCAGTCGGGCGAGCTGTCCGGCGGCGGTGCCCACGCCGCCGGCGGCCGCCGAGACGAACAGGGTCTCGCCGGGCTGGAGGCGGGCGATCCGGGTCAGGCCGACCCAGGCGGACAGGCCGGTGCCGCCGAGCACCGACAGGTGGGCGCTGAGCGGGACCTTGGCGAAGTCGGGCAGCAGGCTCGCCCGTTCGGCGGTGACCACCGAGTGGGTCCGCCAGGCCTGGCGGTGGTGGACGAGCGCCCCGACGGGCAGGGCGTCGGCCCGGGACTCCACCACCCGGCCGAGGGTGCGGCCCTCCAGCGGCGCGTGCAGCGCCCAGCCGCCCTCGTCCATCTCCTCGCGCATGTACGGGTCGACGGACTGGTAGAGGTTCTCGACGAGGGCCTCGCCCGCCGCGAGCGCCGGGACGGTCTCCTCGACGAAGGCGAAGTTCGCGGCGGTCGGCGCGCCGTCGGGGCGGGAGACCAGGTGGACGGCGTGCGCGGTGGGGCGGGACATCGGGTGCTCCGGACGGGTGAGGACGGGCGGGACGTGATCACCGTAGGAAGCGGGGGAGCGGCCGGGCAGGGGCCGTGGCCGATGGAACGGCGGCTTCCATGAGCCGGATCGATGGATCGACACGTCCGGGACTAGATTCGAGCGCATGACCGATCTCGCCCCGCACGAGCTGCGGATCCTGGTCGCCGTCGACGAGGAGCGGAGCTTCACGGCGGCTGCCACGCGCCTGGAGACCACCCAGTCCGCCGTCTCGCACGCCGTGCGCGCCTGCGAGCGGAAGCTCGGTGCGGTGCTCTTCGACCGCGGGCGCCACGGCGCACGCCCCACCGATGCCGGCGCCCGGGCCGTGGCGTACGCCCGTCGGATCCTGCGGCTGCTGGACGCGATGGGTCCCGAGGTGCGCGGCGCGGGCGCCGACGGCCCGCTGACCGGCACGCTGCGGATCGCCGCCTTCCGCAGCGCCGCCGCCCATCTGCTGCCGCCCGTCCTGGCCCGGCTCGCCGAGCGGCACCCGGGGCTCGCCACGCACGTCCGGATCGTCCGGGAGATCGGTCGCGGCAGCGCCGGTGAGGTCGCCGACGGCCGCGCCGACCTCGGGCTGGCCACCCTGGACGCCGGCGGTCCGCCGCCCGTCCCGGGCCTGGTCGCGGTCCGCCTGTACGAGGAGTCGTACGCGCTCGCGCACCCGCAGGGCCACCCGGCGCCGCGTGAGCTCCCGCTGGTCGACTGGGACGAGAACTGCGGCTCGTACACCCGCGACTGGTGGCAGCGGCAGGACTGGATCCCGCCCGCCACCGTGGACGTGGAGGACGACACGGTGGCCCTCTCGCTGGTCGCCCAGGGCCTCGGCATGGCGATCATGCCCCGGACGGCGCTGCTCGGCGCCCCGTCCGGCCTCGCCGTCGCGGACCTCGGGCCGTGCCCGCCGAGCCGCTCGGTCGGGTACGTCACCACGCCCGAGCTGGCCGGGACGGCCGCCGTCCGGGCGGTGATCCGCGAGCTGCGCGAGGTGCGGTTGCCGGCGGGACTGGCACCTGCCCGGCCTGCGGCGTCGGCTCGGCCCCCGGCCGCCGGCTCGCCCTCGACGCCGGCTCAGCCCCCGGCCGCGGGCCCGTCCTCGACGGCCTCCCGGAGCTTGCGGAACTCCCCGGCCAGCGCGTCCAGCGTGTAGTGCGCGTTGAGGCCGCTGGGGTTGGGCAGCACCCACACCTCGGTGCCCCCGATGCCCTCCGGCTGGCGCCCGATGGCGGCTTGCCGGTGCCCGAAGGCCGTCCGGTAGGCGCCGATGCCGAGGACGGCCAGCACCCGCGGGCGCAGCCGCAGCACCCGCTCGCGCAGCGCGGCCCCGCCCTCGCGCAGTTCCTCGGCGCTCAGCTCGTCCGCTTTGGCCGTGGTGCGCGGGGCGACGTTGGTGATGCCCAGGCCGAGTGCGAGCAGCTGCTCCTGCTCGTCCGGCCGGTACTGGCGCCCGGTGAAGCCGGAGCGGTGCAGCGCGGGCCAGAAGCGGTTGCCGGGCCGGGCGAAGTGGTGCCCGGTGGCGCCGGACCACAGGCCCGGGTTGATGCCGCAGAACAGCACCCGCAGCCCCGGCCCGGAGACGTCCGGGATGGTGGTGTCCTTGGCGGCCAGCAGCTGTTCGGCAGTGGGTTTCGTCGGCGGGTGCGGCTTCACCCGGCCAAGTCTGCCGTGCCCTCCGCCGGTGCCGTGCGGCGGCTGTGCAGCCACCGCAGGCCGAACACCACCACGGCCGCGTACGCCCAGCCGACGAAGACGTCGATGATGAAGTGTTCCGCGCCGTAGACCAGGGTGAACGTCATCGCGAGCGGGTAGGCGACCAGGACCGCCCGCAGCCAGGGACGGGCGGTGGGCCAGAAGAAGAACAGCAGCATCGCCGGGTAGGCGGAGTGCAGCGAGGGCATCGCGGCGACGTCGTTGGCGAACTGGCTGCCGTTCTCCAGCAGCGAGTCGGCCTGCGGCAGCCCGCTCACCGAGATCACCTCCCAGACCACCCGGGACACCTGCGGCAGGTTGCCCTGCTGGGCGACCAGCCACGGCGGGTCGGCCGGGTAGAGCAGGTAGGTGGCGAAGCCCGCGAAGGTGAGCGTCAGGTAGCAGGCGAGCAGCTGTCGGAACCGGTGGTGCGCGCGTCGCCAGAGCACCGCGAGCAGCAGGAAGACGACGAAGAAGTGCGACAGGTAGACGCCCACCGCCGCGTAGTCGTACCAGTGCGGTGAGCCGGGGGTGTAGAGGGCGTGCTGGAGCCGGACCGTCCAGGTCTCGCCGAAGCCGAGCACCTCGTCGAAGCGCAACTGCGGCAGCCAGTGCGGGGCCCACGGGGTGTGCGCGCCGTAGCCGCGCAGCAGGGAGTACGTCCAGACCACGGCCATCACCGGCACCCAGTCGCGCAGGACCAGGACGAAGCCGCGGGGGCCGTGCCCGCTGTGCACGGCGCCGGTGAGCAGGGCGCCGATCAGCCAGAGGAACAGCACGTCGTTGGCGGCCGGGATGCCCTCGTCGCTCAGGAACCAGAGGAGGCCGGTGAGGTAGAGCGGCCAGGCCAGGAAGCGGAGTCTCGACCAGCCCGTCACGCGGGGGCGGGGTCGAGGCACCGGGCGCGGTCGCCCGGCCCGCGCGCGGGGCGGGGCCGGGGGGAGGGTCTTGGTCATGCGCACCGAAACTAGCAATCGAAACTTGGAGGACTCTGGATGAAATATGACCAGATCGTAAGAACGTCAGATCCGGTCGGCGCCGTTGTCGGCGTCGTCCTGGGCATCGCGTTCACGCCACGATGCCCAGCTCGTGCGGGGTGTTGTTGAAACGGCGGCCGCCGGCCGCGGTGACGGTGACGATGTCCTCGATCCGCACCCCGAACCGGCCGGGAAGGTAGATCCCGGGCTCGATCGAGAAGCACATCCCGGGCACCAGCGGCCGTTCCTCACCCTCGACCAGGTACGGCGGTTCGTGCGTGGTGGTGCCGATGCCGTGGCCGGTGCGGTGGATGAAGTGCCCACCGTAGCCGCCCTCGGTGATCACCCGCCGGGCGATCCGGTCGATCTCCTGGCAGCCGACACCGGGACGGACCGCGTCGAAGGCGGTCTGCTGGGCGAGCCGGACCAGCTCGTGCACCTTCCGCACCTCGGCCGGGACGTCCGTACCGACGTGCACCGTGCGCGTGGTGTCGGAGCCGTAGCCGTCCTTGAGACCGCCGAAGTCCAGCACCACGGTGTCACCCGTTCGGATGACCCGGTCACCGGCCTCGTGGTGCGGATCGGCGCCGTTGGGGCCGGAACCGACCACCGTGAAGTCCACCTGGCTGTGGCCGTACTGGATGAGCAGCGCGCCGAGGTCGGCGGCCACGTCGGTCTCCCGGCGGCCCGCGAAGCCGACTTCCAGGATCCCGCGGTAGGCGGCGTCCGCGGCGCCGCCGGCCGCGGCCAGGCGGTCCAGCTCCTCGTCGTCCTTGACCGCGCGCAGCATCGGCAGGGTCTCGGTGAGCGAGGTGAACGAGGCGCCGGGCAGCGCCGCCTGGAAACCGAGCAGGTGCATCGCCCAGGCGTTGTCGGAGACGCCGTAGCGCCCGGCCGGATCGAGCAGCGGGCCGGCGGTGGCGAACGGGTCCTCGCCGTCGGACCAGTCGAGCAGCCGGACGGCCCGGGCGCCGACCGCCTTCTCGGCGTCCGGGCGCTCCAACCTCGGGACGACCAGGACGGGTTCGCGCCCGGCGGTGAGGACGAGGGCGGTCAGCCGCTCGGTGATCGCGGTGGGCGTGTAGCCGCACAGGTAGGAGAGGTCGGGCCCGGGGGCGACGACCAGGCCGGCCAGTCCGGCGGCCGCCGCCTCGGCGGCGGCCCGGGTCATCCGGGCGGTGTGGTCCTCGACGGTGAAGGGTCGGGGCACGGCGGTTCCTCCTCGGGGGCGGACGGGCGCTGCTGGGACTCCATCGTCCTCGAATTCCCTCAGCGCCTCCCGGAGTCGGCGAAGTGCCGGAGGAACAGCGCCCCGACGTGGGCCATGTGCGCGATCTCGTCCGGGTCGACGCTCTCGTTCGGCGCGTGGATCAGGCAGCGCGGCTCCTCGACGCCCATCAGGATGATCTCCGCGTCGGGGTAGGTGGTGGCGAGGACGTCGCAGAGCGGGATCGAGCCGCCCTGGCCCAGGAAGGAGACCGGTACGCCGTAGACCTCCCGCATCGCCCGGTCGAGCGCGGCGTACGCGGGCCCGCCGGTGGCGGCCCGGAACGGCGAGCCGGCGCCCTCCCGTTCGACGTTCACCAGCACGCCCCACGGCGCGGCGGCCTCCAGGTGCGCGACCAGCGCGTCCTGGGCGGCGCGGGCCCCGGTGCCGGGCGGCACCCGCAGGCTCACCCGGGCCCGGGCGGTGGCCGGGACGGCGGCGGCCGAGCCGACCACGGGCGGGCAGTCGATGCCGAGCACGGTGACGGAGGGGCGGGCCCAGAGCCGGTCGGCGACCGTGCCGGAGCCGGTCAGCCGGACGCCGTCCAGGACACCGGCGTCGGTGCGGAAGGCGCTCTCGTCGTAGCCGACGCCGCTCCACGTCCCGCCGTGGTCCAGCCCGTCGATCCGGGTGCCGCCGTCGGCGTCGCGCAGCGAGTCGAGCATCCGGATCAGCGCCGCGAGGGCGTCCGGGGCCGGGCCGCCGAACATGCCGGAGTGCAGGTCGCCCGCGAGCGCCCGGACGGCGACCACCACATCGGTGACCCCGCGCAGCGAGGTGGTGGCGGTCGGGACGCCGACGGCCGCGTTGCCGGTGTCGCAGATCAGCAGGGCGTCCGCGTGCAACTCCCCGGCGTGCGGCGGCAGGTACCGCTCCAGACCGCCGGTGCCCTGCTCCTCGGAGCCCTCGACCACCAGCTTGAGGCCGACCGGCACGTCCCCGTCGAGCGCGCGCAGCGCGGTGAGCTGCATGACGATGTTGCCCTTGCAGTCGGCGGCGCCGCGCCCGTACCAGCGGCCGTCGCGCTCGGTCAGCTCGAACGGCGGTGAGTCCCAGGCGGCTTCGTCCAGCGGGGGCTGGACGTCGTAGTGGCTGTAGAGCAGCACGGTCGGGGCGCCGGGCGGCGGCGGGCGGTGGCCGATCACGGCGTGACTGCCGTCCGGGGTCTCCTCCAGGTGGACGTCGCGCAGGCCGGCCTCGGTGAAGGCGGCGGCGACCCACTCGGCGGCCTGGCGGCACTTCTCCGGCGGGTACTGCCGGGGGTCGGCGACCGACGGGATGGCCACCAGCTCGGCCAGGTCTTCCCGCGCGCGGGGCATCAACCCGGCGATCCGGCGCGCGAGTTCGTCGCTGTCGTCGCTGCTCGGGCCGGTGTGCGCGGTGTCGCTCATGCGGAGGCTCCCTGGGGTCGGGCTGCGGGCGGTGTCGCCTGTCGGGTCCGGTCCCGCACCGGGTCGCCGCGGGGCCGCGCGGTCCGTACGCCCGCTGCGCCGTCGCGCTGGTGGCCGTGGCCGTGCCCGTGGTCCTGCCGGTGTCCGTCGCCGTGCCCCTGGTCGTGTCCGGAGAGCGCCGGCCCGGCTTGCGCGGCGGGCGGAAGAGGTGCGCGAGCGGGCGGGGCGCCGGCGGGCCGCCGCCCGCGATCCCCGCGGTCGTCGAACCCGACCGGCGGGACGGGGCGGAGGAGGGCGCGGGCCAGGCCGGGGACCGCCGCGGCGGGGGCGGAGCGCAGACCGGCCACCGAAGCGGCCACTGAAGCGGTCGCCGCGAGCGCGAGCAGCACCCAGGACGTCGCGTCCGTGGAACTCATCCGGTCCTCCTCGGGTACGGCCCCGCTCGACTGGCTCGACTGCGGGTGGAAGCGGCCGCCCACGCCGGGGCCGCGGCAGACTGCGGTCGGCCTCGGCCTCGGCCTCGGCCTCGGCCTCGGTCGTCGGTCGTCGGCGGCCGGTGGCGGTCGGCGTCGGCCGATGGCGCGGGAGCCGGGGGAAGGGCCCCGTGGCGGGCCGTGCCCGGCCAGTCCATCCGGATGCCGGGGTCGCCGCATGCGGCACGCGCCCGAGTGGGTGACCGGCCGCGGGTGTCGGCGCGTTCGGCGCCGCTGCCCGGTGCTTGACGGTGCTCAGTCTGCTCTACGGTCTCCGACCGGGCACGGAATCATAAATTCCGGGCCGACTGTCGGTGCGGTGGGACACCATGACCGGCATGTCCTACGAACTCCAGGCGCTGATAGGAACATTGGAGCTGCTCAGGGTGGCAGCGGCGGAGGTTCCGGCGGCCCGGGTGGTGGCGTTGGCGCAGGGGATGGCGCTGATACCGGTCACCTCCGGGGTCCTCGCCGCGCTCCAGGGCGACGGCAGCGTGCTGAAGCCCGTCGGCGGATCCGGGTTCGGCTGGCACTCCGACGGCTTCGAACTCCGGCTGGCCGCCTGGTCGAAGGCCGGCCCGATCGCCTGCGTCGAGGCCGAGTACTACGGCGGCAGCGGCACCCAGCGCGCCGTGGTCTGGGAGAACGGCCGGATCGTCCTCGGCCCGCTCGCCATCGGCGAGTTCGAGCCCGCACCGGCCGACACACCGATCTCCCAAGCCCTTCGGCGGCTCGGCGTGCGCACCGAGGAGGGCCGGGTGGACGAGTTCGACTCGGTCGGCCTGGGGGCGTACCGCAGCACCGGAGGGTGGGCCGGGATCGACTGAGCCGTCACGCACCGTTCGGCGTAGGCGCGGTGGCCGCGTCCCGAGGACTGCCCGACCGTGTGATCAGGCGATCTCGCCTGATCCACAGCGAGAGGAAGCAGTACCCATGCGTGCCACCCGGATGGCCGTCGTGCTGACCGCAGCGTTCGCGCTGACCACTGTCGCCACGTCGTCCGCCACCGCCGCCGGCAACGGAGCCGCGGCCACCCGTACCACCGTTCCCGGCGCGGCCGCACCCGCCGTGCCCGGTCTGTCCGCCGTGCCGGGCCTGTTCGGCCTGTCCGCGCTGTCCGTCGCCCCCGTGGCGGTCCCGGCCCTGCCGAGCACCCTCCCGGCCTCCGAACCGGCGGCCCCGGCCACGTCGGCCCTCCCCGACACGTCGAGCCTCCCGGTCCTCCCCGCGACACCGGACCCGAGCGCGGCGCTCGGGGCGGTGGACGACATCGTCAAGCTGGTCACCGACCTGCTCTCGACGGCGACCTCCGCCGTTCCCGACCTCGGAGCCCTCCAGCAGCTCATCGCTGCTCTCCAGGCCGCCCTGCAGGGCCTGATCGGGCAGCTCCCGGCCCTCCCGTCGCTGCCCGCCCCGGCGCCGTCCAGGCTCCCCGACACCGCCACCCCGCCCTCCGCGGCCACCGTGCAGCAGCAGCTCGACGCCCTCCGGGCCCGGGCCCAGGCGCTGACCGCGGCGGCCCGCACCCACCCCGCCGCCGGCTGACCCCGGCGACGCGAACGGCCCCGCTCCCGAACCCGGGAGCGGGGCCGTACCGTTCGTCCCGCCGGCCGGAGGCCGACGGCGGACCACGATAGGGCGTGGTCCGTGGTCAGGCGTGGTCCGCGATCAGCGGTAGTTCACGTACTGGATCGCGAAGTCCAGGTCCTTGCCCTTGAGCAGGGCCTGCACGGCCTGGAGGTCGTCGCGGCTCTTCGAGCTGACGCGCAGCTCGTCGCCCTGGACCTGAGCCTTGACGCCCTTCGGGCCCTCGTCACGGATGATCTTCGCGACCTTCTTCGCGTCCTCCGTGGTGATGCCCTCCTTGACGTTGGCGAAGATCTTGTACTCCTTGCCGGAGAGCTGCGGCTCGGCGGCGTCCAGAGCCTTCAGCGACAGGCCGCGCTTGACGAACTTCGTCTGCAGCACGTCGAGGATGGCGCGCACGCGCTCCTCGCCGTTGGCCTTCATCTCGATCTTTTCGCCGGAGCGGCTGATCTCGCCGCCCACGCCCTTGAAGTCGAAGCGCGTCGCGATCTCACGGGAGGTCTGGTTGATCGCGTTGTCGACCTCCTGCCACTCGACCTTCGAGACGATGTCGAAACTGGAGTCGGCCATGGGTGTTGGTCTCCTTGATGCTCTGGCTTCACTGACACGGCCCGCCCCACCGGACGCCCGCCGCCCCAGCCTATCCAGCGCCGCCCCGCCCTCGCCCGCGACGACCGCCCGGTGTTCCTTGATCGTCGGGTGATCCACCGAGTGGCGAAGCACCCCCCGGCATCGGGTATGGTTTACCAAGTCGAACGGGGCGAACACCCCGGGCGGCGAAGATCCTGGCTGGTTGCCCGAGCGGCCAAAGGGAGCAGACTGTAAATCTGTCGCGCAAGCTACGCAGGTTCGAACCCTGCACCAGCCACAGGATAGAA
>NZ_JBITTM010000019.1:0-162283 GCF_044541955.1 Kitasatospora sp. NPDC085464
CGGCGATCATCTTCAACGCCCTGGTCATCATCGGCCTGATCCCGCTCGCCCTGCGCGGCGTGAAGTACCGCCCGTCCGACGCCAGTTCCCTGCTGCGCCGCAACATCGGGATCTACGGCTTCGGCGGCCTGGTGGTGCCGTTCGTCGGCATCAAGCTGATCGACCTGATCGTCCAGTTCATCCCCGGCCTGAGCTGAGAGAGGAGAATCCGATGTCCAAGCCCCTGCCCACCACCGTGCGCACGCACTTCACCGCACTGCGGATCCTGTTGGTCCTGACGGTGATCCTCGGAGTCGCCTACCCGCTGCTGGTGACCGGGATCAGCCAGGTCGCGTTCAGTGAGAAGGCCGACGGCTCGATCGTGAAGGTCGACGGCAAGGAGGTCGGCTCCAGCCTGATCGGCCAGAACTTCAACCTCCCCAAGGTGAACCCGGACGATCCGAAGGAGGAGGCCAAGCCGGACCCGAAGTGGTTCCAGCCCCGCCCCTCCGCCGCCGGGACCGGCTACGACGCCTCCTCGTCGGGCGCCTCCAACCAGGGCCCGAACAGCGACGACCTGCTGAAGGCCGTCAACGACCGCCGCGCCGCCGTCGCCGCGTTCGACGGCGTCGACCCGGCGAGCGTCCCGGCCGACGCGCTGACCGCCTCCGGCTCCGGCCTCGACCCGCACATCTCCGTGGCCTACGCCAAGGAGCAGGTCAACCGGGTCGCCAGGGAACGCGGCCTGCCGGCCGACAAACTGAACCAGCTGGTCGACAAGTACACCGAGAGCCGTTCGCTCGGCTTCCTCGGACAGGACGGCGTCAACGTCGTGCTGCTCAACAAGGCGCTCAGCGAGCAGAAGTGACATCACCCCACACGAGCGGGTGACCGGGCCGGCCCGGGCACGGGAGGACGCCTCCCGCGCCCGGGCCGGCCGACCCGTGTCCGCAGACGTCCACCACGTCCGATCCGATGGAAAGAGCAGTGCCCATGGCCCGCGACCTCACCCCCGGCTCCGGCGTCCGCCGCGGCCGGCTGAGGGTGTACCTCGGCTCCGCGCCGGGGGTCGGCAAGACCTACCGGATGCTGGACGAGGCCCGGCGCAGACGGGACCGCGGGTCCGACGTCGTGGTCGGGTACATCGAGTGCCACGGCAGACGCCACACCGAGGGCATGCTCGCGGGCCTGGAGGTCCTGCCGAGGGTCCACCGCTCCTACCGGGACGCCGAGTTCGAGGAGATGGACCTCGACGCCGCGCTCGCCCGCCGCCCGTCCGTCGTCCTGGTCGACGAGCTGGCGCACACCAACATCCCCGGCGGCCGGCACGCCAAGCGCTGGCAGGACGTCGAGGAACTGCTCGCCGCCGGGATCGACGTCATCACCACGGTGAACATCCAGCACCTGGAATCGCTGAACGACGTCGTCCGGAAGATCACCGGCATCCCGCAGCGCGAGACCGTCCCGGACGAGGTGGTCCGCCGGGCCGACCAGATCGAGCTCGTCGACATGGCCCCGCAGGCCCTGCGCCGCCGGATGGCCCACGGCAACGTCTACAAGGCGGAGAAGGTGGATGCCGCACTCTCGAACTACTTCCGGGTCGGCAACCTCACCGCCCTGCGCGAACTCGCCCTGCTCTGGGTCGCCGGGCGGGTCGACGAGGGCCTGCGCGACTACCGGGCCAGCCACAACATCGACCGGGTCTGGGAGACCCGCGAACGCGTCGTGGTCGCCCTCACCGGCGGCCCCGAGGGCGAGACCCTGATCCGCCGCGCCGCCCGGATCGCCGACCGGACGGCGGGCGGCGACCTTCTGGCCGTCCACGTCACCCGCAGCGACGGCCTGGCCGGCGCCTCCTCCGGCGCGCTCGCCCAGCAGCGACAGCTGGTCGAGGATCTCGGCGGCAGCTACCACGTGGTCGTCGGCGACGACATCCCCACCGCGCTGCTCGCCTTCGCCCGCGCCCACCACGCCACCCAGCTGGTCCTCGGCACCAGCCGCCGCGGCCGGATCAACCGCTTCCTCACCGGCCCCGGCATCGGCGAGACCACCGTGGACGCCTCCGAGGACATCGACGTCCACATGGTCACCCACGAGTTCACCGGCCGCGGCCGGCTGCCCTCGCTCGGCCGCCGCCACTCCAGGCGCCGCACCGTCGTCGGCTACGCGGCCGGCTTCGTCCTGCCCTGGCTGCTCACCGCCCTGCTCTCCCAGGCGCACCACCGGATCAACCTCACCACCGACGCGCTGATCTTCCAGCTCGGCGTGGTCATCGTGGCCCTGCTCGGCGGCGCCGTGTCCGCCCTGGTGGCCGCGCTCTTCGCCTCGGTGCTGCTGAACTACTACTTCATCCCGCCGATCCACAGCCTGACCATCGGCGAGACCAACAACATCGTGGCCCTGGTGGTCTTCGCCGCCATCGCGCTCACCGTCTCCACCGTCGTCGACCACGCCGGCCGGCTCACCGCCCGGGCCGCCCGGGCCACCGCCGAGGCCGAGACCCTCTCCACCCTGGCGGGCAGCGTGCTGCGCGGCGCCGACGCGCTGCCCGCCCTGCTGGAGAAGTCCCGGACGGCCTTCGGCATGCGGGCCGTCGCCCTGCTCTCCCGGGCCGACGGCGAGGTGCTCGCGCACTGCGCGGACGAGCACCCGGGCGACGGCGACGGCCCGCACGAGACCACCGAGGTCCCGGTCGGCCCGGACGCCGTCCTGGTCCTCACCGGCCGCCGGCTGCCCGCCGCCGACCAGCGCGTGCTCACCGCCTTCGCCGCGCACGTCGCCGCCGCCCTGGAACGCGACCGGCTCGCCGTGGTCGCCGCCGAGGTCGAACCGATCAAGGCCGCCGACCGGATGCGCACCGCCCTGCTCGCCGCCGTCAGCCACGACCTGCGCACCCCGCTCGCCGCCGCCCGCGCCTCGGTCGGCTCGCTGCGCAGCCCCGACGTCGAGTTCTCGCCCGAGGACCAGGCCGAACTGCTCGCCACCGCCGACGAGTCGCTGGTCAAGCTCACCCGTCTGGTCGACAACCTGCTCGACATGAGCCGCCTCCAGGCCGGCGCGCTCACCCTCCACCTCACCGAGACCCACCTCGACGAGGTCCTGCCCCGCGCGCTCGACAGCCTCACCGACCCGTACGCGCCGATCCAGCCGCTCGACCTCGACACCGCCCCGGCGGTGCTCGCCGACCCGCCCCTGCTGGAACGCGTGCTCGCCAACGTGATCACCAACGCGCTGCGCCACAACGCCCCCGGCGCGCCCGTCCTGGTCACCGCCAGCCACCACGCCGACCAGGTCGAGGTCCGGGTGATCGACCGCGGCCCCGGCATCGCCCCCGAGGACCGCGACCGGGTCTTCCTGCCCTTCCAGCGCCTCGGCGACACCGACAACACCACCGGCGTCGGCCTCGGCCTCGCGCTCTCCCGCGGCCTCGCCGAGGCCATGGGCGGCAGCCTGGAGGTCGAGGACACCCCCGGCGGCGGCACCACCATGCTGCTCACCCTGCCCGCCGCCGCCGAGCCCGTCACCCCCGAGCCCGTCACCACCGAGCCCGTCGGCCCCGAGGAGGAGGCGCCGCATGAGTGAGATCCTGATCGTCGACGACGAACCGGCCCTGCTGCGCACCTTGAGGATCAACCTCAGCGCCCGGCAGTACGCCGTCCGCACCGCGGCCAGCGGCGGCGAGGCGCTCGACCGCGCCGCGCACTCGCTCCCGGACGCCGTCCTGCTCGACCTCGGCCTGCCCGACCTCGACGGGATGGACGTGCTGCGCGGCCTGCGCACCCACAGCGCGATGCCGATCATCGTGCTCTCCGGCCGGAGCGACGCCGCGGACAAGGTCGGCGCCCTCGACGCGGGCGCCGACGACTACCTGACCAAGCCGTTCCTGATGGACGAACTGCTGGCCCGGTTACGCGCGGTGCTGCGCCGGCCGCTGGGCGGCGTCCAGCCGGTCCGGCCGGTGATCGGCGACCACACCGTGGACCTCGCGGCCACCACGGTGAACGGCCCCGACGGCACGGTGCGTCTCACCCCGACCGAGTGGCGGATCCTCGCCCTGCTGCTCGCCAATCCCGGCCGGCTGGTGCCCGGCCGGCAGATCCTGCGCGAGGTGTGGGGCCCGGCTCAGGAGGGGCGCGGCAACTACCTGCGGGTCTACCTCGCCGGGCTGCGCCGCAAGCTGGAGCGGGACCCGGCCCGGCCGCGGCACCTGATCACCGAGCCGGGCATCGGGTACCGGTACGTGCCGTAGGAAAGAACCGCCGGGCGTCAACGGGGTGTCAAGAGCGGTCCGCGTGCCGACAGGAGAGCGTCAAGGCGGGAGGCGGCGGTGCTCCGTGGGCGTAGCGTCGGTACCGAACCGAGCGGGCCCTGCTCCGTGTGGGGGAAGCCTGGGGCCGCTCGCGCCGCCGTCGAACTGACGGCCAGCAGGTGGGGGAGGGGCGCGCGACAAACCGTCGCGCGCCCCTTTTTGTTCGTGTCCTACGCGCCCTGGGCGCCGGACCCCGGCCGTCGCTCAGCCCTCGGCGCTCCCGGACTGCCGGGGCAGCGCCAGCGCCACGGTGTCCGCGAACTCCCGTACCGCGCTGGTCCGGCTGACCACCCGGCCGCTGTGCACCACCAGCCGGCTGTGCCCGCCCGAGAGCGCCCCGGCCAGGCTGTCCCCGCGCACCGCCAGCAGCTCCGCAGGGAACCCGGCGTCCACCCGGACCGGCGCCAGCCCGAGCGCCGCCCGGGCCTGGTTCGCCACCGCGTCGTACGCCGCCTCCGGCGTCAACTCCCCACTCGCCGCCAGCAGATAGGCGCACGCGAGCGGATCCGCCCGGCCGACCGGGTTGGACGGGTCGCGCAGGGCCCCGCTGCCCGCCGCCAGCGGCACCCGGGCCGCCGCCAACTCCCGCAGCAGGCCCGGCCGCAGGCCGGAAGGCCGGCCCTCCAGGCCGGTGCAGCCGCCGTTCTGCGGCAGACAGACCACCCGCACCCCGCTGGTCGCCAGCACCGTGGACGCGCCACGCGGCAGCGCACCGCACGGCCCGAGCGTCACCCGTGGCCTCAGCGGTGCCAAGGCGCCCGCCAGCCGGGCGAGTTGGGCCCCGTCGGCGGCCGAGGTGTGCAGGTCCACCGGGCAGTCGGCCTCCCGGGCGGCCTCCAGCAGCAGCTCCACGTAGCCGGACGGGTCCGGGTCCAGCTCCGGGCAGCCGCCGGCCGCCGTGGCGCCCAGCTTGAGCGCCTCGCGCAGCTGCGCCCGGCCGTCCGCACCGGCCCGCCCGGTGAGCAGCCGGGGCATCGCGACCGCCTGCAGGTCGGCCAGCCCGCGCAGTGCCTGCCGGGCGGTGAGCACCGCCTCCAGCGGGCGCAGCCCGTGCACGTCGCCGATCCGGACGTGGGTGCGCTGGGCGGTGGCGCCGTAGCCGAGCGAGGTGAGCGCGGCCTCGGTGACCCGGCGGGTGAGGTCGGTCTGGGTGTCCGGGGGCGGGGCGGGCAGGGCGGCGGAGAAGGCCGCGTCGTAGTGGGCGTGCGCCTCGGCGGGGGCCGGGAGCAGCAGGTAGCCCTTGAGGTCGATCCGGGCGCCGGTGGTCACGGTGGGCGCGCCGGGCAGGGCGGGCAGCGGGCCGAGGCTGCCGACGGTGCCGACGGCCTGGATCCGGTCGCCGCTGATCCGGACGTCCACCACCCGCCCGTCGGCGAGCCGGGCGCCGGTGAGCAGCAGGACGGGGCCGTGCCCGAGCGGGTTGGCCGCCGGGCCGGGCCCGTGGTGCGGCCCGTCGGCGGCTGCGCTGTCCATCGCCGGCTCCTTCTCGCGCCGGACCGTGCGGTCGGCCAGTCGATCCCGATCAATGAGCGTCGAGCCTATGGCGCGCGGGGGCGGGGTGCCGGGAGGCGGGCAATAGTCGTATCGGGTCGGGCCGCGCGCCTCGGAGGCCGATCGAACGACCTGCCTTGGATCGCTCGTCCGTGCACCTCGCCCACCTGCGGTCTTCGCCGCGGGATACGGATTTCACCTCCGGGCGCGAAACGTGTAATCTCTTCCTCGTTCGCCCCTATAGCTCAGTCGGTAGAGCGTCTCCATGGTAAGGAGAAGGTCTGCGGTTCGATTCCGCATGGGGGCTCTGGTGAGAAGCAGTCAGTTTCGGCTGTGCTGCGGATCACTGTGGCGGTGTAGCTCAGTTGGTAGAGCAAGCGGCTCATAATCGCTGTGTCACCGGTTCAAGTCCGGTCACCGCTACCCCGCGTAGTCGGTCGGGAGATCGCACTCCCGGTCGGCTACTCTTGTTGTGTTCTTATTCGTTGTCCAAGGAAGGCACTCCCGTGGCTGCCACCGACGTCCGCCCGAAGATCACGCTGGCCTGCGTGGAGTGCAAGGAGCGGAACTACATCACCAAGAAGAACCGGCGTAACGACCCGGACCGTCTTGAGATGAAGAAGCACTGCCCCCGCTGCAACTCGCACACCGCGCACCGCGAGACCCGCTGACCTCGTCGTAGGGCATCGGGCCTGTGTGAATTCAGGTCTTCGACTCCGGGCCGCATCCCTCACGGGGGGTGCGGCCCGGAGTCTTTTCCGTATCCGTCCGCTTCGTGTCCACCCGTGATCCCAGGAGCTGCCATGGCGCTCGACCCCTCCTTCATCGGGCGTAGCTACCCGCCCACCGAGCCGTACGAGGTCGGCCGGGAGAAGATCCGCGAGTTCGCGATCGCGATCGGTGACGCCAACCCGGCGTACACCGACGCGGAGGCGGCGAAGGCGCTGGGCCACCCGGACGTGATCGCCCCGCCGACCTTCCCGTTCGTGGTCACCTACCGTGCGGCCGGCCAGGTCGTCGAGGACCCGGAGCTGGGCCTGGACTTCACCCGGGTGGTGCACGGCGACCAGAAGTTCGCCTACACCCGCCCGGTGCGGGCCGGGGACCGGCTGTCGGTCGCGGTGACCATCGACAACATCAAGTCGCTCGCGGGCAACGACGTGCTCACCGTGCGCGGCGAGGTGACGGACGCGACCGGCGAGCACGTGGTGACGTCGGTCATGACCCTGGTGGCCCGGGCCGCCGACGAGGCGGGGGAGTGAGCGCGATGGCGATCAGCTACGACGAGGTCGAGGTCGGCACCGAGCTGCCGGCGCAGACGTTCCCGGTGACCCGCGACACACTGGTGCGCTACGCGGGCGCCTCGGGCGACTTCAACCCGATCCACTGGAACGAGAAGTTCGCCCTGGAGGTCGGCCTGCCCGACGTCATCGCACACGGCATGTTCACCATGGCCGAGGCGATCCGGGTGGTCACCGACTGGGTCGGCGACCCGGCCGCGGTGGTCGAGTACGGCGTGCGGTTCACCCGTCCGGTGCCGGTGCCCAACGACGGGGTCGGCGCGGTGGTCGAGGTCTCGGCCAAGGTCGCCAAGAAGCTGGACGACCGCAGGGTGCAGGTCGACCTGCTGGCCACCACGGGCGGGCAGAAGGTCCTCGGGATGTCCAAGGCGGTCGTCCGGCTGGTCTGACGACCGGCCGGTCCGGGGCTGCGGGCCGGTCGGGCGTTCGCTCGACCGGCCGGGCCGCGCCCGGGAGCCGTCCGGCGGAACCGGGCCGCGGTCGCGGGCCTTGCGAAGATAGTGATTGGCCACTAACTTTGAAGCATGGCGAGGTCGAGCATGAGGATGAGTGCGGAGGAGCGGCGCGAGAGCGTCGTCCGTGCCGCGATGATCGAGTTCGCCCGGGGTGGCTACCGGGGCACCTCCACCGAGGCGATCGCCCGCCGGGTGGGCGTCTCGCAGCCGTACCTGTTCAGGCTGTTCCCGGGCAAGCAGGCCATCTTCGAGGCGGCCGCCGAACGCTGCGTGGAGGAGACCTGGCGGGTCTTCGACGAGGCCTCGGCCGGTCTGACCGGTGAGGCGGCCGCCGAGGCGATGTCCGGGGCGTACATGGGGCTGGTCGAGGACCGTGACCAGCTCATGATGCAGATGCAGCTCTACGTCTCGGTGTTCGCGGCCAGGGCGTCCGGCGAGGAGGAGATCGGGGAGAGCGCCCGGCGGCTGTGGGAGGGCCTGTTCGAGCGGGTCAGGATCCGGATCGGCGGCGACATGCGGGACACCACGCAGTTCTTCGCGCACGGGATGCTGATCAACACCCTGGTGGCCCTGGGCTTCCCGCCGGAACACCGGATCTGGACCGGTTTCGACGACAAGTGCGACAAGGCCGAGTAGGTGGGCCGCACGGTGGCATCCGTGCGGCCTCTTTTCGGCCCCCGAAAGTTATTGAGCGATAACTACCTGAGACTCCTGGAACACCCGAGAGGAACCTGGGGGAAGTCATGACGGAGAAACCGGTCCTCGGCAGGACCGCGATCTGGACCCTGGTGATCGTCAGCGCGGCCGGCTTCATGGCCGCCCTGGACAACCTGGTGGTCACCACCGCACTGCCGTCGATCCGCGAGGAGCTCGGCGGCGGGCTGTCCGACCTCGAATGGACGGTCAGCGCCTACACCCTGAGCTTCGCCGTGCTGCTGATGTTCGGCGCCGCCCTCGGCGACCGCTTCGGCCGCCGGAGGATCTTCCTGGTCGGCCTGGCGATCTTCACGGCAGGCTCCGCCGGGGCCGCCCTCTCCCCGGAGATCGGCGAGCTGATCGCCGCCCGGGCGGTCCAGGGCGTCGGAGCCGCGGTGATGATGCCGCTCACCCTCACCCTGCTCACCGCGGCCGTGCCCGAGGCCAAGCGGGGGCTGGCCTTCGGCATCTGGTCGGGCGTCAGCGGCCTCGCCGTCGCCGCCGGACCGCTGATCGGCGGCTCGCTGACCGAGCACTTCTCCTGGCAGTGGATCTTCTGGGTGAACGTCCCGGTCGGCCTCGTCCTGCTGCCGCTGGCCTTCCGCCGGCTCGGCGAGAGCCGCGGGGCGGACGGAGCCTTGGACGTGCCCGGAACGGCGCTGGTCAGCCTGGGGATGTTCGGGGTGGTGCTCGGCCTGATCCGCGGCAACCCGGACGGCTGGACCAGCCCGCTGGTCCTCGGCGCCCTGATCGGCGGCGTCGTGCTGCTGGCCGCCTTCGTCCGGTACGAGCAGCGCGTGGCCGCCCACCCGATGCTGCCGATGCGGCTCTTCCGCAGCCGCACCTTCTCGGCCGTCAACGCCGCCAGCCTGCTGATGTACCTCGGGATGTTCGGCTCGATCTTCCTGATCAGCCAGTACCTCCAGGGGGTCGGCGGCTACAGCCCGCAGGAGGCCGGCATCCGGATGCTGCCCTGGACGGCGATGCCGCTGCTGGTCTCGCCGATCGCGGGCATCGTCTCCGACCGGATCGGCGGCCGGCCGATCGTGGTGGCCGGGCTGGCGCTCCAGGCGATCGGCCTCGCGCTGTTCGGCCTCGTCGCGGACGGCGGCGGCTTCGACTACGCCGCGCAGGTCCCGGTCATCGTGATCTGCGGGATCGGGATGTCGCTGTACTTCGGCCCGACCGCCCAGCTGGTGATGGCGAGCGTCCGGCCCAAGGAGCAGGGCATCGCCTCCGGCGCCAACAACGCGCTGCGCGAGGTCGGCGGGGCGCTCGGCGTCGCCGTGCTCTCGGCGGTCTTCTCGGCGCAGGGCGGCTACGAGTCGGCCCGGTCCTTCGCGGACGGGCTGGTGCCCGCCCTGTACGTCGGCGCGTCGGCCGTCGGGGCCGGGGCGTTCGCCGCGGCGCTCATCCCGCGCCGGCGCGGGGCCGGGGCCGCGGTCGCGGGCCGGGCCGCCGACGGGCAGCCGGCGGCGGACCGGGCCGGGGCGGCCCGGGTCTGAGCCGGTGGCGGACCCGCACCGGACCGGGGCGGGGGAAGGGCGGCCGGGGGGCCGCTCTTCCCCCCGTACGCTGGTGGGCGTGCTGGTAGAAAACGACGCCCCCCTCGCCCCGCTGACCACGCTCCGGCTCGGCGGCCCGGCCCGCCGCCTGGTGACCGCCCACACCGACGACGAGGTGATCGCCGCCGTCCGCGAGGCCGACGCGGCCGGCGAGCCGCTGCTGGTCCTCGGCGGCGGCTCCAACCTGGTGATCGGCGACGCCGGCTTCCCCGGCACCGTGCTGCGGATCGCCACCGCCGGTTTCGCCGTGGACGGCACCGTGCTGGAGCTGGCGGCCGGCGAGGTGTGGTCGGAGGCGGTCGCCCGGGCGGTGCGCGAGCACGGCCTGGCCGGCATCGAGTTCCTGGCCGGCATCCCCGGCTCGGCCGGCGCCACCCCGGTGCAGAACGTCGGCGCGTACGGCCAGGAGGTCGCCCAGACGATCACCGAGGTGGTCGTCTACGACCGCACCGCCGACGAGGTGGTCACGCTCTCGAACGACGAGTGCGCGTTCTCCTACCGGCACAGCCGGTTCAAGGCCGATCCGGACCGCTACGTGGTGCTGCGGGTCCGGTTCGCCCTGGCGGACCACGCCGGCCTCTCCAGCCCGGTCAAGTACGCCGAGGTGGCCAAGCACTTCGGGGTCGGACAGGACGAGCGGGTGCCGCTGGCCGAGGCCTTCGAGGCGGTGCTGGGGCTGCGGGCCGGCAAGGGCATGGTGCTGGACCCGGCGGACCACGACACCTGGTCGGCGGGTTCCTTCTTCACCAACCCGGTGCTCACGGCCGCGCAGTACGAGTCCTTCCGGACCCGCCCGGGCACCGAGAACGCCCCCGCCTACCCGGCCCCGGAGGGCTGCACCAAGACCTCGGCGGCCTGGCTGATCGACAAGGCCGGCTTCGGCAAGGGCTACGGCAGCGGCCCGGCGACCCTCTCCACCAAGCACACCCTGGCGCTCACCAACCGCGGCTCGGCCACCGCCGAGGACCTGCTGGCCCTGGCCCGGGAGATCCGGGACGGGGTCCGCGAGGCCTTCGGGGTGGAGCTGGTGAACGAGCCGGTGATGGTGGGCGTCGCGCTCTAGCACGGCGCTCCGGCCGCGCTGCGCGGCGTGCTCCGCCGGCGCGCGCCTAGGGTGCCGCGGCGGCGGTGACGGGCGCGTCCGCGGGGGCGTGCCCGTTCGCCAGCCAGGCGTCGATGTCCGCCAGCAGCTCCTTGCGGACGGCCTCCGGCGCGACCGAGCCGCGCACCGACTGCCGTGCCAGCTCGGCGAGTTCGGCGTCGTCGAAGCCCAGGACGTCCCGGGCCAGGTCGTACTGGGCGGCCAGTCGGCTGCCGAACAGCAGCGGGTCGTCCGCGCCCAGCGCCAGCGGCACCCCGGCGTCGAAGAGCTTGCGCAGCGGGACCTCCTCGGGGCTCTCGTAGACGCCGAGCGAGACGTTGGAGGACGGGCACACCTCGCAGGTGATCTGCCGGGCCGCCAGCCGCTCCATCAGCCGCGGGTCCTCGGCGGCCCGGACGCCGTGGCCGATCCGGCCGGCGTCCAGGTCGTCCAGGCAGTCCCGGACGGACTCCGGGCCGGCCAGCTCCCCGCCGTGCGGGGCGGCCAGCAGGCCGCCCTTGCGGGCGATCGCGAAGGCCCGGTCGAAGTCCCGGGCGAGGCCGCGGCGCTCGTCGTTGGAGAGGCCGAAGCCGACCACCCCGTGGTCGGCGTAGCGGACGGCCAGCCGGGCCAGCGTCCGGGCGTCCATCGGGGACTTCATCCGGTTGGCCGCGACCAGCACCCGGATGCCCACTCCGGTGGCCCGGGCGGCCTGGTCCACCGCGTCCAGGATCAGCTCCAGCGCCGGGATCAGCCCGCCGAGCCGGGGTGCGTACGAGGTCGGGTCGACCTGGATCTCCAGCCAGCGGGAGCCGTCCCGCCGCTCGTCCTGCGCGGTCTCCAGGACCAGCCGGCGGATGTCAGTCTCGTCCCGCAGCACCGAGCGGGCGGTGTCGTACAGGCGCTGGAAGCGGAACCAGCCGCGCTCGTCGGTGGCCCGCAGCCTGGGCGGTTCGCCGGAACTCAGTGCCTCCGGCAGCCGGACGCCGTGCTTGTCGGCCAGCTCCAGCAGCGTGGCGGGTCGCATCGAGCCGGTGAAGTGCAGGTGCAGGTGGGCCTTCGGGAGGCCCCTGACGTCTCGCGGGTTCAACAGGCGTTCCATTCACCGATACTGCCGTATGCGGCCCCAGAACGGGAACCGCCCTCTTTTCGTCCCCCGAAGGGGTGAAAGAGGGCGGTGTGCCGGGTGAATCCCGAATGTCTGCTTGACGTCAGTCGCGGGCCTCGGCCAGCAGCTTCTGGATCCGGCTGATGCCCTCGACCAGGTCGTTGTCGCCGAGCGCGTAGGAGAACCGCAGGTAGCCGGGGGTGCCGAAGGCCTCACCGGGGACGGCGGCGACCTCGACCTCGTCCAGGATCAGACCCGCCAGCTCGGCGGAGGTCTGCGGGCGCTTGCCGCGGATCTCCTTGCCCAGCAGGCCCTTGACCGACGGGTACGCGTAGAACGCGCCCTGCGGCTCGGGGCAGACGACGCCGTCGATCTCGTTGAGCATCTTCACGATGGTCTGGCGGCGGCGGTCGAAGGCGGTGCGCATCTCGTGCACGGCCGAGAGGTCGCCCGCGACGGCGGCGATCGCGGCGCGCTGGGCGACGTTGGAGACGTTCGAGGTGGCGTGCGACTGCAGGTTGGTCGCGGCCTTGATGACGTCCTTGGGGCCGATCACCCAGCCCACCCGCCAGCCGGTCATCGCGTAGGTCTTGGCGACACCGTTGACCACGATGCACTTGTCGGCCAGCTCGGGCAGCAGGGCCGGCAGCGAGGTGAACTCGGCGCCGCCGTAGACCAGGTGCTCGTAGATCTCGTCGGTGAGCACCCACAGGCCGTGCTCCAGCGCCCAGCGGCCGATCGCCTCGGCCTCGGCCCGGGTGTACACCGCGCCGGTCGGGTTGGACGGCGAGACGAACAGCACCACCTTGGTGTTCTCGGTGCGGGCGGCCTCCAGCTGCTCGACCGAGACCTTGTAGCCGGTGGTCTCGTCGGCCACGACCTCCACCGCGACGCCGCCGGCCAGCTGGATCGACTCCGGGTAGGTGGTCCAGTACGGGGCCGGGACGATGACCTCGTCGCCCGGGTCCAGGATCGCGGCGAAGGCCTCGTAGATCGCCTGCTTGCCACCGTTGGTGACCAGTACCTGGGAGGCGTCCACCTCGTAGCCGGAGTCGCGCAGCGTCTTGGCGGCGATCGCGGCCTTCAGCTCGGGCAGGCCACCCGCCGGGGTGTACCGGTGGTTCTTCGGGTCGCGGCAGGCCTCGACGGCGGCCTCGACGATGTAGTCCGGCGTGGGGAAGTCGGGCTCGCCGGCACCGAAGCCGATGACCGGGCGGCCGGCGGCCTTGAGAGCCTTGGCCTTGGCGTCCACGGCGAGGGTCGCGGACTCGGCGATCGCGCCGATCCGGGCGGAGACCCGGCGGTCGGCGGGGCGGATGGACTGGTCGGGCTGCGGGGTGGAAGCGCTCATGCCTGCATCGTCGCAGAACCGGGACGGACCGGGCAGCGCGGTTCCAGTATCCGTACGGCTCCGTCCGGATCCCGGCGCCCGGCGATCCGTCGGCGGGCGCCCCGCCGGACCGGACATCCGCCGGGCGATCGATCGTCCCGGAAGAAGAGGTTCGACCAAACGCCCCTCGACCACGTACACTCGCTGCTCGACGGCCCGCCGAAAAAGACCGGAGCTTGAACCGCCTGTGCAGACAGCGGGGAGAGATGCGGTAGGTTGGTCGCCACCGGAGCCGCGAGGCACCGTAGGGCAATAGCTCAATTGGTAGAGCACCGGTCTCCAAAACCGGCGGTTGGGGGTTCGAGTCCCTCTTGCCCTGCTGCTAGATCCGCACTTAGCCCGTTCGCTCCACAGAGCGAGCGGGCTTGATGCGGAGATGGCACCGATCAGCACCGCTAAGCCGGCCGGTCGTGCTCCATCTAGGGTGCGCGGCGACGGTCCGGCAGGACCCGGATTCAGGTGAGGACGAGTGACGGAGACCACGGGCTCCACCGCAACGCCTGAGAGCGGCAACCCCGAGGGTGCCGACGGCGCTGCCGGGACCACGCCTGCCGAGGGCGAGGAGAAGGCGCTCTCGCGCCGCGACCGCAAGCGGGCCAACCGCTCGGGCGACAAGAAGTCCGGCAAGCGGGCCAAGAAGGGCCTGTTCGCCCGCATGGCGCTGTTCTACCGCCAGATCATCGCCGAACTGCGCAAGGTGGTCTGGCCCACCCGGAGCGAGCTCACCAACTACACCACCGTCGTGGTCGTGTTCGTCGTCGTCGTGATGGCCTTCGTGGCCGGTCTGGACTACGGCTTCTCCAAGCTGAGCCTCTGGATCTTCGGCTGACGCAGCCGACCACCTTCGAAACAACCTCCCGACCCGGGCCGACCTTCGGCCCGGGTCGAGCTGTCGGCGGAGGTCGTACGCGCCGTTACCGTTGACTCGGTACTGTTGAAGTCTCCGAGGCCTCATCCAGGCGCCCGCGCGAGCGGCAGCGCGCCGGGTCCGGTTCCGGAGCGCGCCACCTTCACCATCTCCAGGAAAGAAGCAGCCACCGTGTCTGAGTCCCCCCTGTACGACGCCGACGAGACCGTCCGCGAGGCGGATGTCGCCGCCGAGCTGGACGCGGCCGAGCTGGCTGACGACGTCGAGTCCGCCGAGCAGATCGTGGACGCCGCGGACAGCGACGAGGACGAGGTCGAGGCGTACGACGAGGCCGAGGCCGGCGAGCCCGCCGAGGAGGCCGCGCTGCACGAGGAGGGCGACGTCGAGGCCGCCGTCGAGGCCGCCGTCGAGGCCGCCGCCGAGGAGACCGAGGTCGAGGAGGCCGAGGAGTCCGAGGAGGCCGAGGAGGTCGACCCGGTCGCCAAGTTCCGCGAGGACCTGCGCTTCATGCCGGGCGAGTGGTACGTGATCCACACCTACGCCGGCTACGAGAACCGGGTGAAGCAGAACCTGGAGCAGCGCGCCGTCTCGCTGAACGTCGAGGAGTACATCTTCCAGGCCGAGGTGCCGCAGGAGGAGGTCGTCCAGATCAAGAACGGCGACCGCAAGACCATCCGCCAGAACAAGCTCCCCGGCTACGTCCTGGTGCGCATGGACCTCACCCCGGAGTCCTGGGGCGTCGTGCGCAACACCCCGGGTGTCACCGGCTTCGTCGGCAACGCCTACGACCCGTACCCGCTGACGCTGGACGAGGTCGTCAAGATGCTCGCCCCCGACGTCGAGCGCCAGGCGGCCAAGGAGGCCGGCAAGCCCTCGCCGGTCAAGCCCAGCGAGATCCAGGTGCTGGACTTCGAGGTCGGCGACTCGGTCACCGTCACCGACGGCCCGTTCGCGACCCTGCAGGCGACCATCAACGAGATCAACCCCGACTCGAAGAAGGTCAAGGGCCTGGTCGAGATCTTCGGCCGGGAGACCCCGGTCGAGCTCTCCTTCGACCAGATCCAGAAGAACTAGTCATACGGTCTTCGGATCCGGGGCGGGGCCGAGGGCCCTGCCCCGGATCCGTTTTGGTCCAGCGGCGCGGACGCGTTAGCCTGGTCCGATGTGTGTGCTGGCGGCCGGGTGTCGCCCCGGTTCCGCACGCACCAGCAATCACCTCTCGGAAGGACCCGGAGAGACATGCCTCCCAAGAAGAAGAAGGTCACGGGGCTTATCAAGCTCCAGATCAACGCCGGCGCGGCCAACCCGGCGCCGCCGGTCGGCCCCGCGCTGGGTCAGCACGGCGTCAACATCATGGAGTTCTGCAAGGCCTACAACGCTGCGACCGAGTCGCAGCGCGGCATGATCGTGCCGGTGGAGATCACGGTCTACGAGGACCGTTCCTTCACCTTCATCACGAAGACGCCGCCGGCCGCGCGCCTCATCCTGAAGGCCGCCGGTATCGAGAAGGGCTCCAGCGAGCCGCACAAGACCAAGGTCGCGAAGCTCACCAGCGCCCAGGTCCGCGACATCGCCACCACCAAGATGCCCGACCTGAACGCCAACGACCTGGACGCCGCGGAGAAGATCATCGCCGGCACCGCCCGGTCGATGGGCATCACGGTCGAGGGCTGATCCCCTTCTCGTTCCCTGTGGTAGGGCCTGCGCAGGCCCGAGACACCACAACTCCAATCACCATTCAGGAGCAGCAGTGAAGCGCAGCAAGGCTCTGAAGGCCGCGGACGCCAAGGTCGACCGCGAGCGCCTTTACGCCCCCCTTGAGGCTGTCCGCCTCGCCAAGGCGACCAGCACCACCAAGTTCGACGGCACCGTTGAGGTCGCCATGCGTCTGGGCGTCGACCCGCGCAAGGCCGACCAGATGGTCCGCAGCACCGTGATCCTCCCGCACGGCACCGGTAAGACCGCTCGGGTCCTGGTCTTCGCGACCGGCGAGCGTGCCGAGGCCGCGCGTGCTGCGGGTGCCGACATCGTCGGTGCCGACGAGCTGATCGACGAGGTCGCGAAGGGCAAGCTGGACTTCGACGCCGTCGTCGCCACCCCGGACCTCATGGGCAAGGTCGGCCGCCTGGGCCGCGTGCTCGGCCCCCGTGGTCTGATGCCGAACCCGAAGACCGGCACCGTGACCCCGGACGTCGCCAAGGCTGTCAACGACATCAAGGGCGGCAAGATCGAGTTCCGCGTCGACAAGCACTCGAACCTGCACTTCATCATCGGTAAGGCCTCCTTCACCGACGAGCAGCTGGTCGAGAACTACGCCGCCGCGCTGGACGAGGTGCTCCGCGCCAAGCCGTCCGCCGCCAAGGGCCGCTACATCAAGAAGACCGCGTTCTCGACCACCATGGGCCCCGGCATCCAGGTGGACCCGAACCGCACCCGCAACCTCCTCGTCGAGGAGGACCCGGCCGCGGTCTGAGCCCCAGCGCTCTAGAGCAGTCCGTACGACGGGCCCGCACCCCCTTCACCGGGGGTGCGGGCCCGTCGTCGTTCCCGCGGTCGGAGCCGCTCCTGGGGCCGGGGTCGGGGGTGCGACGGGAGCGGCTGCCGGGCCGGGACCTGCCCGGATGGGAACGCATGCACGAACCGTCGTACGCTCTGCCGGTCAGATCATGTGGAGAGCCCGCGACCGACGGAGTGTGCCGTGCCGCCAGCCCCCCGCTCCGCCGCCCTGGCGGCCGTCCTGCTGCTGCTCGGCGCCGGCACCGGCTGCAGCCTGCTGGCCGTACCGGACACCGGCACGCCCGGCGTCCCCACGGCCCTGCCGCCCAAGCAGGTGGTGCTCTCGGCCGCGCAGGCCCTGGACGACGCCGGCGGTGCCCGGATCGAGGTGGAGCGGGAGGGGCCCGAGGGGCGCCGCACCGCGAGCGGCACGCTGGTCTGGGGCCCCCGGGACGAGGCCGCGCTGACCGTCACCGACGAGGCGGGCACCGGGCAGCTGACGTCGCGGAACGGCGCGATCGACCTCGTCTACCAGGGCGGCGCGGCCAAGCACGCCGACCGGGCCGGCGCCGAGTCGCTGGACCCGACGGCCGGCCCCGATCCGGACGGCTACGCGGGCGGCTGGACGACCGCGCTGGTCACCGACCCGGGCAGCCGCGCCTACGCGATCGCCCAAGCCGTCCCGCTCGGATCGCTCGGCGGCGAGCAGCTGGCCGGCACGACCGTCGCGCACTACCAGGGCACCGTGTCGGTGGACGGATTCTTCGGCGCGGACCGGGAGTCGAGCCCGCAGCGGCGCGCGGCCGCGGTCGACTGGTACCGCCAGCGCGGGGTCACGACGATCGGCTTCGACGTCTGGGTGGGGCCCGGCGAGCGGCTGATGAGACTGCGCGAGACGGTCCGGGGCACCGCCGGAACCACCGTGACCACGACGGACGTCCCGTCCTCCGGGACGGGCGACGCGTCGCCCGCCGCGGACGGCTGACGGGATGCCCGAAATCCGGTGAGTGACGGCTCGGGAGATCCGTTAGAGTCCGGCTGGGAATGACTGGGAGAGACCTGGGAAGAGCCGGGAACCGGCTCCTGTCCGGGTCGACGATGATCTTCACGGGGGACTTCATGCGCGCTGTGCGCCTCGCCTCGGCCGTCGCGACGACGGTCGTCCTGCTCGGTGCGGTCACCGCCTGCAGCAGCAAGGGCGGCAACGACGCCAAGGCCGGCGACGCCAAGGGCGGCGACCCGATCGCGGCGGCGTTGACCGGGGACCCGAAGGCGGCGCTGGCCGCCTCCGCGCTGGTCATGCAGAAGGCCGGCAACGGCAAGGTCACCATGGTCGCCCCGGACGACGCCAAGGGCGGCGGCACCGGCGACGCCGACTGGAAGGACCCGGCCAAGGCCGCCGTGGACCTGGTCGGCGACATGGGGGGCAAGAAGCTCCGGATCCGGGTGGTCGGGCCGGACGCCTACCTTGGCGGCGACGACGCGGCCGCGGTCCTGGGCGGAAAGCACTGGGTGAAGCTGCCCGCCGGGAACGAGGCCGGGGACGGCTTCCGGGCGGCGGGCCAGATGCTGAACCCGGTCGTCCTGCTCACCGTCGCGGCCCAGGGCGGCAAGCCGACCAAGGTCGGCCAGGAGGACCTGAAGGGCACCCCGACCACCCACCTGCGGGCGGTCGAGGAGACCTCCACCCTGGTGGCCGGGATGTCGGGGCTCCCCGAGGAGCAGCGCAAGGCCGTCCAGAAGACGCTGGAGGAGGACGGCAAGACCCTCACCTTCGACTTCTGGCTGAACGCCAAGCAGGAGCTCGTCCAGTACCAGGAGTACGGCGACACGAACGGTGCGAAGGAGGCCGTCACGGTCACCTACTCGGACCTCGGCAAGGCTGCCGCGATCACGGCGCCCGCCGCCGCCGACCTCGGAGACCAGGCCGAGCTCCTCAAGCTGCTCGGCAGCTGATCCGGCCATCGCCCACCCGGACCACGCCGTCCCGGTGACCGCCACCACCCGGAGCCGTCCGACGTGGTGGCGTCCACCGAGCCCGCGGAGCCCGGAGGAGGGCGCCACCGGCCGACCGGCGCGCACGGCCGCGGCTCGGCCGACCCGGTGGATCCGGCCGGCCGGGCCCGACCGCTGAGGGGGCCGCCACCGCGCGGGCCGGTTACGGGTGGCAAGGTGGCGGGACGAGGGCCGTCGTCGGACGGAGCAGGGTGAGGAAGGGAACGGACGTGGCGGGACGGCAGCGGTTGGCGGCAGTGGCCGCCGTCGCCCTGCTGGCGAGTGGGCTGAGCGGCTGCGGCGGGGGAGCCGACGGCACGGCCGCGGCGTCCGGCAGCCCGACCCCGACCAGCGCGTCGCCGACCGCCTCCGCGGCCAAGCCGACCGACCGCTCCCCGCACGGCGTGCTGCTCTCCGCCCAGCTGGCCATGCAGACCGCCCGCCGGGCCAAGGTCAGCTACCGGCTCGGCGCGGACGCCGGATCCGGCCCGCTGTTCTGGCAGCCGAAGACGGCGCTGCAGGTCAAGCGCTCCACCCCGGCCGACGCCGAGCAGCTGATCGTGGTGGACACCGTCGCCTACCAGGGCGGCGACGCGGCCACCGCGGCCCGGCAGGGCGGCAGGCACTGGGAGCGCTTCACCGTCCCGCCGGACCCGGACGGCCGCAAGGAGATCCCGTACGCCGGGCTGATCGACCTGCTGAACCCGGTGGAGGCGCTGGCCGCGGCCACCGCCGACGGGACGGACCCCGCCTTCGTCGGCGAGGAGAAGTACGAGGACTCGACCGTCGAGCACTACCGGGTCACCACCAACGCCGAGCGGTACGCGGCCGCCCAGACCCAGCTGCCCCAGGCCCGCCGTGACGGCCTGCGGGCCGCGCTCGCCCCCGGCGGTTCGCTCTTGCTCACTCTGGACCTCTGGCTCAACGACAAGGACCAGCTGGTGCGGCTCCAGCGCACCGGCAGCGGGGACAGCGGCCGGGCGGACGACTCGGTGCTCTACACCGACCTGGCCGGCGCCCTGCTCTCGGCGCAGGCGCCGGCCGAGACGGACACCGCGGACACCGGCGTGCGGACGGTCTCCCCGCTGGCCCGCTGAGCGCTCCGGGGTTGCTCCGTCCGAGGGCGATTTGCACCTCGCGGACGCGTCCGGCTAATCTGGCCGAAGCCAAAGACCGCTGGTTGTCGCCGGGCGCCCGAGAGGGAGTCGGTGGCCGAAGGATCTGCGATTCGTCGCAGGCAGCCCGCGCAGGTGTGTCTGGAGCTTCGACTTCCGGGTCTCGCGTTCGCGCGGCAGCCCGTCGAGGTCGTTCCGAGCCCCGTGCCCCTGCGCATCGGGGCTCATTGCATTTCTGCAAGGGCTTTCCTTCCGTCCAGCCGGTCAGCGGCAGAATTGGTCGACTTTCGTGGTCGGCCTGACTTCGACATCACGGAAGGAGGCGTAAGCCTATGGCCAGGCCCGACAAGGCTGCTGCCGTCGCCGAGATCACGGACAAGTTCCGTGGCTCCTCCGCGGCGCTGCTGACCGAGTACCGCGGTCTCTCGGTGAAGCAGGTCAAGACCCTGCGTCGCTCGCTCGGCGACAACGCCGAGTACGCCGTGGTGAAGAACACGCTGACCAAGATCGCGGCCAATGAGGTCGGGATCACGGAGCTCGACGACCTGTTCAACGGTCCGACGGCTGTCGCCTTCGTCACCGGTGACCCGGTGGAGTCGGCGAAGGCTCTGCGTGACTTCGCCAAGGAGAACCCCGCTCTCATCATCAAGGGCGGTGTCCTTGACGGTAAGGCGCTGTCCGCCGATGAGATCAAGAAGCTCGCGGACCTTGAGTCCCGCGAGGTGCTGCTCGCCAAGCTGGCGGGTGCCCTGAAGGCCAAGCAGTCCCAGGCTGCCGCGCTCTTCCAGGCCCTGCCGTCGAAGCTCGTCCGCACTGTGGACGCGCTGCGCGACAAGGTCGAGCAGGGCGGTGCCGGTACGCCGGCTCCCGCCGCCGAGGACGCTGCCGCCGAGTAATTCGGCAGGCTCACGCCTCGCTGCGGGCCCGTGCCCGCCCAACCCGTACATCCGGCACCACCTGCCGATTTAGTGGAAGGACGCCATCATGGCGAAGCTGTCCCAGGACGAGCTGCTCGCGCAGTTCGAGGAGCTCACCCTCATCGAGCTGGCCGCCTTTGTGAAGGCCTTCGAGGAGAAGTTCGACGTCACCGCTGCCGCCCCGGTCGCCGTTGCCGCCGCCGGCGTTGCCGGCCCGGCCGCCGAGGCCGCTGAGGAGCAGGACGAGTTCGACGTCATCCTCGACGGTGCCGGCGACAAGAAGATCCAGGTCATCAAGGAGGTGCGCACCCTGACCTCCCTCGGCCTGAAGGAGGCCAAGGACCTCGTTGACACCGCTGGTGCCAAGGTCCTGGAGAAGGTTGCCAAGGACGTTGCCGAGAAGGCCAAGGCTGCCCTTGAGGGTGCCGGCGCCAAGGTCACCGTCAAGTGATCTTGCGCCCCCTCTGAGGGGGCGTGCGGCCGGGCCGACCACCCTCACGGGTGGTCGGCCCGGCCTTTTCGCGTTCCCGGGGACGGGCCCCCGTCCGGCCCCGCTCCGGGCCCCGTTCCGCCGTCCGGGTCGATGCGCCCCACCGGTGTGGCCGATCGCGCACTCGGCAGTGTCGGTGGCGAGGGGTATGGTGATCAACGTCGTCGGGGCGGTCCCCACCACGGCTTCTGTAACGCCGGAGGGGATCCGACCGATGGACGGGGCGAGGTCCGCACCGTCGGCGGGCCCTTGACGAACCAGGCGCGGCGCGCGATTCTCAAGGCGCGAGTCCGCCCGGTTGGTCCGCTGCTGGATGCATAACCAGTGGCCCGGCGGGAAATGACTCCACGTGAGTTAGAGCAGTACCCGGTGGGCGTCCGCGCTCACCGGCTACCGGGAGGAGTCTCCGATTCGGTCTCCGAATCAGAGCTGGACAGCAGTGTGGCCTTTGGCTACACTGTCCCTTTGCGCTGCCTGTTAGCTGCTCCGTGACTCGTCGCCCGGAGTTTGCGTTGCCCTGAAGGGGTCTGGCATCGCCTCCGCAAAGCGGCTCTGACCTGGGGTTTCGACTCCGGCAGAGGCCGGTGGCGATGGAGGCGGGACCAAGCCCAAGCAGGCCCGGCTGGTACGCGCGTAGTGAGCTCCGAGCCCTCGGAAGGACCCCCCTCTTGGCCGCGCCGCGCAACGCCTCGAACAATTCCGCCGCATCCACCGCCCCGCTCCGCGTCTCCTTCGCGAAGATCAAGGAGCCCCTTGAGGTCCCGAACCTCCTGGCCCTGCAGACCGAGAGCTTTGACTGGCTGCTCGGCAACGCGGCCTGGAAGTCCCGGGTCGAGGCGGCCCTGGAGAGTGGTCAGGACGTCCCCACCAAGTCCGGTCTGGAGGAGATCTTCGAGGAGATCTCCCCGATCGAGGACTTCAGCGGGTCGATGTCCCTGACCTTCCGCGACCACCGTTTCGAGCCGCCGAAGAACTCCATTGACGAGTGCAAGGACCGCGACTTCACGTTCGCGGCCCCGCTCTTCGTCACGGCCGAGTTCACCAACAACGAGACCGGTGAGATCAAGTCTCAGACGGTCTTCATGGGCGACTTCCCGCTCATGACCCACAAGGGCACGTTCGTGATCAACGGCACCGAGCGTGTCGTCGTCTCGCAGCTGGTCCGCTCCCCGGGTGTGTACTTCGACTCCACCCTGGACAAGGTGTCCGACAAGGACATCTACTCCTGCAAGGTCATCCCCTCGCGTGGTGCCTGGCTGGAGATGGAGATCGACAAGCGCGACATGGTCGGCGTCCGCATCGACCGCAAGCGCAAGCAGTCCGTCACCGTGCTGCTCAAGGCGCTCGGCTGGACCAACGAGATGATTCTCGAAGAGTTCGGCGAGTACGAGTCGATGCGCGCCACCCTGGAGAAGGACCACACCCAGGGCCAGGACGACGCGCTGCTGGACATCTACCGCAAGCTGCGTCCGGGCGAGCCGCCGACGCGTGAGGCCGCGCAGACGCTTCTGGAGAACCTGTACTTCAACCCGAAGCGCTACGACCTGGCCAAGGTCGGTCGTTACAAGGTCAACCGCAAGCTGGGCAACGCCGAGTCGCTGGACTCCGGCGTGCTCACCGAGCCCGACATCATCGGTGCGATCAAGTACCTGGTGAAGCTGCACGCGGGCGAGACCGAGTGGCGTGACGGCGACGGCCGCGACATCGTGGTCGAGGTCGACGACATCGACCACTTCGGCAACCGTCGCCTGCGCAACGTCGGCGAGCTCATCCAGAACCAGGTCCGTACGGGTCTCGCCCGTATGGAGCGCGTCGTGCGCGAGCGCATGACCACCCAGGACGTCGAGGCGATCACGCCGCAGACCCTGATCAACATCCGGCCGGTCGTCGCCTCCATCAAGGAGTTCTTCGGCACCAGCCAGCTGTCGCAGTTCATGGACCAGACGAACCCGCTGTCGGGCCTGACCCACAAGCGTCGTCTGTCCGCCCTCGGCCCCGGCGGTCTCTCCCGTGAGCGCGCCGGCTTCGAGGTCCGTGACGTGCACCCCTCGCACTACGGCCGCATGTGTCCGATCGAGACCCCCGAAGGCCCGAACATCGGTCTGATCGGGTCGCTGGCCTCGTACGGCCGGGTCAACGCGTTCGGCTTCATCGAGACGCCGTACCGCAAGGTCGTCGACGGTGTGGTCACCGAGCAGGTCGACTACCTGACCGCCGACGAGGAGGACCGCTACGTCATCGCGCAGGCGAACGCCCCGCTGACGGCGGAGCTGACCTTCGCCGAGCCGCGTGTCCTCGTCCGCCGCCGCGGCGGCGAGATCGACTACATCCCGGGCTCCGAGATCGACTACATGGACGTCTCGCCGCGCCAGATGGTGTCGGTCGCGACCGCCATGATCCCGTTCCTTGAGCACGACGACGCCAACCGCGCGCTCATGGGATCCAACATGATGCGTCAGGCGGTGCCGCTGCTGAAGAGCGAGGCCCCGCTGGTCGGCACCGGCATGGAGTACCGCTGCGCCGTCGACGCCGCCGACGTCATCACCGCCGAGAAGGCCGGTGTCGTCCAGGAGGTCTCGGCCGACTACGTCACCGTGGCCAACGACGACGGCACGTACACCACGTACCGCGCCGCCAAGTTCACCCGCTCCAACCAGGGCACCGCCTTCAACCAGAAGGTGCTCGTGGACGAGGGCGCCCGGGTCGAGGTCAACCAGGTGCTGGCCGACGGCCCCTGCACCGACGAGGGCGAGATGGCCCTCGGCAAGAACCTGCTCGTGGCGTTCATGTCGTGGGAGGGTCACAACTACGAGGACGCGATCATCCTGTCGCAGCGCCTCGTGCAGGACGACGTCCTCTCCTCGATCCACATCGAGGAGCACGAGGTCGACGCCCGTGACACCAAGCTCGGCCCCGAGGAGATCACCCGGGACATCCCGAACGTCTCCGAGGAGGTCCTCGCCGACCTCGACGAGCGCGGCATCATCCGCATCGGTGCCGACGTCGTCACCGGCGACATCCTGGTCGGCAAGGTGACCCCGAAGGGTGAGACCGAGCTGACCCCCGAGGAGCGCCTGCTCCGCGCGATCTTCGGTGAGAAGGCCCGTGAGGTCCGCGACACCTCGCTGAAGGTGCCGCACGGTGAGTCCGGCAAGGTCATCGGCGTCCGCGTCTTCGACCGCGAAGAGGGCGACGAGCTGCCCCCGGGCGTCAACCAGCTGGTCCGCGTCTACGTGGCCCAGAAGCGCAAGATCACCAACGGTGACAAGCTCGCCGGCCGTCACGGCAACAAGGGCGTCATCTCCAAGATCCTGCCGGTCGAGGACATGCCGTTCCTGGAGGACGGCACCCCGGTCGACATCATCCTCAACCCGCTGGGTGTCCCGTCCCGAATGAACCCGGGACAGGTCCTGGAGATCCACCTCGGGTGGCTCGCCAAGCAGGGCTGGGACGTCTCCGGCCTCGCCGACGAGTGGGCCCAGCGCCTGCAGGCGATCGGCGCCGACCAGGTCGACGGTGGCACCAACCTCGCCACCCCGGTCTTCGACGGCGCCCGCGAGGACGAGATCACCGGCCTGCTGGACAACACCACCCTCACCCGTGACGGTGAGCGCCTGGTGAACTCCACCGGCAAGGCCCGGCTGTTCGACGGCCGCTCCGGCGAGCCGTTCCCGATGCCGGTCTCGGTCGGCTACATGTACATCCTCAAGCTGCACCACCTGGTCGACGACAAGCTGCACGCCCGTTCGACCGGCCCGTACTCGATGATCACCCAGCAGCCGCTCGGTGGTAAGGCGCAGTTCGGTGGTCAGCGCTTCGGTGAGATGGAGGTGTGGGCCCTTGAGGCGTACGGCGCGGCCTACGCGCTGCAGGAGCTGCTCACCATCAAGTCCGACGACGTGCTCGGCCGCGTGAAGGTCTACGAGGCCATCGTCAAGGGCGAGAACATCCCCGAGCCCGGCATTCCCGAGTCCTTCAAGGTCCTCATCAAGGAAATGCAGTCGCTCTGCCTCAACGTGGAGGTGCTGTCCTCGGACGGCCAGTCCATCGAGATGCGGGACTCCGACGAGGACGTGTTCCGCGCCGCCGAGGAGCTCGGCATCGACCTGTCCCGGCGCGAGCCGAGCAGCGTCGAAGAGGTCTGACGGAGGTGGGGCCGGCCGCACGACCGCGGCCGGCCCGCCCCCAGGCCCCCCTCAGACCACATGAACGACTCTCGACTTACGAAAGAGGGCTTGACGACCAGTGCTTGACGTCAACTTCTTCGACGAGCTCCGCATCGGCCTGGCCACCGCCGACGACATCCGCCAGTGGTCGCACGGCGAGGTCAAGAAGCCGGAGACCATCAACTACCGCACCCTGAAGCCGGAAAAGGACGGGCTCTTCTGCGAGAAGATCTTCGGCCCCACCCGGGACTGGGAGTGCTACTGCGGCAAGTACAAGCGCGTCCGCTTCAAGGGCATCATCTGTGAGCGCTGCGGCGTCGAGGTGACCCGCGCCAAGGTGCGCCGTGAGCGGATGGGCCACATCGAGCTGGCCGCCCCGGTCACCCACATCTGGTACTTCAAGGGTGTCCCGTCCCGCCTGGGCTACCTGCTGGACCTGGCGCCGAAGGACCTCGAAAAGGTCATCTACTTCGCCGCCTACATGATCACCTGGGTCGACGACGAGCGCCGCCAGCGCGACCTGCCGTCCCTGGAGGCGCACGTCTCGGTCGAGCGTCAGCAGATCGAGAACCGCCGCGACTCCGACCTCGAAGGCCGCGCCAAGAAGGCCGAGACCGACCTGGCCGAGCTGGAGGCCGAGGGCGCCAAGGCCGACGTGCGCCGCAAGGTGCGCGAGGGTGCCGAGCGCGAGATGAAGCAGCTGCGCGACCGCGCGCAGCGCGAGCTCGACCGCCTCGACGAGGTGTGGGCCCGCTTCAAGAACCTCAAGGTCCAGGACCTTGAGGGCGACGAGCTGCTCTACCGCGAGCTGCGCGACCGCTTCGGCACGTACTTCTCCGGCTCGATGGGCGCCGCGGCGCTCAAGGACCGCCTGGAGAACTTCGACCTGGCGGAGGAGTCCGAGCGCCTGCGCGAGATCATCCGCACCGGCAAGGGCCAGAAGAAGACCCGTGCGCTGAAGCGCCTCAAGGTCGTCTCCGCGTTCCTGCAGACCACCAACAAGCCCAACGGCATGGTGCTGGACTGCGTCCCGGTCATCCCGCCGGACCTGCGTCCGATGGTGCAGCTGGACGGTGGCCGCTTCGCGACCTCCGACCTGAACGACCTGTACCGCCGCGTCATCAACCGCAACAACCGCCTGAAGCGCCTGCTCGACCTCGGTGCCCCCGAGATCATCGTGAACAACGAGAAGCGCATGCTCCAGGAGGCCGTCGACGCGCTGTTCGACAACGGCCGCCGCGGCCGTCCGGTCACCGGCCCGGGCAACCGCCCGCTGAAGTCCCTCAGCGACATGCTGAAGGGCAAGCAGGGTCGTTTCCGTCAGAACCTGCTCGGCAAGCGAGTCGACTACTCGGCCCGTTCGGTCATCGTCGTCGGCCCGCAGCTCAAGCTGCACCAGTGCGGTCTGCCGAAGGCCATGGCGCTGGAGCTCTTCAAGCCGTTCGTGATGAAGCGCCTGGTCGACCTGAACCACGCGCAGAACATCAAGTCGGCCAAGCGCATGGTCGAGCGTGCCCGCCCGGTCGTGTGGGACGTGCTCGAAGAGGTCATCGCCGAGCACCCGGTCCTGCTGAACCGTGCGCCCACCCTGCACCGCCTCGGCATCCAGGCCTTCGAGCCGCAGCTGGTCGAGGGCAAGGCCATCCAGATCCACCCGCTCGTCTGCACCGCGTTCAACGCGGACTTCGACGGTGACCAGATGGCCGTCCACCTGCCGCTCTCCGCGGAGGCGCAGGCCGAGGCCCGCATCCTGATGCTGTCCTCGAACAACATCCTGAAGCCGGCCGACGGTCGCCCCGTCACCATGCCGACCCAGGACATGGTGCTCGGTCTGTTCTTCCTCACCTCGGACCGCGAGAACGTGAAGGGCGCCGGCCGCACCTTCTCGTCGACCGCCGAGGCGATCATGGCCTTCGACGCCCGCGACCTGGACGTGCAGGCCCCGATCGAGCTGCGCCTGCCGGCCGGCACCGTCCCGCCGCGCGGTTGGGCCGCTCCGGTGGACGAGGACGGCCAGCAGACCTGGTACGAGGGCGAGCCCTTCCGCCTCACCACCACCCTGGGCCGCGCGCTCTTCAACGAGCTGCTGCCCGAGGACTACCCGTTCGTCGACTACGAGGTGGGCAAGAAGCAGCTCTCCGCGATCGTCAACGACCTGGCCGAGCGCTACCCCAAGGTCGTCGTCGCGGCGACCCTGGACAACCTGAAGTCGGCCGGCTTCCACTGGTCGACCCGCTCGGGTGTCACCGTCTCGATCTCGGACGTCATCGTCCCGCCGAGCAAGCCCCAGATCCTTGAGGGCTTCGAGGCCAAGGCGGAGAAGGTCCAGAAGCAGTACGAGCGCGGTCTGATCACCAACGACGAGCGCAAGCAGGAGCTCGTCGGCATCTGGACCCAGGCGACCAACGAGGTCGCGGACGCCATGGCCGCGAACTTCCCGAAGACGAACCCCATCTTCATGATGGTCGACTCGGGTGCTCGTGGAAACATGATGCAGATGCGCCAGATCGCCGGTATGCGTGGTCTGGTGTCGAACGCCAAGAACGAGACCATCCCGCGACCCATCAAGGCGTCGTTCCGTGAGGGTCTCACCGTGCTGGAGTACTTCATCTCCACCCACGGTGCCCGTAAGGGTCTGGCCGACACCGCCCTTCGTACCGCCGACTCCGGTTACCTCACCCGTCGTCTGGTCGACGTCTCCCAGGACGTCATCATCCGCGAGGAGGACTGCGGCACCGAGCGCGGCCTGAAGCTGGCGATCGGCATCGTGGGTGCGGACGGCGTCCTGCGCAAGACGGACGACGTCGAGACCAGCGTCTACGCCCGCATGCTCGCCGAGGACATCACGGTGGACGGCAAGCTGCTGGCCACCGCGAACACCGACCTCGGTGACGTGCTGATCGACGAGCTGATCCGCCACGGCATCAGCGAGGTCAAGACCCGCTCGATCCTGACCTGTGAGTCGGCCGTCGGCACCTGTGCCTTCTGCTACGGCCGCTCGCTGGCCACCGGCAAGCTGGTCGACATCGGTGAGGCGGTCGGCATCATCGCCGCCCAGTCCATCGGTGAGCCCGGTACCCAGCTGACGATGCGTACCTTCCACACCGGTGGTGTGGCCGGTGACGACATCACCCAGGGTCTGCCGCGTGTCGTCGAGCTCTTCGAGGCCCGTACCCCCAAGGGTGTGGCCCCGATCTCGGAGGCCACCGGCCGGGCGCGGATCGAGGACACCGAGAAGACCCGCAAGATCGTCATCACGCCGGACGACGGCACCGACGAGATCGCCTACCCGGTCTCGAAGCGTGTCAAGCTGCTGGTCAGCGAGGGCGAGGCGGTCGAGGTCGGCCAGAAGCTGACCATGGGTGCCACCAACCCGCACGACGTCCTGCGCATCATGGGCCAGCGTGCCGTCCAGGTCCACCTGGTCGCCGAGGTCCAGAAGGTCTACAACTCGCAGGGTGTGTCGATCCACGACAAGCACATCGAGATCATCATCCGGCAGATGCTCCGCCGCGTGACGATCATCGAGTCGGGCGACGCCGAGCTGCTCCCGGGCGAGCTCGTCGAGCGCGGCCGCTTCGAGACCGAGAACCGTCGTGTGGTCGCCGAGGGCGGTCACCCCGCCTCCGGTCGTCCGCAGCTGATGGGTATCACCAAGGCCTCGCTGGCCACCGAGTCCTGGCTGTCGGCCGCCTCCTTCCAGGAGACGACCCGGGTCCTCACCGACGCGGCGATCCACGCCAAGTCGGACCCGCTGCTGGGCCTCAAGGAGAACGTCATCCTCGGTAAGCTCATCCCGGCCGGTACGGGTCTGCCCCGCTACCGCAACATCCGGGTCGAGCCGACCGAGGAGGCCAAGGCCGCGATGTACTCGGCCGTCGGCTACGACGACTACGACCTGTCGCCCTTCGGCGCCGGCTCCGGCCAGGCGGTTCCGCTGGACGACTACGACTACGGCCCGTACACCGGCTGAGTCACCTCTTCGGCCTTCGACGGCCGATGATCGCAGGGCGGTCACCCCTCACGGGGTGGCCGCCCTGCGGCGTTCCCGGGGCCGGGCGGGTCGCCGGCCGCCCGGACCGGCTCACCCGTGCGGGGGAGGGGCGGGAACCGCTCCGAGGAGGGAGGTGGGGGAGGGGGCGGTTGCGGGAGGCTTCTCGGTGTCGGGACGACGGCGCTTTCGAAGGGGGCAGGGGATGAAGCGGGTACTGGGTGCGATGGCGATCACGGCGGGGGTCCTGGCCGGGATGATGGGCTGTCTGCCGATCGGGGACGACCAGGAGCACCGGACGGTCAGCTACGGGGTGGCCGAGCCGGTCAAGGAGCTGGTGGTCGAGGGGGAGAACGGCGGCGTGCAGGTGACCGGCGACGGCGACACCGTGAACGTGGTCGAGAAGCAGAACTACCAGGGGGCCGCGCCGAAGAGCACGCACGAGGTGAAGGACGGCGTGCTCCGGCTGACGTACGACTGCGACCACTGCGGCATCGGGTACACCGTGCGGGTGCCGGCCGGGACCAAGGTGCGGGTCAAGGAGACCAACGGCGGCATCAGGCTGACCGGGCTGGCCGGCGACGCGGAGGCCGACGTCAAGAACGGCGGGGTCGACGCGAGCGGGCTCAGCTCGGCGCAGGTGAAGCTGACCGCGGTGAACGGCGGGGTGCGGGCCGACTTCGCGGCCGCGCCGACCAAGGTCGAGGCGACGACCTCGAACGGCGGGGTGCGGGTGAAGGTCCCGACCGGGGAGGCGTACGCGGTGGACGCGCACGCCTCGGTCGGCGGGGTGGACGTGGGCCTCCCCTCGCAGCCGGGTGCGGCGCGCAGCATCACCGCCCGGGCGGAGACCGGCGGCGTGACGGTCAGCGGTGCCTGACCGGGCCGTTCCGGAGGTCCTGCCGGTAGGGCATGATCTTCTCCGCGGGGGCGGCGTCCCCGGCTACGGGGGAGGTACCGGGGTGGAGCGTGCGACGGGTCGGCCGAACCGGCCGGCCGGGCTGAGTCCGTACGTGCAGGACTCGCTGCTGGCGTTGGCCGCGGCGGGGGTCGCGGTGTGGGCGGTGTCCCAGGACGACACGGCCTGGTCGTGGTGGATCTACCTGCTCGCGGTGGCGACCGCGCTGCCGCTGCCCTGGCGGCGTCGGGGACCGCTGACGGTGCTGGTGCTGGCGACGCTGCCGTCCCTGGTGATCTCGATCGTGGCGCACTCGGCGAACCCCCAGGTGCCGCTGTCCGGAGTGATCGCCCTCTACACGGTGGCGGAGCGGTCCTCGGAGCGGACGCGGTGGAGCGTGCTGGCGGTGGCGGTGGTCGGCAACGTCGTCGGCACCCACTCGCCGAACGGCGCGCTGTTCAGCCTGCTCACCTCCGTCGGCACCTTCGTGTTCGGCTCGCTGGTGCGCGCCCAGCGGAAGCTGGCCCGGCTGCAGGCGGAGCGGGCCCGGGAGGCCGGTGAGCGGTCGGCGAGCGAAGCGGCCCGGGCGGTGGCGGAGGAGCGGGCGCGGATCGCCCGCGAGATGCACGACATCCTGGCGCACGCCGTCTCGCTGATGGTGATCCAGGCCGAGGCCGGGCCGGTGGTGGTGCGCAGCGATCCGGACCGGGCGATCCGCGCGTTCGACACCATCGCCGACGCGGGCCGTGATGCGATGGTCCAACTGCGCCGCGTGCTCGGGGTGTTGAAGGACCCCGAGGCCGGCCGCCAGCTGGCGCCGCAGCCCAGGCTGGCCGAACTCGCCGACGTGGCCGAGCGGGTGCGCGGGGCGGGTCTGCGGGTGGAGCTCGAACTCCCCGAGGGGAAGGGCGCGTTGCCCGCCGACGTGGAGGCGGCGGCGTACCGGATCGTGCAGGAGGCGCTGACCAACACGGTCAAGCACGCCGGGGCCGACCGGGTGGCGATCCGGGTGCGGCTCTCCGCGGAGGTGCTGGAGGTCGTGGTCTCCGACAACGGCCGCGGGGTGCCGCCGACGGCCGACCGCGCGGTGATCGGCTGGTCGGGCGGGCGCGGGCTGGTCGGCATCCGGGAGCGGGCGGCGGCCTGCGGGGGGCTGGCCGAGGCCGGGCCGGGGCCGGAGGGCAGGGGTTTCCTGGTGAGCGCCCGGCTGCCGCTGGCCGCGGGCACGAGGGTGGAGAGGGTGGGCGGATGACGCCGATTCGGGTGGTCGTCGCGGACGACCAGGAGCTGGTGCGGGCCGGGTTCGGGATGATCCTGGACGCACAGCCGGACATCGAGGTGGTGGCGGAGGCGGCCGACGGCGCCGAGGCGGTCGAGGCGGTGCGCGCGCACGGTCCGGACGTGCTGCTGCTGGACGTCCGGATGCCGGTGATGGACGGGCTGGAGGCGGCCCGCCGGGTGTGCGCGGAGTTCCCCTCCACCAAGGTGATCATGCTGACCACCTTCGACATCGACGACTACGTCTTCGACGCGCTGTACGCGGGCGCCAGCGGCTTCCTGCTCAAGGACGTCCGACGGGACGACCTGGCGCACGGGGTGCGGATGGTCGCCTCGGGGGAGGCGCTGCTCGCACCCTCGGTGACCAGGCGGCTGATCGGCGAGTTCGCCGCCCGCCGGCCGGGCGCGCCGGAGCGGGCGGTGCGGCCGCCGTCCAAGCTGCTGGAGCAGCTGACCCTGCGCGAGCAGGAGACGCTGCAGCTGATCGCGCGCGGGCTGTCCAACGCGGAGATCGCGGCCGAGCTGGTGGTCAGCGAGCACACGGTGAAGACGCACGTCAGCAACGTGCTGAGCAAGCTCGGCCTGCGGGACCGGGTGCACGCGGTGGTGTTCGCCTACGAGGCGGGGGCGGTGGTGGCGGGGGAGTCCTGATGCCCGGGGGCGGACCGCCTCCCCCGTGCGGGGGAGGCGGGGAGTTCGCCGGTGCGGGCGATCCGGGACGAGGGGTCCGGCGGACAGGCTGTGCGGTGTCGGAACGGATCACGGACACCGCAGGAGACCGCAGATGAACACCACCCGGCACAGCCGCCGCACCGCGTACGCCGTCGTCGGCGCGCCCGCCCTGATGGCCCTCTACGGCGGCATCCGCCTGGTGCCGGGCTCCCGCGAGCCGGGCCTCGGCTGGACGGTCGGCCACACCGCGATGTTCGCCGGGCTGCTGCTGTTCGCCCCGATCTTCCTCGCACTGCGCCGGCAGCTCGCCCCGCGCGGCACGGCCGGGCGGATCGCCGCCGGGGCGGCGCTGGGGACGGCCTTCGCGGGGCTGCTCTGCTCGCTGGCGCAGATCGGCATCGACCTGGTGGTCGGCCTGGTGGCGGCGGACAAGGCCGAGCAGTCGCGGCTGTTCGACCGGGTGCAGGACGTCCCGGGGGTGCTCCCGGCCGTGTACCAGGTGGGCCCGCTGTTCTTCTACGTCGGCCTGCTGGCGCTGCTGGTCGCCGCGTCGGTGGGCGCGGCCCGGACGCTGCGCTGGTGGAGCCCGGTGCTGATGCTGGTCGGCACCGTCGCGTCGGCGGCCGACCTGGCCATGATCCCGGTGGCCGCCGCCTGCTACCTGGTGGCGCTGGCCCCGCTGGCCCGTCCGGTGGTGGCGCCGCGGCCGGCGCTGGCCTGACGCCAGGGCAGGCCCGACGCCGGCCGGTCGGCTCGTCCGGAGGGCCGGCCCGCGCGGGGTGGCCGGCCCGGTGTGCGGCGGGAGTCGGCGGGCCCGGATTTTCGGTGGCCGCGGGCGGGCCGGGCGCCGTACCGTCCGGGGCATGAACGCGAAGCGTCCCCTGATCGCCGTGCTCACCGGCGCGGGCATCTCGACCGACTCCGGCATCCCCGACTACCGCGGCCCGCAGGGGCTCTGGCAGCGGGACCCGTCGGCGCAGGAACTGGTCACCCTCCAGCCGTACCTGGCCGACGGCCTGGTGCGGGAGCGGGCCTGGCTGATGCGACGCGACGCCGGGGCGCTGGCCGCCGAGCCGAACGCCGGGCACCGGGCGCTGGTCGACCTGGAGCGTTCCGGGCTGCCGGTGCGGGTGCTCACCCAGAACGTGGACGGGCTGCACCAGCTCTCCGGGCTGCCCGCCCGCAAGGTGCTCGAACTGCACGGCACCGCACGGGAGGTGCAGTGCGTGCGCTGCCGGGTGACCGGGACGATGGAGGACGCGCTGGCGAGGGTCGCGGCGGGGGAGCCGGACCCGGCCTGCCGGGAGTGCGGCGGTGTCCTCAAGCCGCGCACGGTGATGTTCGGCGAGAACCTGGACCCGGTGGTGCTCCAGCAGGCCGACGCGATCGCCCGTGCCTGCGACGTCTTCGTCGCGGTGGGCACCAGCCTCCAGGTCTACCCGGTGGCCGCGCTGCCGCAGATCGCGGTGGAGAACGGCGCCCGGCTGATCGTGGTGAACGGCGAGCCGACCCCGTTCGACGAGACGGCGGACGAGGTGATCCGGGAGCCGATCTCCCGGGCACTGCCGGCGCTGGTGCGGCGGCTGGTGACCGAACGGGCCTGAGGAGAGGGGCCGGAGGGGGCTCCGTACGGACGCACCGCGTGCGTACGATGATCCTTCCGGCTCCCCCTCACGGCCTGGAGTGATCGACCGATGACGACGACGGCGAACTTCGACCCCTGGTCGGCGGCGTTCGTGGCCCACCCGTACGACGCGTACGCCGAGCTGCGCGAGCACGCGCCGGTGACGTACTTCGAGCCGACGAACCAGTGGCTCGTCTCCCGCCACGAGGACGTCAGCGCGCTGCTCCGCGACCGGCGGCTCGGCCGCACCTACACCCACCGCTTCAGCCACGCGGAGTTCGGCCGCCCCGAGCCCGACCCGGCGCACGAGCCCTTCCACACCCTGAACGACCACGGGCTGCTCGACCTGGAGGCACCCGACCACACCCGGATCCGCCGGCTGGTCTCCAAGGCCTTCACCCCGCGCATGGTCGAGGGCCTGCGCCCGACCGTCCGGCGCCTGGCCGGCGAACTGGCCGACGACCTGCTCGCGGCCGGCGGCGGCGACCTGATCGCCACCGTCGCCGAGCCCCTGCCGGTCGCCGTGATCGCCGAGATGCTCGGCGTGCCGGAGGGCGACCGACACCTGCTGCGGCCGTGGTCCTCCGACATCACCGGGATGTTCGAACTCAACCCGAGCGAGGAGGCCGCCCGCCGGGCCGTCACCGCGAGCACCGAGTTCTCCGACTACCTGCGCGCCCTGATCCGCGAACGCCGGGCGGAACCCGGCGAGGACCTGATCAGCGCGCTCATCCAGGCCCAGGAGGGCTCCGACGCGCTCAGCGAGCAGGAGATGGTCTCCACCTGCGTGCTGCTGCTCAACGCCGGCCACGAGGCGACCGTCAACACCACCGGCAACGGCTGGTGGGCGCTGTTCCGCCACCCCGAGGAGCTCGCCCGGCTGCGCGCCTCGGTGGACGGGCTGCTGCCCACCGCGATCGAGGAACTGATGCGCTGGGACACCCCGCTGCAGATGTTCGAGCGCTGGGTGCTGGAGGACATCGAGGTCCACGGCGTCACCGTCCCGCGCGGCTCCGAGATCGCCCTGCTGTTCGGCTCCGCCAACCGCGACCCCGAGCGCTTCGCCGACCCCGACCGGCTCGACCTCGCCCGCACCGACAACCCGCACGTCACCTTCGGCGCCGGAATCCATTTCTGCCTCGGCGCCCCGCTTGCCAGACTGGAGCTCACCGAGTCCTACGGCACGCTGTTGCGCCGGGCCCCGGGCCTGCGGCTGGTCCGCGAGCCCGAGTGGAACCCGGGCTACGTGATCCGCGGGCTCAAGGAACTGCAGGTCGAGGTCTGACGACGAGGGGGAACGGCCGTGGGCAAGGCGACGGGGGCACTGCTGGGCTTGGCGATCGGTGATGCGATGGGCCGGGTGACCGAGTTCCAGGACGTCGAGCGGATCGCCGTCGACCATCCGGACTGGCGTCGACTCCCGCTGCCCGCCAGGGCGTTGGTCACCGACGACACCCAGATGACGCTCGCCCTCGGCCGTGGCCTGCGCACCGCCCTGGCCGGCGGACCGCTGACCCCGCTGCGCCTGGAGCGGCCGGTCCGCGAGGAGTTCGTCGACTGGTGGCGCTCCCCGGAGAACAACCGCGCCCCGGGCATGACCTGCCTGCGCGCCTGCGAGCGGCTCAGCCGCCCCGAGTACCGCTGGCAGCAGGCGAGCGACGTGGGCTCCAAGGGCTGCGGCGCCAACATGCGGGTCGCCCCGATCGGGCTGGTCCGCGCACTGGACGCCCGGCAGCTCTCCGGCGCCGCCCAGCTGCAGTCCGCGCTCACCCACGGCCACCCCACCGCGCTCGCCGCCAGTGACCTCACCGCGTACGCCGTCCGCAAGCTGGCCGAGGGCGTCCCGCCGGCCGCGCTGCCCGCGGTGCTGCGGGCGTACGCGCTGGCCGGCCGCGAGCGCTACGACGAGTTCTGGCTCGGCGACCTCGCCGACCGCTGGTACGGCAGCTCCCCGCAGGCCGTCATGGCCCGCGGCTGGGACGACTGCCTCAAGGTTCTCGACGACCTGGAGGCCGCCCTCGCCGCGCCCGACGTCGAGGCCGACCCCTGCCTGGCCACCGGCGAGGGCTGGATCGCCGAGGAGGCCTTCGGCACCGGCCTGCTCTGCTTCCTGCTGCTGCCCGACGACCCGGTCGCCGCCGTCCGCCGGGCCGCCTACTCCAGCGGCGACTCCGACTCCCTCGCCTGCCTGACCGGCGCCTTCGCGGGCGCCCACCACGGCGAAGCGGTCTGGCCGGCCGAATGGGTGGACCGGATCGAGTACCGGGACGAGCTCCTGGAGCTCGGGGCGCTCTGGGACTGAGCGGTCGAGGCCCGGTCCCGGTCCCGGGGCCGGCCGGCGCGCTCCAGGCCGGTGCGCTCCCGGCCTGCGTCCCCCCGGGCGGGCGGAACCGCTCGGCGGGGTGGTGCGTCGAAGGGCCATGACGAACCGCAGCACCGGAACCCGTCGTACGTCCCGCCGCCCGGCGGCGCTGCTCCTCGCCGCCGCACTCGCCGCGCCGCTGTTGGCCGGGTGCGGCAGCACCGGGGCCGCCACCGGCGCGGAGGTGAGGGCCTCCGCACCCACCAGTCCGCCCGCGGTGGACCCGGCCCGGGTGGCGGCCACCGCGAGGGCCACCGACGCCTTCGGACTGGACCTCCTGCACACCCTCACCGCGACACCGGACGGCGCCGGCCGCAACGTGGTGCTCTCCCCGTCCGGACTCTCCACCGTGCTCGCCATGCTGCTGCCCGGTGCCCACGGTGCGACCGCCCAGGAGCTGGCGAAGGCCCTGCACACCGAGCTCGACCCGAAGCAGTACGCCCTCGCCGTCGGGGCGCTGAACCGCCCCGTGCCGACCACCGACGGACTCACCCTGCGCCGGAGCGACGAGGTCTGGACGCAGCAGGGCTTCACGGTGGAGCCCGACTACCTGGCGACGCTCGCTGCGGCCTTCGACGCCGGAGTGCACACCACCGACTTCAAGAAGGACCCGGAGGGCAGCCGCAAGGCGGTCAACGCGGCCGTGGAGAATGCCACCGAGGGGCGGATCAAGGACCTGTTCGCCCCGAAGGCGATCAACCCGGACACCCGGCTGGTGCTCACCGACGCGCTCTACCTCAAGGCGAAGTGGGCCTCCGCGTTCAAGCCCGCGCACACCGAGGACCGTCCGTTCCACAAGCTCGACGGCACCGCGCCGAACGTCTCCACGATGGGCCAGACCGGCGACTTCAAGTACGCCGACGGCTCCGGCGGGATCGTCGGCGAACCCTGGCAGGCCGTCGAACTGCCTTATGCGGACGGCGGACTGGCGATGGACCTGATCGTTCCCGCGCAGGGCGGCTTCGACGCCTTCACCAAGGGCCTGGACCAGCCCCAGCTGGACCGGATCCTCGGCGCCCTCAGCGCACAGCCCGTCGACCTGCAGCTGCCGCGCTTCCACTTCGACACGTCCAACGAGCTCACCTCCGCGCTGCGTTCGCTCGGTGTCCACACGGCCTTCGACGACGCCGACCTCGGCGGCATCGCCAAGGAACCGCTCGTCGTCAGCTCGGTGGTGCAGAAGGCCACCGTGCAGGTCGACGAGGAGGGGACGGTCGCGGCGGCCGGCAGCGGGGTCGGCGTGGGTGCCGCGGCGGCGCCCGCCCCGCGTCAGGCCGCCCAGCTGCACATCGACCGGCCGTTCCTGTTCCTGATCCGGGACACCGCCGGCGGGCAGCCGCTGTTCCTCGGCCAGGTCACCGACCCGCAGGCCGGCTAGGCGCGCTCACCGGGCCCGGCCGGGAGCGCCCGTCGCGCCGGGGCCGGCGCGCTCACCAGGCCGGGTAGCGCCCGCCGAGCCCCGGGTGGAGCGGGTCGCGGGTGCCGAACAGCACCAGCAGGTCGTCCGCGACCTGCCGCAGCTCGGCCCGCCCCTCGACCTCCCCGGCCCACTCGGCGGGCAGCGCCGAGGCGCCGTACGCGGCCCCGACCAGGTTGCCGCAGACCGCGCCCGTCGAGTCGCTGTCCCCGGAGTGGTTCACCGACAGCAGCAGCGCGGTGCGCACCGGGTCGGGGTCGAGGGTGGCCGCCAGCAGCGAGTACACCGCGATGGCCAGGCACTCCTCGGCGATCCAGCCGAGCCCGACCCGCTCCACCGCCTCCGCCGACGGCTCGGACTCCTGGGCGACCCGCACCGCCCTGGCCAGCGCCTGGACGGTCTCCTTGGACGCCGGCAGGTCGCGGATCTGCTCCACGGTCTCGCCGACCGCCGCCCACGGCTCCGTCCCGTTCGCGAGCCGCTCGACCAGCGCCGCGAAGGCGCCCGCCGCGAGGTACCCGGTCGGGTGACCGTGGGTGAGCTGGGCACACTGCACCGCCAGCCCGAAGGACTGCTCGACACCCAGCCGCGCCAGCCCGAACGGCGCCGAGCGCATCACCGTGCCGCAGCCCTTGGAACCCGGGTTGATCGGCCCCGGCCGCCCGATCACGGACGGCGCCTCGAACACCGGGTGCTCGGACACCCCGCTCAGGCAGGCGTTGCCCGGCGCCCGCCGCGCGTACAGGAAGGGCTGCCGCAGTAGCCAGCCGTCGTACGGGCGGGGCTGCGGCGCGGTGTCCGGCGCGGGCTGGTGCTGCGTCATCAGCCAGCGCCGGTAGGCGCCGTGGACGGCCTCCGGCACCGAGCCGCCGCCGCCCGTCCAGCCGCGCACGAAGCCGCGGATCAGGCCCTCGGCGGTGAACAGCGTCATCTGGGTGTCGTCGGTGACCTCGACCGGCCCGGGACCGCCCGGCAGGGAGGTCACGCCCTCCGGCCCGTAGCGGCCCTGGATCTGATGGAGCTGCTGGAACTCCACCGGCCAGCCCAGCGCATCGCCGACGGCTCCGCCGAGCAGCGCTCCGCGCACCCGGTCCCGGTACCCCGACTCGGCAGCCGGCTCCGTCACGTCGGATCCCCCTTCGTTCGTGGCGGAGTAGTTCTATCAGGTCCGCGTGCGGAGCTACCGGCGGATCTGCCCGGCGCGCCCGTGCAGTGCGGCCCGGTCGGCGGCGGCGCGCCCGGCCGCCCAGCCCTCGCCGTCGCTGACCCGGACCCGCTGCGAGACCAGCTTCGGGAACAGCCGGCCGACCTCCTCGTCCACCGCCTCCGAGCGGGCCGCGAGCGCGGGCAGCAGCCGCGCGTCCGGCAGCAGCTGTTCCTCGGTGCCGTCCTCGCGCAGGTGCCGGCCGGCCGCGGCGGCGCTGGTGGTCCGCTCGGTGGCCGCGGTCAGCCGCTCGCGGATCCGCGCCGCGTACGCGACCAGGAAGGACTGCCGGAACGCCTTGCTGCGCGAGTCCCGGCCGGAACCCGCCTTGTTGAGCGCATGGGTGGCCTGCACCAGCAGCGAGGTGTAGAGCAGTTCGACGCCGTCCAGGTCGCCGTCGAAGCCGACCACGGTGCAGAAGCCGAACTCCTTCGCCCAGACCACCCGGCACCGGTTCGCCGCCGCGACCGCGTCCAGCAGCATCGTCTTGGGGCCCTCGTACGGGTTGTCCACCCCGATCCGCAGCGCCGCCGGGGCGTTCCGGTCCGCACCGGCGGCCGCCAGCAGCGCCTCGTCGATGCTGTGCTGGGCCATCAGCTGCTGGGCCTTGGCGGTCAGTGCCTCGGCCTCCTCGGAGTACTCGGTGGACTCGGCCTTGGCCAGCAGCGCCCGGATCCGGGCCAGCATCCGCGGCTCGCCGGCCGGGGGCCCGGGGTGCTGCGGGCCGGAGTGCCGGGGCCGCGCCGCCTGCCCGGGGCCGGGCCCCACCGGGGCGATCGGGGGCAGCCGACCCCAGGTGCGCAGCAGCTCCAGGACGGCGGTGGCGAGCGCGAAGCGGTCCAGCCGGTGCCGCTGGGCGAAGGCCCCCAGGTACTGCTCGTCGCCGGGCCACCAGACCTCGGCCTCCAGCTCGCGCAGCTGCTCCAGCCAGCGCCGGTCGAGCGCGGCCGCCGGGTGGCGGCGGCCCTCGGCGGCGATCAGGTCCACCGCGAGGGCGAGGTGGACGGGCTTCAGCCCGCGCCGCACCACCCGCACCAGGTCGGCCGGGCGCCAGCCGGCGGACCAGCAGCGGCCGACGGCGGTGTCCGCGTACCCCAGCAGCGCCCGGCTGACCGCCGACCACTGCCCGGCCGAGGCGGCCAGCAGGGACGCCCCGGTGTCCAGGGCGAGGTCCAGCCCCTCCTCGGGTGCCGTCAGCACCGACCGCACCGCCTGCTCCAGCAGCGGCCCGGCGTCCCCGCCCTGCTGCGTGCGCTTGCCCACGGTGTGTCCCTGCTCTCCTCGACGGCCCGGTTCCTCCTGCCCATGATGCCGGAGCGCGCACCGAGGACCGGGAGCGGACGGCGGGGCGGCAACGAGCGGGGGAGCAGAAGGCGGTGCGGCTAGCGCTCGACGGCCGTGGCCAGGATCTCGGGGGCGCGCTCCAGCAGCCGGGTGGCCGCCATCCGCACTCCGAGGACGGCGACCAGCGCGCCGTAGAGCGGGCCGATCAGCAGGACCGGCCAGCTCGGCCCGTCCGAGACCAGCGCCCAGCCGAGGTAGCCGCCCACCGGCAGGGCGAGCAGGGCGACGCCGATCATCGAGCCGAAGGAGTTGAGCATCACCAGCCCGCTCTGGCCCGGGGCGGCGTTGCGCATCGGGTTGCTGTCGGCGGGCATGCTGTACGGCACCAGCACGCTGAACATCGCGCCGAGCGCCACCCCGCAGCCGAGCAGCGCGAGCGCGAGGCCGACCGCGGCGGGCAGCTCCGCCCACGTGCCGGTGACGGCCGCCAGCACCAGGCCGAGCACCAGCGTCACCGGGATCGCGTACGACAGCACCGCGTACGCCCGGCCGCGCAGCTCGTCCCGGGCGTCGGCCGGGGTGCGCAGGGTGGCGGCGACCATCCAGAACGCCGAGCCGTCCATGCCGAACAGGTTGAGCATCTGCAGCCCGAGGAACGTCCCCGTCATCGCCAGCAGGTAGACGCTCGCCCAGCCCTGGACCATCGACAGCACGCAGATCACCACCGTCATGCCGATGCTGGTGAACACCGCGGCCTTGGCACGCGGTTCGCGCCAGGCGTACCGCAGGTGGCGCTGCATCACCGCGCCGGTCCGGCCCCCGGGCAGGAAGCCCCAGCCGCGCGAGCGCTGCACCCCGCGGGCCACCTCCAGGGTGGAGGAGTCGGCGGTGACCATCAGCTCCTGCAGGCTGCTGCGCCACCAGCGCAGCAGCAGCGCCACCAGCACGCCGGCCGCGGCGAGCTGCAGCAGCGCGAGCCCGTACCGGCCCTCGGCGGCGGTGCGCGGCGCGTCCGCCGCGCTGATCGGCGGGATCCAGCGCAGGACGGAGGCGATCGGCTTCAGCGGGCTCAGGTCGATGTCGCCGCCGGGGCGGCCGAAGATGCTCTGCGAACCGACGTTGGCGGTCTGGATCAGCAGGGCGAAGGCCAGCCCGCCGAAGACCGCGAAGTCCTTGCCCCGGCGGCTGGAGAGCATCCGGGCGTTGCCGGCCGCGACCGCCCGGGAGAGCGTGACCAGGCCGAGCAGTGCGAGCGGCACGCCGACCACGGCGACCGCGGCGGAGGCCCCGCCGCCGGCGCCGGCCAGCACCGCGCCGGTCACCAGCACCAGGTTGATCAGTGGTCCGGGCCCGATCAGCGCGGCCAGCAGCGAGCCGCGCAGCAGCGGACCGGGTCGCAGCGGCAGCATGGTGAGCCGGGTCGGGTCGGCGCTCTCGTCGCTGGAGAACAGGAACAGCGGCAGCGCCGCCCAGCCCAGGGTCAGCACGCCGAGCAGCATCACCCCGGCGTCCCCGGAGCCCGCGAACCGCCCGTTCAGCGCGGCCATGGCGACGGCGATGCCGGCCGCGAAGGCCAGGCCCACGACGCCGCCGAGCACGTAGACGGTGGTCCTGCCGGGGCTGCGCCGCAGCCCGTTGCGCAGCAGCCGCAGCTTGAGCGCCACCAGGGCGCGGACCACCGTCCGCCCGTCCGGCACCGCGCCGGGCACGGCCGCAGTCACTGCGCGCCCCCGAGCTGTCCGCCGTCCAACTGCCCGCTGCCGAACTGCCCGCCGCCGAGCCAGCCGAGGGCCTGCCCGTCGTCCTCGCGGACACCGATCAGGTCGAGGAAGGCCTCGTGCAGGCTGCGCCCGCCGCGGACGGAGTCCAGCGGGCCGTGGGCGATGACCCGGCCCGCGTTGACCACCGCGACCCAGTCGCAGAGCTGCTCGACCAGCTCCATCACGTGGCTGGAGAAGACGACCGTGGAGCCGGCCGCCGCGTACCGCTTGAGCACGCCGCGGATGGTCTGGGCGGAGACCGGGTCGACGCCCTCGAAGGGCTCGTCCAGGAACAGCACGTCGGGGTTGTGCAGCAGCGCGGCGGCCAGGCCGATCTTCTTGCGCATGCCGGTGGAGTAGTCGGCGACCAGCTTGTCGGCGTCCCGGCCGAGGTCCAGGACGGCCAGCAGCTCCTCGGCCCGGCGGTCGACCTCGGCGCCGGGCAGGCCGCGCAGGCGCCCGGTGTACTGCAGCAGTTCGCGCCCGCTGAGCCGCTCGAACATCCGCAGGCCCTCGGGCAGGATGCCGATCCGCGCCTTGACCAGGACCGGGTCGGCCCAGACGTCGGCGCCGTGCACCAGGACGGTGCCCTGGTCGGGCCGCAGCAGCCCGGTGACCATCGACAGCGTCGTGGTCTTGCCGGCGCCGTTCGGGCCGACCAGGCCGATGAACGAGCCCGCCGGCAGTTCCAGGCTCAGCCCGGCCACGGCGGCCTGGGTGCCGAAGTGCTTCCACAGCCCTCGGATGCTGACGGCGGACGGGGCGTCCGGTCGGGGGAGGTCGGAGGGAGGTGGTGCTGACGCCTGCATCGCTGCCTTCTCTGCTCGTGGTCGGCGGAACTGCTCTCGGGCTCAGCCTGTCACTGCACGAACGGGCTGTCGCCCGAGTTGAGGATCCCCTGAGCGTGTCCGCCGAACGGGTGAGGCACGCCGTGCGGAACGCCTTTCCCGACCTTGTCGGTCCGATTTGGCAACTACTCAGTTCGCCTGTTCGTCCTGCACTATGAGGAGCAGTGAGGGTGCGCGGGGGAACCGCGGTACCGGGAGGTGGCGGATGTCCGTTCAACCGTGGGGCGAACCCGGTCCCGCCTACAAGCACGGCCACGAGCCGGGCCACGGCCACCGGCCGGTCGTCGGCTGGCAGCCCGCGCCGGTCCCGGCCCAGGCTCCTGTCCCCGCTCCGTCCCCGCAGGCCGCGATGCGGGCCGGCCACGCGGACCGCGACCGCACGGTCGACGTGCTGAAGGCCGCCTTCGCCGAGGGCCGGCTCTCCGTCCAGGAGTACGAGCAGCGCCACGAGGCCGCCGTCGAGGCGCAGACCTACGGGCAGCTGGCCGCGCTGGTGGCGGACCTGCCCGCCGGCCCGATGACGGCCCCCGCCGGCCCGCCGGTCCCGGCCACCTTCCTGCCCGCCGCGCCCCCGCCGGCCCGCCAGACCAACGTGCTGGCGGTGGTCTCGGTGGTGTGCGGCCTGAGCGGCTTCCTGGCGCTGCCGGCGGTGGGTGCGGTGATCACCGGGCACATCGCCCGGGCCCAGATCCGCGAGCGCAACATGGACGGCGACTGGGCGGCCGTCCTCGGCCTGGTCCTCGGCTACATGGGCAGTGCCTTCTGGGCGCTGCTGATCCTGGTGGGCATCGCCTAGGCCGCGCGGCGGCGCTCCGCTGGCGGGCGGCCGACGACTGTGGTAGAGCGGGTGAAGACGGCCCGACACCGGGTGGTCACGTGCGGGACACCCGCGTGACGCCCGGCCGAAGGCGACGACCTGCGGCGTTGCATTTGTTTTGACCGCGCCCCATGCGCTAGGTACGCTCTGACCTTGTGCCTGGGGTGTCCCCGGGTCCTTGTGCGTGCATGCACACCGGTCGCCGCGCCGAGCCGGAGCGCTTTCCAGCGCCCCGCGCGTAGAGCGCCGTCGCTGTACATCAGCCATGGGATTCCGTGTCGGAAAAGCCCAACACACCCGACCGCGTGGGTCGACCACGGGGCCGGTTGCGAGGGAAGACACCGCAGGTTAGTTCCACCAAGCCTTGGCACACAGAAAACGGAGAAACGGTGCCTACGATCCAGCAGCTGGTCCGAAAGGGCCGGCAGGACAAGGTCGAGAAGAACAAGACTCCCGCGCTGAAGGGCTCCCCGCAGCGCCGTGGGGTCTGCACGCGTGTGTACACGACCACCCCGAAGAAGCCGAACTCGGCGCTTCGTAAGGTCGCCCGTGTGCGCCTCACCAGCGGGATCGAGGTCACCGCTTACATCCCGGGCGAGGGCCACAACCTGCAGGAGCACTCCATCGTGCTGGTGCGCGGTGGTCGTGTGAAGGACCTTCCTGGTGTCCGCTACAAGATCATCCGCGGTTCGCTCGACACCCAGGGTGTCAAGAACCGCAAGCAGGCCCGCAGCCGCTACGGCGCCAAGAAGGAGAAGTAAGAATGCCTCGTAAGGGCCCCGCCCCGAAGCGCCCGGTCATCATCGACCCGGTTTACGGCTCCCCGGTCGTCACCCAGCTGGTCAACAAGATCCTGCTGCACGGCAAGCGCTCCACCGCCGAGCGGATCGTCTACGGCGCCCTTGAGGGCGTCCGTGAGAAGACCGGCTCCGACCCGGTCGTCGCGCTGAAGCGCGCGCTGGAGAACGTCAAGCCGGCCCTTGAGGTCAAGTCCCGCCGTGTCGGTGGCGCGACCTACCAGGTTCCGGTCGAGGTCCGTCCGGGCCGCGCCAGCACCCTGGCGCTGCGCTGGATGGTCGGTTACTCCCGCGCCCGTCGCGAGAAGACCATGACCGAGCGCCTGATGAACGAGATCCTCGACGCCAGCAACGGCCTGGGCGCTTCCGTGAAGCGTCGCGAGGACACCCACAAGATGGCCGAGTCCAACAAGGCCTTCGCGCACTACCGCTGGTAGTCCGTACCCCGTCACTAGACAGAGAGAGAACGAGCCACCATGGCTGCAACCTCCCTTGACCTCGCCAGGGTCCGCAACATCGGGATCATGGCGCACATCGACGCGGGCAAGACCACCACCACCGAGCGGATCCTGTTCTACACCGGTGTCTCGTACAAGATCGGTGAGGTCCACGATGGCGCTGCCACCATGGACTGGATGGAGCAGGAGCAGGAGCGCGGCATCACGATCACGTCGGCCGCGACGACCTGTCACTGGACGGTCGACGACGTCGACAACACCATCAACATCATCGACACCCCGGGTCACGTCGACTTCACCGTCGAGGTGGAGCGTTCGCTGCGCGTCCTCGACGGTGCCGTGACGGTGTTCGACGGTGTCGCCGGTGTCGAGCCCCAGTCCGAGACCGTGTGGCGGCAGGCTGACCGCTACGGCGTCCCGCGCATCTGCTTCATCAACAAGCTGGACCGCACGGGCGCGAACTTCTTCTTCTGCGTGCAGACCATCGTGGACCGCCTCGGCGCCACCCCGCTGGTCATGCAGCTCCCGATCGGTGCCGAGTCGGACTTCCAGGGCGTCGTCGACCTGGTCCGCATGAAGGCGCTGGTCTGGTCCGCCGAGGCCGCCAAGGGCGAGATGTACGACGTCGTCGACATCCCGGCCGAGCTGCAGGAGCAGGCTGACGAGTACCGCGAGACGCTGATCGACACCGTCTCGAACGTCAGCGACGAGATCATGGAGCTCGCCCTTGAGGGCGAGGAGATCCCGGTCGAGCTGCTGCAGGACGCGATCCGCAAGGGCACCCTGAACTCGGACTTCACCCCGATCTTCTGTGGTACCGCCTTCAAGAACAAGGGCGTTCAGCCCCTGCTCGACGCGGTCGTCAAGTACCTGCCGTCCCCGCTGGACATCGAGTCCATCGAGGGCACCAAGCCGAACGACCCGGACACCAAGATCTCCCGCAAGGCGTCGGACGACGAGCCGCTGTCCGCGCTGGCGTTCAAGATCATGTCCGACCCGCACCTGGGCAAGCTCACCTTCGTCCGGATCTACTCCGGCCGCCTGGAGTCCGGCACCTCGGTGCTGAACGCCGTCAAGGGCAAGAAGGAGCGCATCGGCAAGATCTACCGCATGCACGCGAACAAGCGTGAGGAGATCGAGTCGGTGGGCGCCGGCGACATCGTCGCCGTCATGGGCCTGAAGCAGACCACCACCGGTGAGACGCTGGCCGACGAGAAGAACCCGGTCATCCTGGAGTCCATGGACTTCCCGGCCCCGGTCATCCGCGTCGCCATCGAGCCCAAGTCCAAGGGTGACCAGGAGAAGCTGGGTGTCGCCATCCAGCGTCTCGCCGAGGAGGACCCGTCCTTCCAGGTCAACACGGACGAGGAGACCGGCCAGACCATCATCGCGGGTATGGGCGAGCTGCACCTTGAGGTGCTGGTCGACCGTATGAAGCGTGAGTTCAAGGTCGAGGCCAACGTCGGCAAGCCGCAGGTCGCCTACCGCGAGACGATCCGTTCGGCCGTCGAGCGCATCGACTACACGCACAAGAAGCAGACCGGTGGTTCGGGCCAGTTCGCGAAGATCCAGATCGCGATCGAGCCGCTTGAGCAGGCCGAGGGCTACGAGTTCGTGAACAAGGTCACCGGTGGCCGCGTGCCGAAGGAGTACATCCCTTCGGTCGACGCCGGTTGCCAGGAGGCCATGGAGTTCGGTGTGCTCGCCGGCTACCCGCTGCAGGGTGTCCGCGTCACGCTGCTCGACGGTGCGTCGCACGACGTCGACTCCTCGGAGCTCGCGTTCAAGATCGCCGGCTCGATGGCCTTCAAGGAAGGCGCGAAGAAGGCCAAGCCGGTCCTTCTTGAGCCGATGATGGCCGTCGAGGTCACCACGCCCGAGGACTACATGGGCGACGTGATCGGCGACATCAACTCTCGCCGTGGCCAGATCCGGTCCATGGACGAGCGTCACGGTGCCCGCGTCGTCACGGCGCTGGTGCCCCTCTCCGAGATGTTCGGCTACGTCGGTGACCTGCGCAGCAAGACCTCTGGTCGCGCCAGCTACTCGATGCAGTTCGACTCGTACGCCGAGGTCCCCAAGGCCGTGGCTGAGGAGATCATCGCCAAGTCCAAGGGCGAGTGAGTCCGGCTCTGCCGGCCTCGGGATCAGTCCGACATTCGGGATGATTTCGACCCCTTAGGCTATGAGGAGGCGACCCGGGAGGATCCGGACGGATCCTCCCGGGGCCTCCGGCCCCCACCCGCGGGACGGTACGAGGTGCTTCCGGCACCGCGGACCAAGCCCGATACAAGACCAACTGACGTCAGCACGGCGTACAGGATCTGTCCTCAGGAGGACTGCAGTGGCGAAGGCGAAGTTCGAGCGGACGAAGCCCCACGTCAACATCGGCACCATCGGTCACATCGACCACGGTAAGACGACCCTTACCGCGGCCATCACCAAGGTGCTGCACGACGCGTACCCGGAGATCAACCCCTTCACGCCGTTCGACCAGATCGACAAGGCGCCGGAGGAGCGGCAGCGCGGTATCACCATCTCGATCGCGCACGTCGAGTACCAGACCGAGGCGCGTCACTACGCCCACGTCGACTGCCCGGGTCACGCGGACTACATCAAGAACATGATCACCGGTGCGGCCCAGATGGACGGTGCGATCCTCGTCGTCGCCGCCACCGACGGCCCGATGCCGCAGACCAAGGAGCACGTCCTCCTGGCCCGCCAGGTCGGCGTTCCGTACATCGTCGTCGCCCTGAACAAGGCCGACATGGTGGACGACGAGGAGATCCTGGAGCTCGTCGAGCTTGAGGTCCGTGAGCTCCTCTCCGAGTACGAGTTCCCGGGCGACGACCTGCCGGTCGTCCGCGTCTCCGCGCTGAAGGCGCTGGAGGGCGACAAGGAGTGGGGCGAGAAGCTCCTCGGCCTCATGCACGCCGTCGACGAGAGCATCCCGACCCCGGCCCGCGCCGTGGACCAGCCGTTCCTGATGCCGATCGAGGACGTCTTCACGATCACCGGTCGTGGCACCGTCGTCACCGGTCGTATCGAGCGTGGCATCCTCAAGGTCAACGAGACTGTCGACATCATCGGCATCAAGGAGACCAAGACCACCACCACGGTCACCGGCATCGAGATGTTCCGCAAGCTGCTCGACGAGGGCCAGGCCGGTGAGAACGTCGGTCTGCTCCTCCGTGGCATCAAGCGCGAGGACGTCGAGCGCGGCCAGGTCATCATCAAGCCGGGTTCGGTCACGCCGCACACCGACTTCGAGGCCCAGTCCTACATCCTGTCGAAGGACGAGGGTGGCCGCCACACCCCGTTCTTCAACAACTACCGCCCGCAGTTCTACTTCCGTACCACGGACGTGACCGGCGTCGTGACCCTCCCCGAGGGCACCGAGATGGTCATGCCGGGCGACAACACCGCCATGACGGTTCAGCTGATCCAGCCGATCGCCATGGAGGAGGGCCTGAAGTTCGCCATCCGTGAGGGTGGCCGCACCGTCGGCGCCGGCCAGGTCACCAAGATCATCAAGTAATTGACGATCTGACCTGCCTGCCCCGTACAGGCTGAGTCCGAAGGGCCCCGCGCACCGCACGGTGCGCGGGGCCCTTCGGCGTCTCACGGGGCGCTCACCGGAGCGCGCCTCCTTTCACCGGCCGCTCATCGCAGACTGTTATGGTCGGGCCACCAACCAGCCCCGCCGTCGCGGAAAGTGGGATCCAACGCATGTCAACGGCACCGCTGTTGTCGGTCGTGATGCCGATCTACAACGAGCAGGAGGCGCTCCCGCTGACCGTCGAGCGGCTGCGGCCGATCCTCGACGGGCTCGACGTGGCCTACGAGGTGGTCGGCGTCGACGACGGCAGCACCGACGCGACGCCGGTGCTGATGCAGAAGATCCACCAGGACTGGCCGGAGTTCCGCATCGTCCGCTTCGCCCGCAACTCCGGGCACCAGGCCGCCCTCACCGCCGGCCTCCACCGTGCCTTCGGCGACTACGTCGTCTCCATCGACGCCGACCTCCAGGACCCGCCGGAGAAGATCCCGGAGATGCTGGCACTCGCCCGCGAGGAGAGCCTCGACATCGTCTACGGCGTCCGCGGCGACCGCGGCACCGACACCTCCTTCAAGCGGCGCACCGCCGGGGCGTACTACTGGCTGATGCGCAAGCTGGTCGGCAAGCGGATGCCCAACCAGGCCGGCGACTTCCGGCTGCTCAGCCGGGCCGCGGTGAACGCGCTGAAGGCGATGCCCGAGCACCAGCCGGTCTACCGGCTGCTGGTGCCGTGGCTGGGCTTCCCCAGCGGCGAGGTGGTCTACGTGCGCGAGGAGCGGGTCGCGGGCAGCACCCACTACCCGCTGTCCAAGATGGTCCGACTGGCGCTGGACAGCATCACCAACTTCTCCGCGGCCCCGCTGCGGCTCGCCACCTGGCTCGGGCTGTTCAGCTTCCTGGTCTGCATCGCGCTGGCGCTCTACACCACGGTCGCGTACGCGGTCGGCTCCACCGTGCCCGGCTGGTCCTCGCTCTTCATAGGGATGCTGTTCATCGGCGCCGTCCAGCTGGTCTGCGTCGGACTGCTCGGCGAGTACGTCGGCCGGATCTACTCCGCGGTCCAGGCGCGGCCCGCCTACTTCATCGGCTACGACTCGGCCGAGGAGCCGGACCGGTACGGTACGGGCGAGTGAACGAGATCCTCTCCGCAGACCGGGGCGGGCACGACGGGCCGAACGACCGCGACGGGCACGACCACCGCGACGGGCCGCGCGCCGAGCCCCCGGCGGTCCGGCGGCAGCTGCCGTCGTTCCTGGTCATCGGGGTGCTGAGCACCCTGTTCTACCTGGCGCTGTTCGTCGCCCTGCGGCTGGTCGCCTCGTCGCAGGTGGCCAACCTGGTCGCGCTGGCCGTCAGCGCGGTGGCCAACACCGCGGCCAACCGCCGCTTCACCTTCGGCATCACCGGCTCGGACGGCGCGGTGCGCCACCAGCTCCAGGGCGCGGTCGCGTTCCTGATCGGACTCGGCCTCAGCAGCGGTGTCCTCGCGCTGCTCGACGCGGCGGTGCCGCACGCCTCCCGGGTGGTGGAGGTGACCGGGCTCGTGGTGGCGAACGGTCTCGCCACCGTGGCCCGGTTCGTCCTCCTCAAACTGTGGGTCTTCAGGAAGCGCTGACCGCGGCGGCCCGCTCCTGCCGCCCGGCGCGGCCGCCGGTGCTCGTCCACGCCCAGTACCCGAGCACCACGCAGCCGGCCACGGCGGTCAGCAGCGCGGTCGCCGAGCCCGCCGGCGGGTGCCAGGTGCCGGCCAGCGGGTTGAGCGGGGTGTAGTCCACCGAGGTGCCGAGCCCCGCCTGCCAGCGGATCATGGTGTACCCGAGGAAGGCCAGCTGCAGCGGCAGCACCAGCAGCGCGATCATCCGGACCAGCGAGGCCGACCGGGCCCCGTCGAGCACGTCCCGGCGTCCGAGGACGAAGGCCGCGACCAGCGGGACCCCGACGGCGACCGGCAGCATGTACCGGCCCTGGCCGGCGAAGCCGACCTTGTGCGCCGCTATCGCGTCCGAGAGCGTGATCACCGCGAACGGGGCGAGGAAGAAGGCGAGCACCCGCCAGCGGTCGCTCCACGCGCCGAAGGCGAGCGCGGGCAGCACCAGGCAGCCGATGGCCAGGTACCAGAGGTAGTAGGCGGTGCCGGGCAGGTGCGTGTCGAGCCACGACGGGACGCCGATCACCTCGGTGAAGTAGTCGGGCCAGCGGACGATCACCTCGTGCCGGATCGCCTTGGGCACCGTGATGCCGGGCGGCACCTGGACGGGCATCATCTCCGAGGCCTTCATGACCACGGTCCACAGCGCCCCCGCGGCGCCGGCGGCGAACAGCGTCCCGGCCGCCCACCAGGCCGGCCGGAAGCGCAGCAGCTCCTTCACCCGCTCCCGCTTGGCCGGGATCAGCATGATCCCGAGGACCGCCGCGCACCAGAGCGGACCGAGCGCGCGGACCGTCATGAGCACCGATCCGGCGATCGCGATCTGCACCATGGCCGCGCGCCGCAGCGGCTGCTCCGGGTCCAGCATGGTCGGGATGAGGGCCGCGACCAGGGCCACGCCGGCCGCGATCTCGATGCCGTTGGGGTTGATCGAGCCCGCCAGGTGCGCGGTGATCGGGGTCACCGCGACCAGCAGCCCGGCCGCCGCGATCCGGTGCCTGGTCCAGGCGACCAGGCTGTGCGCGGCGGAGGCGAGCAGCGCCGACACCAGGGCGGCGCTGACCAGCCGGGCCAGGGTGAGGCCCAGCCAGTTCGGCCAGAGGGCCATCGGCCAGCCGACGAGCGCGTAGTAGACCGGGTTGTACCGGCCGGCCCGGGTGCCCACCCGCTCGATCTGCTGGTCCTCGCCGCCGGGCGCCTTGGCGCAGGCCACCGACTTGGTGGGGTCGAACCACCAGCAGTTGTCCCGGACGATCGAGGCCGGCACGTGCTGGAAGGCGCCGGTGCCGCCGCCGGCCGCCTCGGGCTTGGGCGCGAACTCGCCCCGGGCCACCCCGACCGCGCGGACGATGTGCTCCCGCTCGTCCGGGCTCGCGTCGTACGGCGAGGCGAGCGCCCAGCCCGCGCAGACGAGGAAGAACCCGATGAACGCGGTCCACCAGGTCCGCCGGAACAGCAGGCGGCCCGGTCGGCCGGAGCTGTCGCCGGCCCTGCTCGCGGCGGCCGGGGGAGGGGAGGTCACGGCGGGGGGGTATGAGGACACGCGACCAAGATAACGGGTGGCCGATTTCGGTCGGACCGGGCGGCTGTGTGCCCGCCCGGCGTTGCACTTACGATTCCCCCGTGACTCAACTGGAATCGCCCTCGGAAGTGTCCGGATCCACCGCGAAGGGCCGGATCGCCGGACTTCTGGGCCATAGCGCGGTGCGGTTCCTGGCCGCCGGCGTCACCAGCACCACGGTCGACATGGGCCTGCTGTACCTCCTGCACGGCGTGCTCGGCCTGCCGCTGGCGGTGTCCACCCTCGTCGCCGTGCTGGCCGGCTTCACGACGAACTTCGTGCTGAACCGGATCTGGGCCTTCGAGAGCTCCTCGCCGGTCGGCAAGCAGACCGCCCGCTACATGGTGATGGCGGGCGGCAACTGGGTCGGCACCGTGCTGCTGGTCGGCGGCTTCGTGAAGCTGGGCCTCTTCTACCTGCTGGCCCGTGCGCTCGCGCTGGTGATCCTCTCGGTCGTGAACTACTTCGGCTACAAGTACTGGGTCTTCCGGGACAAGTGACGGAAGGACGAAGGCCCGGCCGGAGGGATCCGGCCGGGCCTTCGTGCGTCCTCGCGGGACCTCAGTCCTGCTGGGTGCGCAGGCTCTCGGTGAACGCCTTGCAGGTCTCGTACGTCGGCAGCAGGCCGGAGGAGATCGCCTCCGCCAGCGACGGCGCGGCCTCGTCCCGGGCCGACAGCAGCGGCTCCTCGGCCGGCCACTCGATGCCCAGGTCGGGGTCGAGCGGGTGGACCGAGTGCTCGCCGGTCGGGTTGTACGTCTCGGAGCAGAGGTACGAGAGCGTGGCGTCGTCGGTCAGCGCGCAGAAGCCGTGACCGAGGCCCTCCGGGATGTAGACCGCGCGGCGCTCCACGTCGTCGAGCCGCACGCCCTCCCAGCGGCCGAAGGTCGGCGAGCCGACCCGCAGGTCCACGATGACGTCGAGCACGGCGCCGCGCACGCAGGTCACGTACTTGGCCTGGCCGGGCGGCACGTCGGCGAAGTGGATGCCGCGCACCACGCCGCGCGAGGAGACCGACAGGTTGGCCTGCGCCAGCCGCAGCGGGTGGCCGACGACCTCGGCGAGGCGGTCGAAGCGGTACCACTCGGTGAACATGCCGCGCGGGTCGCCGTGCAGCTGAGGGGTGATCTCGATCAGGCCCTCGATGCTCAGTTCGCGGAACTTCACCGGGCGTTCTCCTCGTCCAGCAGGGCCAGCAGGTACTGTCCGTAACCGCTCTTCAGCAGCGGCTCGGCGAGCTCGCGCAGCTGCTCGGAGCTGATCAGGCCGGCCCGCCAGACAGCCTCCTCGATGCAGCCGATCTTGAAGCCCTGGCGCTCCTCGATGACCCGGACGAACTCCGAGGCCTGCACCATCGAGACGAAGGTGCCGGTGTCCAGCCAGGCGGTGCCGCGGTCCAGGATCGTGACGTTCAGCTCACCCTTGCGCAGGTAGGCGTCGTTGACCGCGGTGATCTCCAGCTCGCCGCGCGCGCTGGGCTTCAGGCCGCGGGCGATCTCCACGACCTGGTTGTCGTAGAAGTAGAGACCGGGGACGGCGTAGCGGGACTTCGGCTTCTCGGGCTTCTCCTCGATGGAGATCGCCTGGCCGTGCTCGTCGAACTCGACCACGCCGTACGCGGTCGGGTCGGCCACCGGGTAGGCGAAGACCCGGCCGCCGGGGGCGTCGGTGTGCTCGGCGAGCCGGGTGCCGAGGCCGCTGCCGTGGAAGATGTTGTCGCCGAGGATGAGGGCGACGGACTCGTCGCCGATGAAGTCCGCGCCGAGCACGAAGGCCTGGGCGATGCCCTCGGGCTTCTCCTGGACGGCGTACTCCAGCTTGAGGCCGAGCTGCGAGCCGTCGCCCAGCAGGCGTTCGAACTGCTCGCGGTCGGCCGGGGTGGTGATGATCAGGATCTCGCTGATGCCCGCCATCACCAGGGTGGACAGCGGGTAGTAGATCATCGGCTTGTCGAAGACCGGGAGCAGCTGCTTCGAGACCGCCCGGGTGAGTGGCCACAGGCGCGAGCCGGTCCCGCCGGCCAGGAGGATTCCACGCATGCGAGCAGCTTAAGTGAGAGTCGGACGGGCCCTGTCCTGGGCCGTTCGAGGGGGCCGATCGGCGACGGTAGACTACGCGCATTATGCGCATCCTCGTGACCGGCGGCGCCGGATTCATCGGTTCGGAGTTCGTCCGTCAGCTCCTCGGAGCGGACGAGAGCGCCCGGATCACCGTCTTTGACAAGCTCACCTACTCGGGAGTCCTGGAGAACCTGGCCCCGGTGGCCGACCACCAGGGCTACACCTTCGTCCAGGGCGACATCTGCGACGCGGACGCCGTCGACCAGGTCATGCCGGGCCACGACGTGGTGGTGCACTTCGCCGCCGAGTCGCACGTGGACCGCTCGATCGCCGGCGCGGGCCCGTTCGTCGTCACCAACGTGCTCGGCACCCAGGTCCTGCTGGACGCCGCCCGCAAGCACGGCGTCGGCCGCTTCGTCCACGTCTCCACCGACGAGGTCTACGGCTCGATCAGCGAGGGCTCCTGGACCGAGACCTGGCCGCTGGCCCCGAACTCCCCGTACTCGGCCTCCAAGGCCGGCTCCGACCTGCTGGCGCTGGCGTACCACCGCACCCACGGCATGGACGTCGTGGTGACCCGCTGCTCCAACAACTACGGGCACTACCAGTTCCCGGAGAAGGTCATCCCGCTGTTCACCACCAACCTGATCGACGGCAAGAAGGTGCCGCTGTACGGCAACGGTGGCAACATCCGCGACTGGCTGCACGTGGCGGACCACTGCCGCGGCATCGAGCTGGTCATGCGCGGCGGCCGCGCCGGTGAGGTCTACAACATCGGCGGCGGCACCGAGGTCACCAACAAGGAGCTGACCGGCCTGCTGCTGGAGGCCGCGGGCGCCGGCTGGGACATGGTCGAGTACGTCGAGGACCGCAAGGGCCACGACCTGCGCTACTCCCTGGACATCAGCAAGATCCGCGAGGAGCTCGGCTACGAGCCGCAGGTGTCCTTCCCGGACGGCCTCGCCGCGACCATCGCCTGGTACCGCGAGAACCGCGCCTGGTGGGAGCCGCTGAAGCAGAAGGCGGCCCTGGCGAAGTGACCGCGAACGCCACCGGCCGGGTCCGCTGGCTGGTCACCGGCGCGGCCGGGATGCTCGGGCAGGACCTGCTGTCGGTGCTGGCCGCCGACCCGACCGCCGAGATCACCGCGCTGCGCCGGGCGGACCTCGACATCACCGACGCGGCGGCCGTACTGGCCGCCGTCGAGGGCCACGACATCGTGGTCAACTGCGCAGCGTGGACGGACGTCGACGGTGCGGAGACCGAGGAGGAGGCCGCCACCGCCGTCAACGGCACCGGCGTGCGCCACCTCGCCGCGGCCTGCGCCAAGACCGGCGCCCGGCTGCTGCACGTCTCCACCGACTACGTCCTGCCGGGCGACGCCACCGAGCCCTGCCCGGAGGACGCCCCGACCGCACCGGTCAACGCCTACGGCCGCAGCAAGCTGGTGGGGGAGCAGGCCGTCGCCGAGCTGCTCCCCGAGCACGGCTACGTCGTGCGCACCGCCTGGCTGTACGGCGAGCACGGCCCGAACTTCGTGGCCACCATGCTCAAGCTGGCCGCCCAGCGGGACACCCTGGACGTGGTCGACGACCAGCACGGCCAGCCCACCTGGTCGTACGCGCTCGCCGTCCGCCTGGTCGAGCTCGGCCGGGCCGCGCTCGGCGGACGGGCCCCGGCCGGGGTCTACCACGGCACCGCGAGCGGCCGGACCACCTGGTTCGGGCTGGCCCGCGAGACCTACGCGCTGAGCGGGCTCGACCCGGAGCGGATCCGGCCGACCACCTCGGAGGCGTTCGTCCGCCCGGCCGTCCGCCCCGCCTTCAGCGTGCTGGGCCACGACCGCTGGGCCGCCGCCGGGCTGGCGCCGCTGCCCGAGTGGCGGGCCATGCTGGCCGACGCCCTGGAGCGCTCGGCCTTCCGGGCGCTGCGCACCGCGGCGGAGCGGTGAGCGGCGTGCTCGGCCGACTGACGCGCGCGCTGCCGCCGGGACTGCTGGCGGTCGGCGTCGGGACGGTCACCCTCGGGGGCGCCTCGTACGTGCACCTCGGGGTGGCCGGGCACGCGCTCGACCGCCAGGCGATCGCCGACGTCAACGTCCTGTGGACGATCGCCATGGCGTTCGCCCTCGGACTGTTCTTCCCGGTCGAGCAGGAGCTGACCCGGGTCATCGCCGCCCGCGCCGCCCGGGGCGAGGGCGCGGCCCCGGTGCTGCGCAAGGCGACCGTGCTGACCGGCGGGCTGCTGCTGGTGGTGCTCGCCGCGCTGGGGGCGTTCTCCCGCCCGCTCGCGGACACGTTCTTCCACGGCGACCGGAGCCTGGTGGTGGCCCTGGCCGCCGCCTTCGTCGGCCCGGCCGCCTGCTACCTGACCCGCGGGGTGCTGGCCGGTCTCGGACACTTCGGTGCGTACGGTCTCCAGCTCGGCCTGGACGGCGTCCTGCGGATCGCCCTCTCGGTCGGCCTGCTGGTGGCCGGTGTGCACTCGGCGCTCGCGTACAGCCTGGTCCTGGCCGTCTCCCCGGTGCTGGCCATGCTCGTCAGCCTGCCGCGGACGCTGCGGATCGCCCTGCCCGGTCCGGCCATCGGCTGGCGGGAGCTGTGCAGCGGGCTGGGCCTGCTGACCGTCTCCTTCCTGCTGGCGCAGTTCGTCGCCAACGCGGCGGTGCTCAGCATCAAGGTGCTGGCGCCCTCGCAGGCCGTCCTGGTCGGCGCGATCACCGGCGCGATGGTGCTCAGCCGGGTCCCGCTGTTCGTCTTCGGCGCGCTGCAGGCCTCGCTGATGTCGGGGCTGTCGACGGCCGCGTCGACCGGCGACCGGGTCGGCTTCCGCAAGCTCCTCACCAAGACCTGCGGCATCGTGACCGCCCTCGGGGTCCTCGGCGGGGTGCCCGCCGTGGTCCTGGGGCCATGGATGATTCACGTCGCGTTCAACGCGGACCGGCATGCTCTGGGCCCGGTGGACTTCCTCTGGCTCTCGGTGGGCACGCTCGCCTACCTGCTCGCCACGGTGGTCGGCCAGGCCGTCATCGCCCGCGGCCACCACCGCCGGCAGCTGCTCGGGTGGGTGCTCGGCACCGCCGCGCTGCTGCTGATCACCTGCCTGCCGGGCGCCCCGGCGACCAGGGTCGAGGCCGCGTACACCGTCGGTCCGCTGGTGGTGCTCGTGGTCATGTTGCTGGCGCTGCGCGGCGACGGTAGCGTGCGCGGCGCCGGTACGGACACCGCGCAGGTCACGGTCTCTCCCGACGCGGTCTCCGCGAGCTGATCACGATGTCGTCAGCGCTCCCCCCGCGGCCGTCCCGCGGTACCGGAGCCCCTAGCATGTGCCCCATTCACCCCCATGCCTCACCGACGCGTGAAAGGCGAGACCCATCGTGCAGCTGAGTGTGCTGACTTCGATCACCGGCGTGCTGGTGCTCGTGTGGATCCTGGAGCTGCTGCGCCGCCAGCAGCTCCGGGAGAAGTACGCGGCCCTCTGGCTCGCCATCGGCGTGGTGATCGCCCCGCTGGGCTTCTTCCCGCGGCTGCTGGACTCGACCGCACGGCGGCTCGGGGTCGCCTCCGGCGTCAGCCTCGTGCTGTTCGCCGGCTTCGTGCTGGTCCTGCTGGTCTGCGTGCACCTCAGCTGGGAGACCAGCCGACTGGAGGCCGAGACCCGCACGCTGGCCGAGGACGTCGCGATGATGCGCGCCCACCTCGCCGAGCACCACGACTTCCCGATTGCCCGCTCGGGCAGCGACGTGAACGACCCCGAGGTGAAGGCATGATCGACGGCAAGCGGGTACTCATCATCCTCCCCGCCTGGAACGAGGCCGAGGGCCTGCCGAAGATCCTCCGCGAGATCCAGCAGAAGCTCCCCGGCGTGGACACCCTGGTCGTCGACGACGGCTCGACGGACAGCACCGCCGCCGTCGCCGCCGCCTGCGGCTCCCGGGTCGCGCAGCTGCCGTACAACCTCGGTGTCGGCGGCGCCATGCGCTTCGGCTACCGCTACGCGCACCTGCACGACTACGACGTCGCCATCCAGTGTGACGCCGACGGCCAGCACGACCCGGCCTACGTGCCCGCGCTGCTGGAGAAGCTCCGCGACGAGGCCGACCTGGTCATCGGCGCCCGCTTCGCCGGCGAGGGCTCGTACAAGGTGCGCGGCCCGCGCTCCTGGGCGATGAAGCTGCTCTCGGTGGTGCTGTCGCGGGTCGCCAAGACCCGGCTCACCGACACCACCTCGGGCTTCAAGGCCTGCAACAAGCCGATGATCGAGTTCTTCTCGCACTGGTACCCGGTCGAGTACCTGGGCGACACCATCGAGAGCATGGTGGGCGCCGCCCGCTGCGGCTTCGTCATCCGCCAGGTCCCGGTCGCGATGCGCGAGCGGACCACCGGCACGCCCTCCGCCTCCCCGATCAAGGCGACGATCTACCTGGCCCGGGCCGGCCTGGTGCTGCTGCTCGCCCTCATCCGCCGCATGCCGGCGAACGTGAAGGCGATCGAGCCCGCCACCCGCGCCGCCGCCCGCCGGCCCGAGCTCATTGGCAAGGTCTAGGTACCCGATGTCCCGTTTCGAGATCCTGATGCCGTACTACGGCGACGTCCGGCTGATGCAGGACGCGGTCCGCAGCGTGCTGGCCCAGGACGGCGACGACTGGCGCCTCACGGTCGTCGACGACGGCAAGGAGCCGGACGTCCCCGGCTGGTTCGAGTCCCTCGCGGACCCGCGGGTCCGGTACCTGCGCAACGAGTCCAACCTCGGCGTCAGCGGCAACTTCAACCGCTGCGTCCAGCTCGCCGAGTACGACTACCTCGTGCTCATGGGCTGCGACGACCTGATGCACCCCAACTACCTGAAGGTGGTCCGGGACGCGCTGGAGCGCTTCCCGGAGGCGGGCATGGTCCAGCCCGGCGTGCTGGTCATCGGCGCCGACGGGAACCCGGTCGGCAGCCTCGCCGACACCGTCAAGCGCCGGCTGTACGCGCCGAAGGACCCGGGCCCGCTGCTGATGTCCGGCGAGCCGCTCGCGATGAGCCTGATGCGCGGCGACTGGCTGTACTTCCCGTCCGTGTGCTGGCGCACCAAGGACATGCAGGCGACGAGCTTCCGCGCGGACCTGGGCGTCATCCAGGACCTCGCGATCATCGTCGACCTGCTCCTCGCGGACGTCTCCCTGGCGGTCGTGCCCGAGGTGTGCTTCAGCTACCGCCGGCACGCCGTCAGCGAGTCCTCGGTCACCGCCTTCACGGGCAAGCGCTTCGAGGAGGCCCGCCGCTTCTTCCGGGAGACCGCGGACCGGCTGGACGGCCACGGCTGGCACCGGGCGGCCACCATCTCCCGCCGTTTCGTCTCCTCGCGGCTGCACGCGCTCAGCATGATCCCCGCGGCCGGCCGCAAGGCGGGCCTGCGGGGTGTCGGGGCGATGCTGAGCCACGTGGCCGGTCGCCGGGCCTGACCCGTGAGATCCCTCCAGCAATTCCGTCCCAGCGCCCAGGAAGCGACCATGTCCCAATACGACGACGTCTGGCTGGTGATCCCCGCCTACAACGAAGGCCAGGTGATCGCCGATGTGGTGGAGAACGCCCGCAAGACGTTCCCGAACATCGTCGTGGTCGACGACGGGAGCACCGACGGCTCGGCCGAGCACATCATGACCACGGGTGCCCACCTGGTGCGGCACCCGGTCAACCTCGGCCAGGGCGCCGCCCTGCAGACGGGGCTCTCCTACGCACTGCAGCAGCCCGGCGCCCAGTACTTCGCCACCTTCGACGCGGACGGCCAGCACCAGACGCACGACGTCGAGAAGATGGTCGCCGTGCTGCGCGACGGGACCGCGGACGTCGTCCTCGGCTCCCGCTTCATCGAGCAGTCCGAGCAGGTCCCGATGATCAAGCGCGTGGTGCTCCGCACGGCGGCCGCGGTCAGCCCGACCGCCCGCAAGCTGAAGCTCACCGACTCGCACAACGGGCTGCGCGTGATCAACCGCGAGGCGGCCTCCCAGCTGCGGATCACCATGAACGGGATGGCCCACGCCTCGGAGATCGTCGGCCTGCTGGCGAAGTCCTCGCTGCGCGTGGTGGAGGTCCCCGTGGACATCCTCTACACCGACTACTCACGCGCCAAGGGCCAGTCCCTGATCAACGGCGTCAACATCCTCTTCGACATCTCGCTCCGGGAGCGTGGCCGGCGATGAAGTACTTCTGGATCCAACTGGTGCTGGTGCTGGGCGCCGGCACCGCGGCGCTCATCTTCATCCGGCGCTGGGACCGGACCAACACCAGGGCCTGGAAGCGCATCGCCTTCGTGCTGTTCGTGCTCGCGAACATCTACGCGGTGCTGCGTCCGAACGACGTCACCTGGGTCGCGAACCGGTTCGGCGTCGGCCGCGGCACCGACCTGGTGCTGTACCTGATGGTGCTGGCGCTGGCCTTCCTGGCGCTCAACACCTACCTGCGCTTCCGCTCCCTGGAGAAGAAGCTCACCGACATGGCCCGCACCGTCGCCATCACCGAGGGCGCGCGGCTCAACCAGGAGCGCTTCGACGAGAAGGTCTCCGGCTAGCTCCCGGCGGTCCCCGGCGGACCGAACGGACCGGGCCCGGTACGCGCACTGCGTACCGGGCCCGGATCCGTTTCGGGGGCGGATCAGGTCGAGACCTGCGACAGGGGCCGGGCCGGCTCGGCGGCCGGCGGCTGCTCCTGCCGCGGCGGCTTGCGCAGGCCCAGGTCCTTCAGCTTCAGCGCGGGCTTCTCCACGGCGTACCAGGAGCAGAACGCCGCGGTGACCGAGAGCGCCACCGAGGCCGCCGTGTAGGTCCAGTAGCCGTGCTTGTTGACGCCCCAGAGGGCGAGGCACTGCTGGATCGGGAACGCGTAGATGTAGACCCCGTACGACAGGTCGACCTTGGTGCCGACCTTGGTCAGCGGGCCGGGCATCCGGCAGGCGAGCCAGATCAGCAGGTAGGCGAAGGCGGGCAGGCCGAACAGGGTGAAGCCGCCGAACCGCGCGGTGCCGAGGAAGACCACCGCGGCCAGCACGCCGGCCGGGTCGTTGATCGGCAGGCGCTTCTTGTACAGCTCGGCGAGCGCGCCGAGGCCGAACATGAAGGTCAGCGGGATGAACATGTCCAGGCTGATCGGGCCGAGGAACGGCAGCTGCCAGCCGGTGAGGCCGGTCGGCGCGTACTCGGGGGCCCGCAGCAGGTGGAAGCCGGACGCCAGGTGGACCATGTACCCGTACAGCCCGAGGACCATCAGGGCGACCGCCCAGCGCGCCCGCCGCAGCACGCCGACCGCGGCCAGCGAGACCACCAGCAGGTAGCAGAGCACCTCGTACGCCAGCGACCACACCGAGCCGTTGAAGGCGGTGGGGTGCGGCACGTGGTCGAGCAGCCCGGAGATCCCCCACTGGTTCACTCCGATCGACCAGTTGGCCTCCAGGTACGCCAGCGGGCCCTGCGGGTGCGACCAGAAGCCGGCCAGCCGGCCCTGGTGGTACGCGACGACCGGGGCGACCACGAACGCCGTCAGCAGCAGGCAGGCCCAGAGGCCGGGGAGGATGCGGATCGCCCGGTTCCACAGGAAGCGGGCCGGGCTCAACCGCATGCCGCTGCGGGTGATCAGCAGCCCGGAGAGCACGAAGAAGCCGCTCACCGCGATCGCTCCGACGTTGGTCTGACCGCGGCTCTCCAGCAGCCCGAGGTCGGGCTTGCCGAGCCCGAGCGGCATCGCGTGGGCGAAGATCACGGCGAGGGCGAGGACGAGCCGCAGGAGGCCGAAGCCGTTCTTCCGTCCGAGGGCCTCGGCCAGGGGCGGACTGGCCGTCAGAACCGATCTCTTGCGTGCGGTGTGCGACATGGGCGGGGGACTCCGGGCCGGTGGTCTTGGGCGGACGAGGACTGAGCGCAGCTCACCCTATCCGCCGGGGTCCCGCTCCCCCCGGGGCGGGAAGGGGCCCGTGACGGCCGGGCGGCACGCCATGACACGCTCTTCGCGGTGCGATTACCATGAGTCCCGGCCCGGGCCCGGCACCGCCGAGGGCGATGATCGATCCGCCGGACGCCCACAGCACTTCAGGAGTTTCGGCCGACCTGTGCCGATCGGGCGCCCGGCCGCCGCCCGCAGAGCTCGCCCGCATCCGGCGAGTCGGTCCGACCCGCGGCAGTGTGCCGCTTCACGGAAGCGAAGAGACATGACGGATTTGGCCCCGGACGTCGTCGGCGGCCGTGCCAACGCACCCGACGACGAGGCGACCACGGCGTCCTCCGACGGATCGCCGAGCGGCCGCCGGGCCGACCGCTTCTCACGGTGGACCGAGAAGCGCTGGTTCCTCCCGTTGGCCGAGGCCGTGGTCAGCGTCGGCGTCGCGGTCGGCTTCATGCTGCTGTGCACCCACATCAGCGTCAACCCGACCACCCGGATCGGCCAGGTCAGCGGCCTCGCCAAGATCCAGCAGTACGCCGCCCTGCTCGGCATCCCCGTCCTCGCGGTGCTGCTGCTGCTCGCCTACCGCGGGACGCTGCGCTACTACCGGGTCGCCCAGCGACTGGCGTGCGCCGCCGTCGCGGGCCTGGGCACCGGCGTCGTGGCCGGCGGCATCGTGGTCGCCCTGCACGGCACCCCCTGGGGCCTCGGCGGCCAGGAGGGCGACCCCGGCAACCTCATGGGCATGGCCAACGACATGCTGCGCGGCCAGGGCCTGCCCGGGGTGTACCCCCCGCTGTTCCCGGCCCTGCTCGCCGTCTGGGCCAAGTTCTTCCACAACGGCATCGCCGGCGTGGGCCACGCCCTCAAGGACCTGCAGCTGATCCTCAGCGCGCTGGTCGGCCCGATGGCCTACCTCTCGTGGCGGATGCTGCTGCGCCCGTTCTGGGCGATGGCGGTCGCGGTGCCGACGTCGATCGTCTTCCTCGACCCGATCCGTCCGTACAGCCACGGCTCCATGCTGGTGCTGCTGCCGCTGCTGGCGGCCTGCTTCCGCGAGATCCGCCGGGCCGGCGAGCTGTCGACCCGCTCCGCGGTGCTGCGCGGCCTCGGCTTCGGTGCCGCGTTCGGCGTGATGTTCCTCTGGTACTCGGGCTGGTACCTCTGGGCGGCGCCGGGCTCGTTCATCCTCGTGCTGATGCTCTTCCCGTGGCGCCGCGGCCGCACGGCCCTCAAGCGCGCGCTGGTCTTCCTGGCGACCATGCTGGTCACCGCCGGCGTGATCGGCGCCCCGCTGCTGTACCAGCTGGCCCGCCTGGGCGCCTCCACGATGGACCGGTACGCCTACATCAACACCTACATCGACCCGGCCTACGTCATGGGCTGGGCGTCGGACCGCACCGGCGACCTGACCTACCACAACTGGCCGGGCAACGGTGACATCGCCGGGCAGACCGGCTTCGGCATCCTGCTGCTGGTCGCCGTGGGCATCGGTGTCGGCCTGGGCCTGCGCAACATGGTGGTCCGCACGGCGGGCTTCGTCCTCGCCGGCGCCTGGCTGCTGCGCTTCTGGTTCGCCTCCCACATGGAGCACAACCAGGCCGTCCAGCTGTACCCGCGGACGACCTGGATCATCCTCTACTGCCTGATGATCCTGGCGGTCATGGGCGTGATGCTGACCTACGAGCGCGGCTTCGGCTGGGTCCGCGACACGCTGCGCGAGGTGGCCCCGAGCCGGGCCGCGCGGATCTCGCCGCGGGTGATGTCGCAGCTGGCGGCCGGCCTGGTGTGCGCGCTCGCCCTGTTCGCCACCATGGGCGGCTCCTGGTCGGCGAACCGCTTCATGCCGTCCACCAACCCGGGCGTCGAGGACATGGGCCTGGACGCGCTGCGCGCCCACCTGCAGCAGCTCGACAACGGGGACTGCCCCAAGTACTCGCCGTACAAGGGCAAGCAGGCCTGCAACCCGGTCAACATGGACCTGGCCGAGTACACCTTCGGTCCGGACCAGGGCCACCTGTGGTGCGCCAACACGACCTCGAAGGACGTGGACGCCACCTGCGGGCGCCCGCCCAAGAACTGACCTGCGGGATCACCCCGTCGGGGCCGGTGAGGTACGCCTCACCGGCCCCGATTGGCATCCGGGCTGCTCCATGTGGCAGTATGTCCAAGTTGCTCGGTTGAGTGCCGATGCTGCGCGCCTCCCGCCGGGAGGACCGGAAGCGAGTCCCATCTACTCGTCGTTCCCGTGATGGCCGTCAAGCGTGAGTTCTACGCCACGGCAGCTGCGGGGCGAAAGTACGGGAATCTTCCGGGAAGCGTGTGCGGGGCCTCGATCCGGCACCCCTCACCCCGAAAGTTCGAAACCGACGAAGTATTTCGCCGGTTTTTTGCAAGCGCGAAGGCGACACGCCCGAGCGCGGGGGTCGGAGGGGGAGTCGTGCAGTGACTAAGGACAAAGGACTACTGAGTAGCCATGGCGGGACAGAAGATCCGCATCCGGCTCAAGGCCTACGACCACGAGGTCATCGACTCCTCGGCGAAGAAGATCGTCGAGACGGTGATCCGTACTGGTGCGCAGGTCGCAGGCCCGGTGCCGCTGCCCACTGAGAAGAACGTGTACTGCGTCATCCGCTCGCCGCACAAGTACAAGGACTCGCGCGAGCACTTCGAGATGCGTACTCACAAGCGTCTGATCGACATCCTCGACCCCACGCCGAAGACGGTTGACTCGCTCATGCGTCTCGACCTGCCGGCGGGCGTCGACATCGAGATCAAGCTCTGAGAGGCGCACCGAAGATGGCTAAGCAGATTAAGGGCATCCTGGGCGAGAAGCTCGGCATGACCCAGGTCTGGGACGAGAACAACCGGGTCGTCCCGGTGACCGTCGTCAAGGCTGGGCCCAATGTCGTGACCCAGGTCCACACCGCCGACAGCCCGGCCGGCTACAGCGCCGTCCAGCTCGGCTTCGGCGAGATCGACCCCCGCAAGGTGAACAAGCCCCTCGCGGGCCACTTCGCCAAGGCCGGTGTCACCCCGCGCCGCCACCTGGTCGAGATCCGTACCTCGGACGCGTCCGAGTACACCCTGGGCCAGGAGATCACCGCCGAGCTGTTCGAGGCGGGTGTCAAGGTCGACGTGACCGGCACCTCCAAGGGCAAGGGCTTCGCCGGTGTCATGAAGCGTCACAACTTCAAGGGTCTCGGCGCCGGTCACGGCACCCAGCGCAAGCACCGTTCGCCCGGTTCCATCGGTGGCTGCGCCACCCCGGGCCGTGTGTTCAAGGGCCTGCGCATGGCTGGTCGGATGGGCCACGAGCGTGTGACCACCCAGAACCTGACCGTGCACGCGGTCGACGCGGAGAAGGGTCTGCTGCTCATCAAGGGCGCCGTCCCGGGCCCGAACGGCGGCCTCGTCCTCGTCCGCACCGCGGCGAAGGGGCTGTGAGGAAATGAGCACCATTGACATCCTGTCGCCGGCTGGCGACAAGACCGGCAGCGTCGAGCTGCCGGCCGAGATCTTCGACGCGAAGGTCAGCGTTCCGCTGATGCACCAGGTCGTCGTGGCGCAGCTCGCTGCGGCCCGTCAGGGCACCCACAAGACCAAGACTCGCGGCGAGGTCCGCGGTGGCGGCAAGAAGCCGTACCGCCAGAAGGGCACCGGCCGCGCCCGTCAGGGCTCGACCCGTGCGCCGCAGTTCGCCGGCGGTGGCGTCGTGCACGGTCCCGTGCCGCGCGACTACTCGCAGCGGACCCCGAAGAAGATGATCGCCGCCGCCCTGCGCGGTGCGCTCACCGACCGGGCCCGCCACAACCGCATTCACGTCGTCACCGGCGTGACCGCGACCGAGGCGCCGTCGACCAAGGCCGCGAAGAGCCTGTTCGGCAAGATCACCGAGCGCAAGAACGTCCTCCTGGTCGTCGAGCGCGAGGACGAGCTGGGCCTGAAGTCCGCTCGCAACCTGCCGCACGTCCACATCCTGGACGCCGGTCAGCTGAACACCTACGACGTGCTCGTCTCCGACGATGTGGTCTTCACCCAGGCCGCCTTCGAGCGTTTCGTGGCCGGTCCGGTCGCGTCCGCCAAGGCCGTTGCCGCTGAGGGCGAGCTCGAAGGGAGCGCCGCCTGATGAGCGACGTTACGAGCAAGACGTTCACGGACCCCCGTGACGTCCTGGTGAAGCCGGTCATCTCCGAGAAGAGCTACAGCCTTCTCGACGAGAACAAGTACACGTTCATCGTGTCGCCGGGCGCCAACAAGACCCAGATCAAGCAGGCCGTCGAGGCGGTCTTCTCGGTCAAGGTCGAGGCTGTCAACACGATCAACCGTCAGGGCAAGCGCAAGCGGTCCAAGACGGGCTTTGGCAAGCGCAAGGACACCAAGCGCGCCATCGTGACGCTGGCCGAGGGCAACCGCATCGACATCTTCGGTGGTCCGGTCTCCTGAATAGGGAGATCGTGATCGTCGATTAGGACGAGGACGAGAGAGCCAAATGGGCATCCGCAAGTACAAGCCGACTACGCCGGGCCGTCGTGGCTCCAGCGTGGCCGACTTCGTAGAAATCACGCGGTCCACGCCGGAGAAGTCGCTGGTTCGCCCCCTGCACAGCAAGGGCGGCCGTAACAACGCCGGTCGTGTCACTGCTCGCCACCAGGGTGGCGGTCACAAGCGCGCCTACCGCGTGATCGACTTCCGTCGTCACGACAAGGACGGCGTGCCGGCCAAGGTCGCGCACATCGAGTACGACCCGAACCGCACCGCGCGCATCGCGCTCCTGCACTACGCGGACGGCGAGAAGCGCTACATCATCGCGCCGCGCGGCATCGCGCAGGGTGACCGGATCGAGAACGGCGCTGGCGCCGACATCAAGCCGGGCAACAACCTGCCGCTGCGCAACATCCCGGTCGGTACCACCATCCACGCTGTGGAGCTGCGTCCCGGTGGCGGTGCCAAGCTGGCCCGCTCCGCCGGCTCCGGCATCCAGCTGCTGGCTCGTGAGGGCAAGATGGCGCACCTGCGCATGCCCTCCGGTGAGATCCGCCTGGTTGACGCGCGCTGCCGCGCCACCGTCGGCGAGGTCGGCAACGCCGAGCAGTCGAACATCAACTGGGGCAAGGCCGGCCGCATGCGCTGGAAGGGCGTCCGCCCGACCGTGCGTGGTGTCGCCATGAACCCGATCGACCACCCGCACGGTGGTGGTGAGGGTAAGACCTCCGGTGGTCGCCACCCGGTCTCGCCGTGGGGTAAGCCCGAGGGCCGTACCCGTCGCCCGAACAAGGCGTCGGACAAGCTCATCGTGCGCCGCCGCAAGACCAACAAGAAGCGCTAGGAGCAGGTCAGATGCCGCGCAGTCTCAAGAAGGGCCCCTTCATCGACGGCCACCTCATCAAGAAGGTGGACGCTCAGAACGAGGCGGGTACCCAGAACGTCATCAAGACCTGGTCCCGTCGTTCCGTGATCTCGCCGAGCATGCTCGGTCACACGATCGCGGTCCACGATGGCCGCAAGCACGTCCCGGTGTTCGTCACCGAGTCGATGGTCGGCCACAAGCTCGGCGAGTTCGCTCCGACCCGCACCTTCCGTGGTCACGTGAAGGAAGACCGGAAGTCGAAGCGTCGCTAAGCGCCTGAGCTTGACGCGCCAAAACGACTCAATGACTTACTCCATTAAGGGGACAACCATGGAAGCCAGGGCTCAGGCGCGGTACATCCGCGTGACGCCCATGAAGGCCCGCCGCGTGGTGGACCTCATCCGTGGCATGAATGCCACGGAGGCCCAGGCCGTCCTGCGTTTCGCTCCGCAGGCAGCCACCGTGCCGGTCGGCAAGGTGCTCGACAGCGCCATTGCCAACGCCGCGCACAACTACAACCACTCCAACGTGGACGACCTCTACATCTCCGAGGCGTACGTTGACGAGGGCCCGACCCTGAAGCGGTTCCGTCCGCGCGCCCAGGGCCGCGCCTACCGGATCCGCAAGCGGACCAGCCACATCACCGTGGTCGTCAGCAGCAAGGAAGGGACCCGGTAATGGGCCAGAAGGTTAACCCGCACGGGTTCCGCCTCGGCATCAGCACGGACTTCAAGTCCCGCTGGTACGCCGACAAGCTGTACAAGGACTACGTCAAGGAAGACGTCGCCATTCGTCGCATGATGACGAAGGGCATGGAGCGCGCCGGCATCTCCAAGGTCGAGATCGAGCGCACCCGCGACCGCGTCCGCGTTGACATCCACACCGCGCGTCCCGGCATCGTCATCGGTCGCCGTGGCACCGAGGCCGACCGCATCCGCGGCGACCTGGAGAAGCTGACCGGCAAGCAGGTCCAGCTGAACATCCTTGAGGTCAAGAACCCCGAGCTGGACGCCCAGCTCGTGGCTCAGGGCGTCGCGGAGCAGCTGTCCTCCCGCGTCTCCTTCCGCCGTGCCATGCGCAAGTCGATGCAGGGCACCATGAAGTCCGGCGCCAAGGGCATCAAGGTCCAGTGCTCCGGTCGTCTCGGCGGCGCCGAGATGAGCCGTTCGGAGTTCTACCGCGAGGGTCGCGTGCCGCTGCACACCCTGCGTGCGAACGTCGACTACGGCTTCTTCGAGGCCAAGACCACCTTCGGCCGCATCGGCGTGAAGGTCTGGATCTACAAGGGCGACGTCAAGAACATCGCCGAGGTCCGCGCTGAGAACGCCGCTGCCCGCTCGGGCAACCGCCCGGCCCGTCCCGAGGGTGGTCGTCCCGCCCGCGGTGGCGAGCGCCGTGGTGGCGAGCGCGGTGGCCGTGGCCGCCGTCCCGCCGCTGCCGAGGCCCCCGCGGCCCCGGTCGCGGAGGCTCCGGCTGCCGAGAACACCGGAACGGAGGCCTGACCCCAATGCTGATCCCCCGTCGGGTCAAGCACCGCAAGCAGCACCACCCGAAGCGCCGTGGCGCTGCCAAGGGTGGCACCGAGCTGGCGTTCGGCCAGTTCGGCATCCAGGCCGTGACCCCGGCCTACGTGACGAACCGTCAGATCGAGTCCGCTCGTATCGCGATCACCCGTCACATCCGTCGTGGCGGCAAGGTCTGGATCAACATCTACCCGGACCGCCCGCTCACCAAGAAGCCGGCCGAGACCCGCATGGGTTCCGGTAAGGGTTCGCCGGAGTGGTGGATCGCGAACGTGCACCCGGGTCGGGTCATGTTCGAGCTGTCGTACCCGAACGAGAAGGTTGCTCGCGAGGCGCTCACCCGCGCCGCGCACAAGCTGCCGATGAAGTGCCGGATCGTCCGGCGCGAGGACGGTGAGAGCTGATGTCGGCCGCTACCAAGGCTGCTGAGCTTCGCTCGCTGGACAACGAGGGTCTCGTTGCCAAGCTGCGCGAGGCCAAGGAGGAGCTGTTCAACCTCCGCTTCCAGGCGGCGACCGGGCAGCTCGACAACCACGGACGGCTCAAGCTCGTCCGCAAGGACATCGCGCGGATCTACACCCTGATGCGCGAGCGCGAGCTGGGCATCGAGACGGTGGAGAACGCCTGATGACTGAGAACACCAACGAGACGCGCGGTTTCCGCAAGACCCGTGAGGGTCTCGTCGTCAGCGACAAGATGGACAAGACCGTCGTCGTCGCCGTCGAGGACCGCGTCAAGCACGCTCTGTACGGCAAGGTCATCCGCCGTACGAACAAGCTGAAGGCGCACGACGAGCAGAACGCGTGCGGCGTGGGCGACCGGGTTCTCCTCGCGGAGACCCGCCCGCTGTCCGCGACGAAGCGCTGGCGCGTCGTCGAGATCCTCGAGAAGGCCAAGTAACGAAGCCGATGAGGTACGGCCGTATGTGCACCGGGTCCGTTCAGGACGCCGGTGTGAGCAGCGGCCGGCCCGTCGACTCTCGTTGACGATCAGGAGAAAGCTGTGATCCAGCAGGAGTCGCGACTGCGTGTTGCCGACAACACTGGTGCCAAGGAGATCCTTTGCATCCGTGTTCTCGGTGGCTCCGGTCGCCGCTACGCCGGAATCGGGGACGTCATCGTCGCGACCGTCAAGGACGCGATCCCCGGTGGCTCGGTGAAGAAGGGTGACGTCGTCAAGTGCGTCGTCGTCCGCACCGTCAAGGAGCGTCGTCGTCCGGATGGCTCGTACATCCGTTTTGACGAGAACGCCGCTGTCGTGCTGAAGAACACCGAGGGTGACCCCCGTGGCACCCGCATCTTCGGCCCCGTGGGCCGCGAGCTGCGCGACAAGAAGTTCATGAAGATCATCTCGCTGGCGCCGGAGGTGCTCTAACCCATGGCGAACAGCATGAAGATCAAGAAGGGTGACCTGGTTCAGGTCATCACCGGCAAGGACAAGGGCAAGCAGGGCAAGGTCATCCAGGCCATGCCGGCTGAGAACAAGGTCCTGGTCGAGGGTGTGAACCGGGTCAAGAAGCACACCAAGCCGGGTCCGGGCACCCAGGGTGGCATCGTCACCGTCGAGGCCCCGGTTCACGTCTCCAACGTCCAGCTGGTCGTGGAGAAGGACGGCAAGAAGGTCGTCACCCGCGTTGGCTACCGCTTCGACGACGAGGGCAACAAGATCCGCGTTGCCAAGCGAACCGGTGAGGACATCTGATGTCTGAGACGACTGTTGAGAAGGTGGCCCCCCGCCTCAAGGAGCGTTACAACTCCGAGATCAAGGGCCAGCTGCACGAGCAGTTCAAGTACGAGAACGTCATGCTGATCCCCGGCCTGGTCAAGGTCGTGGTCAACATGGGTGTCGGCGAGGCTGCCCGCGACAGCAAGCTGATCGAAGGTGCCATCAAGGACCTGACCGCGATCACCGGTCAGAAGCCGGCCGTCACCAAGGCCCGCAAGTCCATCGCGCAGTTCAAGCTGCGCGAGGGCCAGCCGATCGGCACGCACGTCACCCTCCGTGGTGACCGCATGTGGGAGTTCCTGGACCGTCTGGTTTCGCTGGCCCTGCCGCGAATCCGTGACTTCCGCGGCCTCTCCCCGAAGCAGTTCGACGGCCGTGGCAACTACACCTTCGGTCTGACCGAGCAGGTTATGTTCCACGAGATCGACCAGGACAAGGTCGACCGTCAGCGCGGTATGGACATCACCGTCGTGACCACCGCTCAGACCGACGACGAGGGCCGGGCGCTCCTGCGCGCTCTGGGCTTCCCGTTCAAGGAGGCGTGAGCCAATGGCGAAGAAGTCCCTCATCGCGAAGTCCGAGCGCAAGCCGAAGTTCGGCGTCCGGGCCTACACCCGGTGCCAGCGCTGCGGCCGTCCGCACTCGGTGTACCGCAAGTTCGGCCTGTGCCGTGTCTGCCTCCGTGAGATGGCGCACCGCGGCGAGCTGCCGGGCGTGACCAAGAGCTCCTGGTAGTCCTCTTTAAGTAGAGGGGCCAGGCGCCCTAGGCACACAGCGACGCAGAGGTGCCCGATCCCACACCGGCCCGTTTTGGGCCTGCCGCACGGATTCCCGTAAGGTAGTGGGGTCGGGCCCCCTGCCACGGCTTCCCCATGGACGTCCGTGGCCCCTCTCCGGGGCTCGCACCCAGTCTTACTACGTCGCAGGTCCCCTGCGCTTGTGCCCCTGCCGAACTCGCGAGAGTGCGGAAGGGGGACCTGGCGCGGAGAAACCACGGCGAGAGAGGCCTGAGGCCATCATGACCATGACCGACCCCATCGCAGACATGCTCACGCGTCTGCGTAACGCGAACTCGGCGTACCACGACTCCGTGGCGATGCCGGCCAGCAAGATCAAGGCGCACGTCGCCGAGATCCTGCAGCAGGAGGGGTACATCTCCTCCTACAAGGTTGAGGAGCCGACCGAGGGCGAGGTCGGCAAGAAGCTGACCATCGAGCTCAAGTTCGGCCCCAACCGTGAGCGCTCCATCGCCGGCATCAAGCGCATCAGCAAGCCGGGTCTGCGCGTTTACGCAAAGTCCACCAACCTGCCGAAGGTTCTCGGCGGCCTGGGCGTGGCGATCATCTCCACGTCCTCCGGCCTCCTGACCGACAAGCAGGCCGCCAAGAAGGGCGTAGGCGGAGAAGTTCTCGCCTACGTCTGGTAATTCGGGAAACGGAGGTACAGCAATGTCGCGCATTGGACGGCTGCCCATCCAGGTCCCCGCTGGCGTGGACGTCACCATCGATGGCCAGACGGTCTCGGTGAAGGGCCCGAAGGGTACCCTCACCCACGTCGTCGCCGCGCCGATCGAGATCGGCAAGGGCGAGGACGGCACTCTGGCTGTCACCCGCCCCAACGACGAGCGTATGTCGAAGGCCCTCCACGGCCTGACCCGCACGCTGGTGGCGAACATGATCACCGGCGTGACCGCGGGCTACCGCAAGTCGCTGGAGATCAGCGGTGTTGGTTACCGAGTCGCTGCGAAGGGCTCCGACATGGAGTTCTCGCTCGGCTACAGCCACCCGATCCTGGTCCCCGCGCCGGAGGGCATCTCCTTCGTCGTCGAGTCGCCCACCAAGTTCCACGTGGACGGCATCGACAAGCAGAAGGTCGGCGAGGTCGCCGCGAAGATCCGCAAGCTGCGCAAGCCCGACCCGTACAAGGCCAAGGGCGTCAAGTACGCGGGCGAGGTCATCCGCCGCAAGGTCGGAAAGAGTGGTAAGTAAGCGATGAGCGTCTCTGTCAAGATCGGCAAGGGCAACGCCTACAAGAGCGCCGCTCGCAAGCGCCGCGCGATCCGCGTTCGCAAGCGCGTCGTCGGCACCGAGGTGCGTCCGCGTCTCGTCGTGACGCGCTCGAACCGTCACATGGTCGCCCAGGTCATCGACGACGCCAAGGGTCACACCCTGGCGTCGGCGTCCACCCTCGACGTGTCCATCAAGGGCGCCGAGGGCGACAAGACCGAGCTGGCCAAGAAGGTCGGGAGCCTGGTCGCCGAGCGCGCCAAGGCCGCCGGCATCGAGTCGGTCGTCTTCGACCGCGCGGGCAACCGGTACGCCGGCCGCATCGCCGCCCTGGCGGACGCGGCTCGCGAGGCCGGGCTCGACTTCTAAGCCGCTCGTCGACTCTGTCGGCGGACGTAATCGAGAGAGGTAATTCCAATGGCTGGACCCCAGCGCCGCGGTAGCGGCGCCGGCGGCGGCACCGGTGGCGAGCGGCGTGACCGTAAGCGTGACGACCGGGGCAACGCCCCCGCCGTCGAGAAGACCGCTTACGTCGAGCGCGTCGTCGCGATCAACCGTGTCGCCAAGGTTGTCAAGGGTGGTCGTCGCTTCTCCTTCACCGCGCTGGTCGTGGTGGGCGATGGTGACGGCACCGTGGGTGTCGGTTACGGGAAGGCGAAGGAGGTTCCGGCCGCCATCGCCAAGGGTGTTGAGGAGGCCAAGAAGAACTTCTTCAAGGTCCCCCGTATCCAGGGCACCATCCCGCACCCCATCCAGGGTGAGAAGGCCGCCGGCGTCGTGCTGCTGAAGCCCGCCGCCCCCGGTACCGGTGTTATCGCCGGTGGTCCGGTGCGCGCCGTCCTGGAGTGCGCCGGCATCCACGACATCCTGTCGAAGTCGCTCGGCTCGGACAACGCGATCAACATCGTGCACGCCACCGTGGCTGCTCTGAAGGGCCTCGTGCGCCCCGAGGAGATCGCCGCCCGTCGTGGCCTGCCGCTGGAGGACGTGGCCCCCGCCGCTCTGCTGCGGGCGCGTGCTGCTGGGGTGAGCGCCTGATGGCTCGCCTGAAGATCACGCAGACCAAGTCGTACATCGGCAGCAAGCAGAACCACCGTGACACCCTGCGTTCGCTTGGTCTCAAGCGCATGCACGACGTCGTGGTGAAGGAGGACCGTCCCGAGATCCGCGGGATGGCCCACACGGTCCGTCACCTGGTGACGGTTGAGGAGGTGGACTGATCATGGGCGACAACCCGATCAAGATCCACAACCTGCGTCCCGCCCCGGGTGCCAAGACCGACAAGATCCGCGTGGGTCGTGGTGAGGGTTCCAAGGGTAAGACCGCCGGTCGTGGTACCAAGGGCACCAAGGCCCGCTACCAGGTTCCGCAGCGCTTCGAGGGTGGCCAGATGCCGCTCCACATGCGTCTGCCGAAGCTGAAGGGCTTCAAGAACCCGTTCAAGATCACGTTCCAGGTCGTGAACCTCGACAAGCTGGCCGAGCTCTACCCGCAGGGTGGCGAGGTCACGGTCGAGGACCTGGTCGCGAAGGGCGCGGTTCGCAAGAACTCCCTCGTCAAGGTGCTCGGCACCGGCGAGGTCTCGGTTGCGCTGCAGGTGACGGTCGACGCCGTCTCCGGCTCGGCCGCCGAGAAGATCAAGGCCGCCGGCGGTACGGTCACCGAGCTCGTCTGAGCCCGCTGAATACCGCTTTCGGGCCCCGCACCTCCTCCGGGAGGTGTGGGGCCCGTGCCATTTTCCGGTCGTTTTTTGTGTGGCAAATCCGGGCATCCCGTACCCCGTGAGTGGGGGACGGGCCGTACGCGCTTCTTCGGAGTGGCCGCGCACTGTTAGAGTCCGTGGAGTTCCCTTGTAGGCTGCGCGTAGGCTCGCCTGTGCCGTCTGTACGGGGGCCCGAACCGCAAACTCCCCATTCAGGACCGACCCTCCCGCCGACGACGCGCGGGAGGCGCAGGAGGCACCGTGCTCAGTGCGTTCGCGCGGGCGTTCCAGACGCCCGACCTGCGCAAGAAGCTGCTGTTCACGCTGGGCATCATGGTGCTGTTCCGGCTGGGCTCGCACATTCCGATTCCTGGCGTGAGCTTCACCGCCGTGAACGAGTGCGTGAAGGAGACCAAGAACAGCGGCCTCTTCGGGCTCGTCAACCTGTTCAGCGGTGGCGCGCTCCTCCAGTTGACGATCTTCGCCCTCGGCATCATGCCGTACATCACGGCGAGCATCATCCTCCAGCTCCTCACCGTCGTGATCCCGCGACTGGAGATGCTGAAGAAGGAGGGCCAGGCCGGCCAGGCCAAGATCACCCAGTACACCCGCTACCTGACCATCGCGCTCGCCGTGCTCCAGGGCACCGGCATCGTCGCGACGGCCTCCAGCGGTGCGCTGTTCTCCGGCTGCCCGCTGGCCAACCAGATCGTCCCGGACACCGGCGTCTTCCGGATCGCCGTCATGGTCCTCACGATGACCGCCGGCACCACGGTGATCATGTGGCTGGGCGAGCTGATCACCGACCGCGGCATCGGCAACGGCATGTCGCTGCTGATCTTCACCTCGATCGCGGCCCAGTTCCCGTCCTCGATGTGGGCGATCAAGCAGTCCGGCACCATCGGCGACGGCTGGGTCGAGTTCCTGTCCGTGGTCGCGGTCGGCATCGTCGTCGTGATGCTCGTCATCTTCGTCGAGCAGGCCCAGCGCCGGATCCCGGTCCAGTACGCGAAGCGGATGATCGGCCGCCGGGCGTTCGGCGGCACCTCGACCTACATCCCGCTCAAGGTGAACCAGGCCGGTGTCATCCCGGTCATCTTCGCCTCGTCGCTGCTCTACATCCCCGCCCTGGTGGTCCAGCTGACCAACAGCCAGGCGGGCTGGGCCACCTGGATCCGGACGAACTTCGTCAAGGGTGACCACCCGATCTACATGGCCACCTACTTCCTGCTGATCGTCTTCTTCGCGTTCTTCTACGTCGCCATCTCCTTCAACCCCGAAGAAGTTGCCGACAATATGAAGAAGTATGGTGGGTTCATCCCGGGTATCCGGGCCGGCCGGCCGACGGCCGAGTACCTGAACTACGTGCTGACCCGAATCACGTGGCCGGGTTCGCTCTACCTGGGCCTGATCGCGTTGATCCCGATGATCGCCCTGGTCGCCTTCGGACAGCAGACCAACTTCCCGTTCGGCGGCACCAGCGTTCTCATCGTCGTCGGCGTCGGACTCGAAACTGTTAAGCAGATCGAGAGCCAGCTCCAGCAGCGCAATTACGAAGGGTTCCTCCGCTGATGCGTATCGTCCTCGTTGGTCCTCCCGGGGCCGGGAAGGGTACTCAGGCGCACCTGCTCGCCAAGACCCTGTCCATTCCCCACATCTCCACCGGCGACCTCTTCCGCGCCAACATCGGCCAGGGCACCCCGCTGGGGCTTGAGGCCAAGAGCTACATGGACGCGGGCCGTCTGGTACCGGACGAGGTCACCATCGGGATGGCCAAGGACCGCATGCTCCAGGAGGACGCCGCCAACGGCTTCCTGCTCGACGGCTTCCCCCGCAACCTGGGCCAGGCCAAGGCGCTGGACGAGTTCCTCGCCGAGCAGGGCATCAACCTGGACGGCGTGCTGGACCTGGAGGTCCCCGAGGACGAGGTCGTCCGCCGGATCGCCGGCCGCCGCCTGTGCCGCAACGACGGTGGCCACGTGTTCCACGTGGACTACAACCCGCCGAAGGCCGAGGGCGTCTGCGACGAGTGCGGCGGCGAGCTGTACCAGCGCTCGGACGACACCGAGGACAAGGTGCGCACGCGCCTGGAGGTCTACCACACGGAGACCGAGCCGATCATCGGTTACTACAAGGAGCAGGGTCTCCTGGTGACCATCCCGGCCCTCGGCAAGGTGGACGAGGTCACCGCCCGCGCGATCGAGGCGCTGAAGCAGGACAGCTGAGTCTCTCGGCGAACGTACGACGGTACGGCCGGGTCGCCCGCCCAGCGGGTGGCCCGGCCGTTTCGGCGTCGTACGGTTGTAGGCAGTGGTAATCCGGACTTGGAAGGCGTGACCAGATGGTGGAGATCAAGACCCCCGAGCAGATCGCGAAGATGCGAGCGGCCGGGCTGGTCGTCGCCGAGGCCCTCAAGGCCTGCCGCGAGGCGGTCGCTCCGGGGGTGACCACCCAGGAGCTCAACGACGTCGCGGACAAGGTCATCACGGACCACGGCGCCACCTCGAACTTCCGCGCCCACCACGGCGGCCTCTGGTTCCCGGGCGTGATCTGCGCCTCGGTGAACAACGAGGTCGTGCACGGCATCCCCGGCGACCGGGCGCTGCAGGAGGGCGACATCATCTCGATCGACTGCGGCGCCATCCTGGACGGCTGGCACGGCGACTCGGCGATCACCGTGGCGGTCGGCGAGGTCCGCCCCGAGGTCGAGATGCTGAGCCGGGTCACCGAGGGCTCGATGTGGGCCGGCATCGCCCAGATGAAGAAGGGCAACCGCCTGGTCGACGTCTCCAAGGCGATCGAGGGCTTCATCCGCCGCCAGCCGCTCCCGCCGAAGGGCAAGTGGGGCATCACCGAGGGTTACGGCGGCCACGGCATCGGCACCGCGATGCACATGGAGCCGCACGTCCTGAACTACGTCGAGCGCGGCCGCGGCAAGGGCCCGAAGCTGATCCCCGGCACCGTGCTGGCGATCGAGCCGATGGTCTCGCTGGGCACCCCGCACACCACCGTCCTGGACGACGAGTGGACGGTCGTCACCAACGACGGCACCTGGGCCTCGCACTGGGAGCACTCGGTGGCCGTGACCGAGCAGGGCCCGCTGGTCCTGACCGCCTTCGACGGCGGCAAGGCCGAACTGGCGAAGCTGGGCATCACCGCAGCTCCGGACCCGCTCGCGTAGTCGCGGCGGCCCGAGCCGCCGCCGCTGACAAGGGATCAGAGCCCTGGAGGTTTGGACCTCCAGGGCTTTTGTCCTATTTTTATCGGCTGGTAGTGGTCAGCAGTACCGGTTTGCGAGCGAGCAGGAGAGAGCACGTGCTCAAGGGATTCCGCGACTTCATGATGCGCGGCAACGTCGTCGACATGGCCGTCGGTGTGGTCATCGGTGCCGCGTTCACCGCGGTGGTGACCGGCTTCGTGTCCGCCTTCCTCACCCCGCTGGTGGGCGTGGTGGTCGGCGCGGCCGGCGACTTCAGCTCGTACAAGGCGACGGTGGCCGGGGTCACCTTCCCGTACGGCCAGTTCCTCAACGTCGTGATCGCCTTCGTCATGACCGCCGCGGTGCTGTACTTCTGCGTGGTGCTGCCGATCACCAAGGCGACCGAGCGCTACCTGCCGAAGAAGCCGAAGGTCGCGAAGCGCCCGTGTCCCGAGTGCCTCACCGAGATCCCCCAGGCCGCCCGCCGCTGCTCGGCCTGCACCGCGCACGTCGAGCCGCTGACGGTGTCCGCGGGGGTCTGACGTAGCAGATGTGACGGGTACCGCTTTCCGGGACCCCCGTTTTGGTCCACCGGACGCGCTGGCGTAGGATGGACCGTCGGCTCACTCGTAGCGTGCTTCAGCACGCCCTCTTCCCCTCGGGGGCGGGGTGAACCCAGGTTCGCACGAGCGTTCCGCATACGGTAGCCGGTCCCGGAAGGTGGATCTCGCAGTTCATGGCTAAGAAGCAAGGCGCCATTGAGATCGAGGGCACCGTGATCGAGTCTCTTCCGAACGCGATGTTCAAGGTCGAGCTGCAGAACGGTCACAAGGTCCTCGCGCACATCAGTGGCAAGATGCGCATGCACTACATCCGCATCCTGCCGGACGACCGGGTCGTCGTGGAGCTCAGCCCCTACGACCTCACGCGCGGCCGGATCGTCTACCGCTACAAGTAAGAACGTCAGATCTAGACCCGGAGAACCTGAAACATGAAGGTCAAGCCGAGCGTCAAGAAGATCTGCGACAAGTGCAAGGTGATCCGCCGTCACGGCCGGGTCATGGTGATCTGCGACAACCTGCGCCACAAGCAGCGCCAGGGCTGATCTCTCCCCAGCATTTCTCGTAGTACTTCGCGCGACGCGAAAACGTCATGAGCTGGCTACCCGATCCGTTCCGTCCGGAACGGACTGCCGCCCCCGGTCAGAGGCCGGGGCTCCCTCACCGTGAGGTGTCGGAGTAGGTAGCACGCAAGACCTCTGAAGAATCACAGGAGCCTTGAATGGCACGCCTCGCCGGCGTTGATCTCCCCCGTGAGAAGCGGATCGAGATCGCCCTCACCTACGTGTACGGCATCGGCCGTACCCGCGCCCAGCAGACCCTCGCCGAGACCGGCGTCAACCCGGATGTCCGCGTTCGCGACATCACCGAGGAAGACCTGGTCAAGCTGGGCCAGTACATCGACGCCAACTACACGGTCGAGGGTGACCTCCGCCGTGAGGTGGCCGCCGACATCCGCCGCAAGGTCGAGATCGGCTGCTACGAGGGTCTGCGTCACCGCCGTGGCCTGCCGGTCCGCGGCCAGCGCACCCACACCAACGCGCGTACCCGCAAGGGCCCGCGTCGCGCGATCGCCGGCAAGAAGAAGCCGGGCAAGAAGTAGTCCGTCCCGTAACCGGACATCCCTCCGGCCCGCGGGTCAGCGGACCGACCACCTCAGTAGGAGAACAGACTTATGCCCCCCAAGGGTCGTCAGGCTGCCGGCGCGAAGAAGATCCGCCGCAAGGAAAAGAAGAACGTCGCTCACGGCCACGCGCACATCAAGAGCACGTTCAACAACACCATCGTTTCGATCACCGACCCCGCGGGCAACGTGATCTCCTGGGCCTCCGCCGGCCACGTCGGCTTCAAGGGCTCGCGCAAGTCCACCCCGTTCGCCGCGCAGATGGCCGCCGAGGCCGCTGCCCGTCGCGCGCAGGAGCACGGCATGCGCAAGGTCGACGTCTTCGTGAAGGGTCCGGGCTCCGGCCGCGAGACCGCGATCCGTTCGCTCCAGGCCACCGGCCTGGAGGTCGGCTCGATCCAGGACGTCACCCCCACCCCGCACAACGGCTGCCGTCCGCCGAAGCGCCGCCGCGTCTGACGCAGCGCCTTCGGGCACTCGGTAGTACTGCTTGAAACCTCGTACGGGCTCCCACACACAGTGATTCGTCGCTTCCTGCGGGAGCCCGTACGCTTGGTCCTGTCGGCATCAAATAGTGGGTGCCGAAGACAACTGGAGGAACATCCCCCATGCTTATCGCTCAGCGTCCCTCGCTGACCGAAGAGGTCGTCGACGAGTTCCGCTCGCGGTTCGTGATCGAGCCGCTGGAGCCGGGCTTCGGCTACACCCTCGGCAACTCCCTGCGCCGCACGCTCCTGTCGTCGATCCCGGGTGCCGCTGTCACCAGCATCCGCATCGACGGCGTCCTGCACGAGTTCACCACCGTGCCGGGCGTCAAGGAGGACGTGACCGACCTCATCCTCAACATCAAGCAGCTGGTCGTCTCCTCGGAGCACGACGAGCCGGTCGTGATGTACCTGCGCAAGCAGGGTCCGGGTGTCGTCACCGCCGCCGACATCGCCCCGCCGGCGGGTGTCGAGGTGCACAACCCCGAGCTGGTCCTCGCCACGCTCAACGGCAAGGGCAAGCTGGAGATGGAGCTGACCGTCGAGCGCGGTCGCGGCTACGTCTCCGCCGTCCAGAACAAGGCCTCCGGCCAGGAGATCGGCCGCATCCCGGTCGACTCGATCTACAGCCCCGTGCTGAAGGTCACCTACAAGGTCGAGGCCACCCGTGTCGAGCAGCGGACCGACTTCGACAAGCTGATCGTCGACGTCGAGACCAAGCCCGCCATGCGTCCGCGCGACGCCATGGCCTCGGCCGGCAAGACCCTGGTGGAGCTGTTCGGTCTCGCCCGCGAGCTGAACATCGACGCCGAGGGCATCGACATGGGCCCGTCCCCGACGGACGCCGCCCTGGCCGCCGACCTGGCGCTGCCGATCGAGGAGCTGGAGCTCACGGTCCGCTCCTACAACTGCCTCAAGCGCGAGGGCATCCACACCGTGGGTGAGCTCGTCGCCCGCTCCGAGGCCGACCTGCTCGACATCCGCAACTTTGGTGCGAAGTCGATCGACGAGGTCAAGGCGAAGCTGGCCGGCATGGGCCTGGCCCTCAAGGACAGCCCGCCCGGGTTCGACCCGACCGCCGCCGCCGACGCCTTCGGCGCCGACGACCTGGACGACGCGGGTTACGCGGAGACCGAGCAGTACTGAAAGACTTGACCGCGGGGGCGGTTCCCCGGAACCGCCTCCGTCGTCGTGAAAGTCGTGCGGGCACAGTGCCCGCACGCCCGCTGCGGTACCTGGTACGGCCGCAGTCGGAGATTCGAGGAGTAAATCCATGCCGCGTCCCACCAAGGGTGCCCGCCTCGGCGGCGGCCCGCACCACGAGCCGCTGCTGCTCGCCGGTCTGTGCCGGGAGCTGTTCCAGTACGGCCGCATCACCACGACCGAGGCCAAGGCCCGTCGGATGCGCCCGCTGGCGGAGAAGCTGATCACCAAGGCGAAGAAGGGCGACATCCACAACCGTCGCCTGGTTCGCAAGACGATCACCGACATCGCCGTGCTGCACACCCTCTTCACCGAGATCGCGCCGCGCTACGAGAACCGCCCGGGTGGTTACACCCGTATCACCAAGATCGGTCCCCGTCGTGGCGACAACGCCCCGATGGCCGTGATCGAGCTGGTCGAGGCGCTGACCGTCGCGCAGACCGCCGTGGGTGAGGCCGAGGCCGCCACCAAGCGTGCCGTCAAGGAGGCCGACGAGGCCGCCGCCGTCGAGACCAAGGCCGACGAGGCCGAGGCCGCCGAGCAGGCCTGACACCTCCAGGTGTGAAGCGGGCCCGCTCTCCCAGCGATGGGGGAGCGGGCCCGTTGCCTGTCCGCGCGAGGTTCCCGGGAGAAGAGAAGCAGTGGTCAACGATTGCGCCGAGCAGCCGCCGGTCAAGGACGGTCCGGCGGACGGCTACGTCCGGGTCCGGCTCGACCTCGCCTACCAGGGCGCCGAGTTCTCCGGCTGGGCCCGCCAGAAGGGCGGCCGCCGGACGGTCCAGGAGGAGATCGAGACCGCGCTGCAGATCGTCACCCGCAGCCCGGAGCTGTTCCCGCTGACCGTGGCCGGCCGCACCGACGCCGGGGTGCACGCCCGCGGCCAGGTCGCGCACGTCGACCTGCCGGCGGAGCTGTGGGAGGCCCACCGGGAGAAGCTGCTGCGCCGGCTGGCCGGCCGGCTCCCCGGGGACGTCCGGATCTACCGGGTCGGCGAGGCGCCGGCCGGGTTCGACGCCCGCTTCTCGGCGGTCTGGCGCCGGTACGCGTACCGGGTCGCCGACCACCCGGGCGGGGTGGACCCGCTGCTGCGCGGGCACGTGCTCTGGCACGACCGCCCGCTGGACCTGGACCGGATGAACGCCGCGGCGGAGCTGCTGCTCGGCGAGCACGACTTCGCCGCGTACTGCAAGAAGCGCGAGGGCGCCACCACCATCCGCACCCTGCTGGAGCTGCACTGGGACCGCGTCCCGGTGGACCCGTACGCCGCCCAGGAGGGCTCGCTCGCGGTCGCCACCGTCCGGGCGGACGCCTTCTGCCACAACATGGTCCGGGCGCTGGTCGGCGCGATGCTGCTGGTGGGCGACGGGCACCGGCCGGTGGAGTTCCCCGGTGAGGTGCTGGCCGGCGGGGTGCGCAACTCCGCCGTCAACGTGATCCGGCCGTACGGGCTGACGCTGGAGGAGGTCGGCTACCCGCCGGACGACCAGCTGGCCGAGCGCAACCGGGCGGCCCGGCGGATGCGTACCCTTCCGGGGCAGCCCGCTGTGACGTAATCCGTTTTGGCCGGGGGCGCCCGCTTGGGACAATCCTCCTCATGGGACACGTCGAGATTTCGCACCTTGAGTACTACTTGCCGGACGGGCGGGTGCTGTTCGACGACGCGTCCTTCCGGGTCGGCGAGGGCGCCGCGGTCGCCCTGGTCGGCGCGAACGGAGCGGGCAAGACCACTCTGCTGCGGATGATCGCGGGGGACCTCCAGCCGCACGGCGGCTCGGTGACGATCAGCGGCGGGCTCGGCGTGATGCGCCAGTTCGTGGGCACCACCGGCCGCGAGGACCAGCAGTCCACGCCGGGCGCGCTGCCGGCCGACGCCTCCGTGCGAGACCTGCTGGTGTCGGTCGCCCCCGAGCGGATCGCGGTGGCCGCCCGCGCGGTGGACGCCGCCGAGCTGGCGATGATCGCCCAGGACGACGAGAAGACCCAGATGGCCTACGCCCAGGCCCTGTCCGACTGGGCCGACGTCGGCGGCTACGACTACGAGACCGACTGGGACGTCTGCACCATGGCGGCCCTCGGCATGCCCTTCGACAAGGCCCAGTGGCGCGGCCTGAACACCCTCTCCGGCGGCGAGCAGAAGCGGCTCGTGCTGGAGGCGCTGCTGCGCGGGCCGGAGGAGGTGCTGCTCCTCGACGAGCCCGACAACTACCTGGACGTCCCCGCCAAGCTCTGGCTGGAGGAGGCCATCAAGGCCACCTCGAAGACCGTCCTGTACATCTCGCACGACCGCGAGCTGCTCTCCCGCACCGCCGACAAGATCATCAGCGTCGAGTCGGGCGCGGCCGGCAGCAGTGTCTGGGTGCACGGCGGCGGCTTCGACACCTTCCACGAGGCCCGCAAGGCGCGCTTCGAGCGCTTCGAGGAACTGCGCCGCCGCTGGGACGAGGAGCACGCCAAGCTCAAGAAGCTGGTCGTCACCCTGCGCCAGGCCGCGTCCGTCAGCCACGACATGGCCTCCCGCTACTCCGCCGCCCAGACCAGGCTGAAGAAGTTCGAGGACGCCGGCCCGCCCGAGGCGCCGCCGCGCGAGCAGAGCATCACCATGCGGCTCAAGGGCGGGCGCACCGGCGTGCGCGCCTTCACCATGGAGCGGCTGGAGCTCACCGGGCTGATGCAGCCCTTCGACCTGGAGGTCTTCTACGGCGAGCGGGTCGGCGTGCTGGGGGCCAACGGCGCCGGCAAGTCGCACCTGCTGCGGCTGCTGGCCGGCGACACGACGGTCGAGCACACCGGCGACTGGAAGCTCGGCGCCCGGGTCGTCCCCGGCCACTTCCGGCAGACCCACGCCCACCCGGAGCTGTTCGGCCGTACCGTCCGCTCGATCGTGGAGGAGGAGCACGCGCTCAGCCGTGGCGCCGCGATGGGTGCGCTGCGGCGGTACGAGCTGGACCGCCAGGAGGAGCAGAAGTTCGAGTCGCTGTCCGGTGGGCAGCAGGCCCGGCTGATGATCCTCAAGCTCGAACTCTCCGGTGTGACGGCCCTGTTGCTCGACGAGCCGACCGACAACCTGGACCTGGAGAGCGCCGAGGCGCTGCAGGCCGGGCTGGAGGCCTTCGAGGGCACCGTGCTGTGCGTGACCCACGACCGCTGGTTCGCCAAGACCTTCGACCGCTTCCTGGTCTTCGGGGCCGACGGCAAGGTGTTCGAGTCGTCGGATCCGGTCTGGGACGTGACCCGGGTGGAGCGCGAACGCTGAGTGACGGCCAGGGGGGTCCACGGCGATTTTTGACCCCTCAGGATCGTGCCGGTAACCTGGACGCTTGATGTGCGTATTGGCTCGCTCTATCTCACGTGAGAGGTCGGTACGCCGGAGACATCAGGTCGACGACCAGCGGTCCCCCTTGAATTGCGTCCAAGGTTGACCAGGCTGATCTTCCGTCCGGGTGCTCCTGTCAGGACTCACTCACTGAAAAGCGAAGGCTACGACCGTGCGTACGTACAGCCCCAAGCCCGGCGACGTCCAGCGTCAGTGGCACGTCATCGACGCGACCGACGTCGTGCTCGGCCGCCTGGCTTCCCAGGCCGCCAACCTCCTCCGGGGCAAGCACAAGGCGATCTACGCGCCGCACGTTGACACTGGTGACTTCGTCATCATCATCAACGCCGACAAGGTGCACCTGTCCGGTAACAAGAAGACCCAGAAGCTGGCCTACCGCCACTCGGGCTTCCCGGGCGGTCTGCGCTCGGTGCGCTACGACGACCTGCTGGCGAACAACCCGGAGAAGGCCGTCGAGAAGGCCATCAAGGGCATGATTCCCAAGAACAGCCTGGGCCGTCAGATGCTCTCGAAGCTGAAGGTCTACTCGGGCGACCAGCACCCGCACGCTGCCCAGCAGCCGGTGCCGTTCGAGATCACCCAGGTCGCGCAGTAATTCGGCCACCAAGCCCCCCAACACTGAAAAGAGCTGAGGAACACCGTGGCCGAGACCACTGAAACCCTTGAGGTCGACTTCGACGAGACCGTCGTCGAGGGCGAGTACACCTCCGAGGAGAGCTACACCTCCGAGTCGCTGGCCGGCCGCTTCGGCGAGGCCGTCCCCGGCGCCGGCCTGGGCCGTCGCAAGGAGGCGATCGCCCGCGTGCGCATCGTCCCCGGCACCGGCCAGTGGAAGATCAACGGTCGCACCCTTGAGGACTACTTCCCCAACAAGGTGCACCAGCAGACCGTGAACGAGCCCTTCAAGCTCCTGGAGCTGGACGGCCGTTACGACGTCGTCGCCCGCATCAGCGGTGGCGGCGTGTCCGGCCAGGCCTACGCGCTGCGCCTCGGCGTCGCCCGTGCCCTGAACGAGGCCGACGTGGACAACAACCGCGGCGCGCTGAAGAAGGCCGGCTTCCTGACCCGTGACGCCCGCGCCGTCGAGCGCAAGAAGGCCGGTCTGAAGAAGGCCCGCAAGGCGCCGCAGTACAGCAAGCGCTAATCGCGTCCCAGGGGGTGCGGTCCGCCCTGGCGGCGCACCCCCTGGATGCGCACAACCGTCGCCCCGGAGTACCACGCGTACTCCGGGGCGACGTGTTCCCCGGCTACTGTGCGGCGGCCGGGATCATCGGTGGTTCCGAGCAGTGGTGATGGAGGACGGGACAGTGGGACGACTCTTCGGTACGGACGGCGTACGCGGGGTGGCCAACGAGGGACTGACGGCGGAGCTCGCGCTCGGGCTGTCCGTCGCCGCGGCGCACGTGCTCGGAGAGGCCGGCGCCTTCGACGGCCACCGGCCGGTCGCGGTGGTCGGCCGTGACCCGCGTGCCTCGGGCGAGTTCCTGGAGGCCGCCGTCATCGCCGGTCTGGCGAGCGCCGGAGTCGACGTCCTGCGGGTCGGTGTCCTGCCCACCCCGGCCGTGGCGTACCTCACCGGCGCGCTCGGCGCCGACTTCGGCGTGATGCTGTCCGCCAGCCACAACGCCATGCCGGACAACGGCATCAAGTTCCTCGCCCGGGGCGGCCACAAGCTGGACGACCGGATCGAGGACGCGATCGAGGCCCACTACCGCAAGCACACGGTCGGCGAGGAGGACTGGAAGCGCCCGACCGGCGCCGCCGTCGGCCGGGTCCGCGAGTACACCGAGGGCTTCGACAAGTACGTCGCCCACCTGATCGGCGTACTGCCCAACCGCCTGGACGGCGTCAAGGTCGTCATCGACGGCGCCCACGGCGCGGCCGCCTACGTCGCCCCCGAGGCCTTCGCCCGGGCCGGCGCCGAGGTCGTCCACACCCTGGGGGCCGAGCCCACCGGCCTCAACATCAACGACGGCGTCGGCTCCACCCACCTGGACCGCCTGCGCACCGCGATGAAGGAGCACAAGGCCGACCTCGGCATCGCCCTGGACGGCGACGCCGACCGCTGCCTGGCCGCCGACGCCGACGGCGACGAGGTGGACGGCGACCAGATCATCGCCATCCTCGCCGTGGCCATGAAGGAGGCCGGCACCCTGCGCGGCAACACCGCGGTGGCCACCGTGATGTCCAACCTCGGCTTCAAGCTGGCGATGGAGCGCGAGGGCATCGAGCTGGTCGAGACCGCCGTCGGCGACCGCTACGTGCTGGAGGCCATGAAGGAGCACGGCTTCGCACTGGGCGGCGAGCAGTCCGGCCACGTCATCCTGCTGGACCACGCCACCACCGGCGACGGCACCCTGACCGGCCTGATGCTGGGCGCCCGCCTGGCCGCCACCAAGCAGCCGCTGGCCGACCTGGCCGCCGTGATGACCCGGCTGCCGCAGGTCCTGATCAACGTCAAGGGCGTCGACAAGTCCCGGGTGAGGACCAGCACCGAGCTGGCCGCCGCGGTCGCCGCGGCCGAGGCCGAGCTGGGCTCCACCGGCCGGGTGCTGCTGCGCCCGTCGGGCACCGAGCCGCTGGTCCGCGTGATGGTCGAGGCCGCCGACCCGGTGCAGGCCGAGGCGGTCGCGCAGACTCTGGCCGAGGCCGTGCGCACCCACCTGGGCTGAGCCCGGACCCCGGGCCGAGCCCGGACGTGCGGAGGGCCCCCGCCGGTGCGGCGGGGGCCCTCCGTCGTGCGCTCAGAGCTTGCGAAGCAGCGCCCGGCGGACCTTGTGGTCCTGGCCCTTCTGCAGGATCAGGGTGGCCCGGCCGCGGGTCGGCAGCACGTTCTCCAGCAGGTTCGGCTTGTTGATGGTGCGCCAGACCTGCCGGCCGTACTCCATCGCCTCCTCCTCCGGCACCTCGGTGAAGCGCCGGAAGTACGAGTTCGGGTCCTGGAAGGCGGTCTGACGCAGCTTCCTGAAGCGGTCCAGGTACCAGTGCTCGATGTCGTCGGTCCGGGCGTCGACGTAGATCGAGAAGTCGAAGTAGTCGGCCACCGCGAGGCGGGTGCGGCCGTCGGTGCCGGGCAGGGCCGGCTGGAGCACGTTCAGGCCCTCGACGATCAGGATGTCCGGGCGCTCCACGGTCAGCCGCTCGTCCTGCACGATGTCGTACACCAGGTGCGAGTAGACCGGCGCGCTGACCCGCTCCTTGCCCGCCTTCACGTCCGCGACGAAGCGCATCAGCGCCCGGCGGTCGTACGACTCGGGGAAGCCCTTGCGGGCCATCAGGCCGCGCCGGCGCAGCTCGGCGTTGGGGAGCAGGAAGCCGTCGGTGGTGACCAGTTCGACCCGGGGGTGCTCGGGCCAGCGGGCGAGCAGCGCCTGGAGGAGGCGCGCGGTGGTCGACTTGCCGACCGCGACCGATCCGGCCACCCCGATGATGAACGGGGTCCGGGTGCGTTTGGTGTCCGGCGTGTCCAGGAACGTGCCCACGGCGCCGCGCAGTTCGTGCGTCGCGTGGATGTACAGGTTCAGCAGCCGCGACAACGGCAGGTAGACGTCACGCACCTCGTCGAGGTCGAGGGCGGTGCCGAGGCCGCGCAGCTGCTCCACCTCCTCGGCGGTCAGCGGCAGCGGCGTGCGCTCGCGCAGCGCGCTCCATTCGGCCCGGCTGAGATCCACGTAGGGGGACGGGGACGGGCCGGGCGTGGCGGCGCCCCGCGTACAGAGTTCGGTCAGCACATGCTCCATTGTGAGCCGTAGCGGCGTTCACGGTGGTTGTGGTGTCGGTCACGCAGCGTTCGCGGGAGGCGGGAATACGGCCACAGAACCGCCCTTATGCTGGCACGCATGTGCGGAATTGTTGGATACGTGGGCGCGCAGTCCGCCCTCGACGTAGTAATCGCAGGCCTGCAGCGCCTGGAGTACCGGGGTTACGACTCGGCCGGTGTCGCGGTGCAGGTTCAGGACTCCGACGGGCAGTGGAGCCTGTCGACCGACAAGCGGGCCGGAAAGCTCGCCAACCTGGAGAAGTCGCTCGCCGAGTCCCCTCTGCCCGGCGGCACCACCGGCATCGGCCACACCCGCTGGGCCACCCACGGCGGCCCGACGGACGCCAACGCCCACCCCCACCTGGACGACGACCTGCGGGTCGCCGTGGTGCACAACGGCATCATCGAGAACTTCGCGCAGCTGCGCGCCGAGATCGCCGAGCGCGGCCACACCCTCCGGTCGGAGACGGACACCGAGGTCGTCGCCCACCTGCTGGGCGAGGCCTACCAGGGCGACCTCGCCGAGGCCATGCGGGCGGTCTGCGGTCGGCTGGAGGGTGCCTTCACCCTGGTCGCCGTGCACGCCGACGCGCCGGACGTCGTCGTCGGTGCCCGCCGCAACTCGCCGCTGGTCGTCGGCCGCGGCGAGGGCGAGAACTTCCTCGCCTCGGACGTCGCCGCGTTCATCGCGCACACCCGCGAGGCGATCGAGCTGGGCCAGGACCAGGTCGTCGAGCTGCGCAAGGACGGCGTGACCGTCACGAACTTCGACGGCACCCCCGCCGACGTGCGCGAGTACCACGTCGACTGGGACGCCTCCGCCGCCGAGAAGGGCGGCTACGACTACTTCATGCTCAAGGAGATCGCCGAGCAGCCGAAGGCCGTCGCCGACACCCTGCTCGGCCGGATCGGCACCGACGGCCGGCTCACCCTCGACGAGCTGCGGATCTCCGACGCCGACCTGCGGTCGGTCGACAAGGTCGTCATCGTCGCGTGCGGCACCGCCTTCCACGCCGGCATGATCGCCAAGTACGCGATCGAGCACTGGACCCGCATCCCCTGCGAGGTCGAGGTCGCCTCCGAGTTCCGCTACCGCGACCCGATCATGGGCCCGGGCACGCTGGTCATCGCCATCTCGCAGTCCGGCGAGACCATGGACACCCTGATGGCCCTGCGGCACGCCCGTGAGCAGGGCGCCAAGGTGCTGGCGATCTGCAACACCAACGGCTCCACCATCCCGCGCGAGTCGGACGCCGTGCTGTACACGCACGCCGGTCCGGAGGTCGCGGTCGCCTCGACCAAGGCGTTCCTGACCCAGCTGGTCGCCTGCTACCTGGTCGCCCTCTACCTGGGCCAGGTGCGCGGCACCAAGTGGGGCGACGAGATCTTCGCCGTCATCAAGGAGCTCGGCGACGCGCCGAAGCAGGTCGAGCAGGTCCTGGAGACCATGGAGCCGGTGCGCGAGCTGGCCCGCTCGCTGGCCGACGCCCGCTCGGTGCTGTTCCTCGGCCGCCACGTCGGCTTCCCGGTGGCCCTGGAGGGTGCGCTCAAGCTCAAGGAGCTGGCGTACATGCACGCCGAGGGCTTCGCGGCGGGCGAGCTCAAGCACGGCCCGATCGCGCTGATCGAGGAGGGGCTGCCGGTCGTGGTGGTCGTGCCCTCGCCGCGCGGGCGGTCGATCCTGCACGACAAGATCGTCTCCAACATCCAGGAGATCCGGGCCCGCGGCGCCCGCACGATCGTGATCGCCGAGGAGGGCGACGAGGCCGTCGTGCCGTACGCGGACCACCTGATCCGCATCCCGGTCACCCCGACCCTGCTCCAGCCGCTGGTCTCCACCGTCCCGCTCCAGGTCTTCGCCTGCGAGCTGGCCACGGCCAAGGGCCACGAGGTCGACCAGCCGCGCAACCTGGCGAAGTCGGTCACCGTCGAGTAGTTCCACGCCCGTCGGCAACGGCGCCCCTGCGGTGGCTGCGTCCTACCGCAGGGGCGCCGTGTCGAGCGTGAAGGAGAACGGGGCGGGCAGGTCGATCGGCTTGCCGAACGGGACCGGCTCCTTCTCCGTGTAGTCCTCCCCCTCGGGGGCGGTGAACAGGGTGACCATGCCCGCGCTCCGGTCGACCAGCAGGTAGCAGGGGATTCCGGCGGCGGCGTACCCGCGGCGCTTCTGCTCGCGGTCCCGGTGCGGACCGGTGGACGTGACCTCGAAGACGAGGAGGACACCGGAGGCGTCCGCCCAGGAACCGGCGTTCAGGAAGTGTCCGACCGGGCTGACGGTGCCGTCGGGGACGAACCGGCCGGTCGGCACGATCAGCCCCTTGTTGCCGGACAGGTCGAACTCGGCCTCGGCCTTGCGCATGAACTGCCGGTTCAGCAGGGAGAACGCGGTCTCGTGTTCTCCGTCCGGCGGTGGCGTCACGACGATCTCCCCTTCGACGAGCTCGGCCTTGTAACCAGGCGGTGTGTCCAGTTCCAGGAACGCCTGGAGGAGGCCGTCCCGGCCCAGCGGGCCCTCGACTGCTGGCATGGCGACCATGGCCCTTCTCCCTCCTGTGGGTCCGTGCCGGGCCACAAGGTAGGCGCACGGACCGGCACCGGTGGGGGATCGAAGTGGTTGTCACTCGAAAGTGTGCCGCAGGCCCGGCTCCCGCGGGGCGGTGACGCGGGCTAGCGTCGTCCGTACGTCGACGGCCGGAGGAGCCCCGCCATGCGTCATGCACATCCTGTGGAAACCGTCCGGGCCGCCGAGGCCGCGTCGATGGCGCGGCTGCCGGAGGGGACGTTGATGCAGCGGGCGGCCGCGGGGCTGGCGGCGACGTGCGCGCGGCTGCTGACCCGGCGTCGGGGGCGGGTGTACGGCAGCCGGGTGGTGGTGCTGGCCGGCAGCGGGGACAACGGGGGTGACGCCCTGTACGCCGGGGCCGCGCTGGCCCGGCGCGGGGCGCGGGTGACGGCGGTGCTGCTCGCGCCGGAACGGGCGCACGAGGGCGGGCTGGCCGCGCTGCGGGCGTCCGGCGGACGGGTGACGGCGGAGCAGGACGTCGGCCTGGCCGACTTCTCGCGCGCGGACCTGGTGCTGGACGGGATCGTCGGCATCGGCGGCCGGGGCGGGCTGCGCCCCGGGGCCCGGCCGTACGCGGAGGCCGGGCGGCGCGGGGTGGTGGTCGCGGTCGACCTGCCCAGCGGGGTGGACGCCGACACCGGCGAGGTGCCGGGCGCGGCGCTGCGCGCGGACGTCACGGTCTGCTTCGGCACGTACAAGCCCGGCCTGCTGGTCGACCCGGGGGCCTCGTACGCGGGCGCCGTGCAACTGGTCGGCATCGGGCTGGAGCTGCCGGAGGCGGGCGTGACGGCCCTGCAGCACGCGGACGTGGCGGCGCTGCTGCCGCGGCCGGGCGCGGAGAGCGACAAGTACCGGCGCGGCGTGGTCGGCGTGGCGGCCGGGTCGGCGACCTATCCGGGGGCGGCGCTGCTGGCGGTCGCCGGGGCGCTGCGCGGCGGTGCGGGCGCCGTCCGGTACGTGGGCACGGCGGCCGAGGAGGTGGTGCGGCGCTTCCCGGAGACGCTGGTCACCGAGGGCGGGCCGGCCGGGGCCGGCCGGGTGCAGGCCTGGGTGGTCGGGCCGGGCGGCGGCGAGGGGGCGCGGCAGGCACTGGCCGAGGCGCTGGCCGGCGACGTCCCGGTGCTGGTGGACGCGGACGGCCTGACCGAGCTGGGCCGGCTCGGCCCGGAGGCGCTGGCCGGCCGCACCGCACCCACCCTGCTGACCCCGCACACCGGCGAGGCCGCCCGGCTGCTCGCCGGCGCGGAGGGCACCGCGCCGCCGGCCGCCGACGACCTGGCCGCCAGCCGGCTGTCCACCGCCCGACGGCTGGCGGCGGCCTACCGCGCGACCGTCCTGCTCAAGGGCTCCACGACGGTGGTCGCGGACCCGGGCGGGGCCGTCCGGGTGAACCCCACCGGCACCTCCTGGCTCGCCACCGCGGGCAGCGGCGACGTCCTGGCCGGGCTGGCGGGCTCGCTGCTGGCGGCGGGACTCCCGCCGCTGGACGCCGCGTCGGTGGCCGCCTACCTGCACGGCCTGGCGGGCCGCGAGGCGGCGGGGGACCCGGGCGCACCGGTGACCGCCCTGGCGGTGGCGGAGGCGCTGCCGGCGGTGTGGCGGGCGGTCCGCGCGGGGTAGCGGGCCGCGGCCGGGAGCGGAACCGAAGGCTCCGCCGGCCGCGTCCGAGAGGGGGGTGACGAGCGGTTCGCCGCGGGGTGGTGCGGCGGGCGGGGCCCGGTCGTCGGCCGCCGCGCCGATGGGCCGTTCGGCGAGGACTCCGGGACGTCTGGGAGACTGACCCTGATGACAACTGCGAACACGATCGGCACCGCCACCCTGACCGACGGCGTACGGGCCGAGGCGACCATCGATCTCGGCGCCCTGCGCGGCAACCTCGCGGCGCTGCGCGAGCGCGTCGGCGGCGCGGCGGTGATGCTCGCGGTCAAGGCGAACGCCTATGGCCACGGCGCGGTCGAGTGCGCCCGCGAGGCGGTCGCGAACGGGGTCGGCTGGCTCGGCTGCGCGACGCCCGACGAGGCGCTGGCGCTGCGGGCCGCGGGCATCCGCCCGGAGCACGCCCGCATCCTGTGCTGGCTGTGGACGCCCGGCGGGCCGTGGCGCGAGGCGCTCCGGGCCGGCCTGGACATCTCGGTCAGCGGCCAGTGGGCGCTGGACGAACTGCTCCCGGCCGTACGCGAGACCGGCATCCCGGCGCGCGTGCACCTGAAGGCCGACACCGGCCTCGGCCGCAACGGCTGCCAGCCGCACGACTGGCCGCGGCTGGTGGCCGCAGCCCGGCGCGCCGAGGCCGAGGGGCTGCTCACCGTGGTCGGCGTCTGGTCGCACTTCGCGGCCGCCGACGAGCCCGGCCACCCGTCGATCCAGGCCCAGCTGGACTCCTACCGCACCGCGCTGGCCGAGGCCGAGGCGGCCGGGCTGCGCCCCGAGGTGCGGCACCTGGCGAACTCGCCGGCCACCCTGCTGCTGCCCGAGTCGCACTTCGACCTGGTCCGCACCGGCCTGGCCGCGTACGGGCTGTCGCCGGTGCCCGAGGTGGGCTCGCCGGCCGACTTCGGGCTGCGCCCGGTGATGTCGCTCGCGGCGCGGCTGGCGCTGGTCAAGGAGGTCCCCGGAGGCCACGGGGTCAGCTACGGCCACCACTACACGACGCCCGGCCCGACCACCCTGGGCCTGGTCCCGCTCGGTTACGGCGACGGCGTCCCCCGGCACGCCAGCGGCACCGGCCCGGTGCAGATCGGCGGCAAGTGGCGCACGGTGGCCGGCCGGGTCGCGATGGACCAGTTCGTCGTGGACCTCGGCGGGGACGCCCCCGCGATCGGCGACGAGGCGCTGCTGTTCGGCAGCGGCGAGCGCGGCGAGCCGACCGCCGAGGACTGGGCCCGCGCCTGCGGGACCATCGCGTACGAGATCGTCACCCGGATCGGCGCCCGGGTGCCGCGCCGCTACCTGGGCGGCAGCCACACCGGGGACACGCCGGCATGACCGGCGCGCCGACCGGGGACGGAACGGTCGCGGCGGTCGCCAAGGCGGCCGGCGCGGCCTCCGGGGTGAGCCGGGCGGGCGTGATCGGGATCTCGGTCGGTGTGCTGGCGGCGGGGGCCGCCGCCGGGGTGGCGATCGAGCGGCTGACCGTCGGGCGGGCGATGCGCCGCCGGGCCCGGGCCGAGCTGGACGCGAGCGCCCCGTACGGCTCGCTGCGCGGGCGTCCGAGGACGGTGGCCGCGCCGGACGGCACCGAGCTGTACGTGGAGCTGGACGGCACCGGCTGGGCCGAGCCGGACGGCGACGGCTCCGGCGCCGAGCCGCTGACCGTGGTGTTCTGCCACGGCTACTGCCTCAACCAGGACAGCTGGCACTTCGAGCGGGCCGCGCTGCGCGAGGGCATGCGGCTGGTCTTCTGGGACCAGCGCAGCCACGGCCGCTCGGAGCGCTCCCGCTCGTACCTGGCCGGCGAGCCGGCCGGCATCGACCAGCTGGGCGGCGACCTGAAGGCCGTGATCGACGCCGTCGCGCCGACCGGGCCGCTGGTGCTGGTGGGCCACTCGATGGGTGGCATGACGGTGATGGCGCTGGCCGACCAGTACCCGGACCTGTTCCGGGAGAGGGTCGCCGGGGTCGCCCTGATCGGCACGCTCGCGGGCGACTGGGACGACGTCAGCCTCGGCCTGCCCAAGGCCGGCGCGAAGCTGTTCAAGAAGGTCGCGCCCGGGATGGTGAAGCTGCTGGGCCGTCAGGTCGACCTGGTCGAGGCCACCCGGCGGCTGGGGTCGGACCTGACCGCCGTCTTCTACCGGAAGTTCTCCTTCGGGAGCCGGGACGTCGACCCCGGCGTGGTGCGCTTCGCCGAGCAGCTGCTGGACGCCACCCCGATCGACGTGGTCGCCGAGTTCTACCCGGTGTTCGGCGCGCACGAGAAGTACGAGGCGCTGGCCGCCCTGCGCGGCCTGCCGGTCCTGGTGCTGGCCGGGACGAAGGACCTCCTGACGCCCTCGGCGCACAGCGAGGCGATGGCCGAGCGGCTGCCGGGCGCCGAGCTGGTGCTGGCCGAGGGCGCCGGGCACCTGGTGATGCTGGAGCGGCCGGAGCTGGCCGACCGCGAGCTGGCGCTGCTGCTGCGCCGGGCCGCCGACTTCGCGGGGGCCACGCCGCTGCCCGCGGCCGTCCTCGACCTGACCCGCGAGCCTGCCGCGGGCACGGCTGCCGGACCGGCCGCCGAACCGGTCGTCGACCCCGCCTGACGCCCGCCCGACGCCCGCCGAGGCCCGGCCCGGCACCCGCCCGGCGCACCCGGGGGCGGCGATGTGGCACGGTAGCGGTGGCGGCCGGTGGTCGGTGCGCCGGTACGGACCGAAGGGCAAGACACGCGCATGGGCTCGCACGCCACTCTCACCGTCCCCACCCCGGAGCGGATGGGCCGGCTCGGCCGGGAGCTGGCCGCGCTGCTGCGGCCGGGGGACCTGGTGCTGCTCTCCGGCGAGCTGGGGGCGGGGAAGACCACGCTGACCCGGGGACTGGGGGAGGGGCTGCAGGTCCGCGGGGCGGTGACCTCGCCGACCTTCGTGATCGCCCGGGTGCACCCCTCGCTGGTCGGCGGCCCGGCGCTGGTGCACGTGGACGCGTACCGGCTGGGCGGTGACCTGGACGAGATGGAGGACCTCGACCTGGACGTCTCGCTGCCGGAGTCGGTGGTCGTGGTCGAGTGGGGCGAGGGCAAGGTCGAGCGGCTGTCCGAGGACCGGCTGGAGGTCCGGATCGAGCGCGCCCTGGGCGACACCGCCGACGGGGACGACCACGATCCGCGCCGGGTGCTGCTGACCGGCATCGGTCCGCGCTGGGCGGACGTGGCGCTGGCGAAGCTGGCGGGGCAGGAGTAGCGGCGGGTCGCGGCGACTTGCCGACAGACTGTCGGCAAGATGTTGCGGGCGGAGTGCCGGGCGTGGTGGGATGGGTGCTGCGGTTAGGTCTGCCTAACTAGGGAGGCGCCATGTCGAGCACCACCCCCGCCCCGGAGCGCGCCGTCCGCGCCGCCGGGGCCGGAGAGTCCGCCCGTTGCGCTCCGGGGGAGCCGATGCGGGCACTGCTGGCCGCCCGCGCGGCCGCCGAGGCGGTGTCCACCCCGCCCGGACCCGAGCCTGGGCAGGCCGAGGAGCCCGAGGCGCAGGCACCCCGGGCCGCGTGAGGCCGCCTCAGGCGACCACGACCACCTTGGTGTCCTTCGGCGCGAAGTCCCAGAGCAGCTGCCCGTCCGTGCGGCCGCTGCGGATGCCGCCGGTCTTGGTCTTCGGGTCGGCCGACGGGGTCGTGCCGTCCACCGCCGCGCTGAAGCCGAACACCACGCCGCTCTGCTGCGCGAAGCGCACCACGTGCTCGATCTGCCGGCCGTCCGTGCCGGTGGCCGTCGCCGTGCGGCTGTACACCGCGTAGCTGCCCGGGGCGGGCTCGACCGTGCCCGGGCTGACCGGGAAGGCCGCCGCGACCTGCGGGGTCTTCTTCGGGTCGACCAGCCAGACGTAGTGGCTGCTCACCGAGTAGACCACCCGGATGCCGGTGCCCGAGGTGGCCGGCAGCGGCGGGACGGTCGGGGTGGCCGAGGCGGTCGGCGCCGCGGCGGTGGCCGTGCCCGTCGCCGTGATGGTGGGGGTCGGCTTGGCGCCGCCCGCCCGGTCCTGGGCGCCGTTGGCCTGGAAGGCCAGCAGGCTCACCACCGCCAGGGCCCCCAGGGTCAGCCCCGTGACCACCACTCCAGGACCCATCTTCGCCACGTGCCGCTCCCGCTGCCGTCCCTTTTCGTACGGGCTTATCGTGCCAGGTCCGTCCGTCCGGGTCGCAGCGCCTCGGATGTGTGTTCCCGGTTGGCACGTCCTGCCGATCGTCCGGTCGGCCCAACGTCGGTCTAACCTTGACCCGTGCTGCTGCTCGCGTTCGACACCGCTACCCCCGCCGTCACCGCCGCCGTCCACGACGGAACCGCCGTCCTGGCCGAGACCCACCAGGTCGACGCCCGGCGCCACGGCGAACTGCTGCTGCCCGCGATCGACCGGGTGCTGCGCACGGCCGGGGTGGACAAGCACCGGCTGACCGGCATCGCGGTCGGGGTCGGCCCGGGCCCGTACACCGGTCTGCGGGTCGGCCTGGTGACCGCCGCCGCACTCGGCCACGCCCTCGGGCTGCCGGTGCACGGCGTCTGCACCCTGGACGCGATCGCCTTCCAGGCCCGCGCCGAGGGGCTGGCGGGGCAGCCGTTCACGGTGGCCACCGACGCGCGCCGCAAGGAGGTCTACTGGGCCTCGTACGACGCCGAGGGCCGCCGCACCGAGGGCCCGGGCGTGGACCGCCCGGCCGAGCTGACCGCGCCGCCGCGCTCGGTCGGCGCCGGCGCGCTGCTCTACCCGGACGCCTTCCCGGGCGCGCACGGCCCGGAGCACGTGTCCGCCGGGGCCCTGGCCGGCTTCGCCGCCGCCGAGCTGGCCGCCGGGCGCGAGCTGCTGCCGAACGTGCCGCTGTACCTGCGCCGCCCGGACGCCCAGGTGCCGGCGGCCTACAAGGCGGTGCTCCCGGCGTGAACCACGGCACCACCCTGCGCCCGATGCGCTGGTGGGACATCGCGCCGGTGATGGAGCTGGAGCTGCGGCTGTTCCCCGAGGACGCCTGGTCCACCGGGATGTTCTGGTCCGAGCTGGCGGAGACCCACCCCGGCGGCACCCGCCACTACACCGTCGCCACCGCCGCCGACGGCTCGGTCGTCGGCTACGCCGGCCTGATGGCGATCGCCGGCGAGGGCGACGTCCAGACCATCGCCGTCGACGACCGGCACCAGGGCGCCGGCCTCGGCACGGCGCTGCTCACCGACCTGATCCGGGAGTCCGCCCGGCGCGGCTGCGCCGAACTGCTGCTGGAGGTGCGGGTGGACAACCCGCGGGCCCAGCGGCTGTACGAGCGCCACGGCTTCGAACCGGTGGGCATCCGGCGCGGCTACTACCAGCCCGCCAACGTCGACGCGCTGGTGATGCGCCTCGACCACCCCAGTACTGACAGCACTGACCCGAAGGACATTGAGGACACCCGCCATGGCTGACGAACCGCTCGTCCTCGGCATCGAGACCTCCTGCGACGAGACCGGCGTCGGCATCGTGCGCGGCACCACGCTGCTGGCCGACGCGGTCGCCTCCAGCGTCAACGACCACGCCCGCTTCGGCGGCGTCGTCCCGGAGATCGCCAGCCGCGCCCACCTGGAGGCGATGGTCCCGACCATCCAGCGCGCCCTGGACACCGCCGGGATCAAGGCGAGCGACCTGGACGGCATCGCCGTCACGGCCGGCCCCGGCCTGGCCGGCGCGCTGCTGGTCGGCGTCAGCGCCGCGAAGGCGTACGCCTGGGCGCTGGACAAGCCGCTGTACGGGGTCAACCACCTCGCCTCGCACATCTGCGTCGACCAGCTGGAGCACGGCCGGCTGCCCTCGCCGACGATGGCCCTGCTGGTCTCCGGCGGGCACTCCTCGCTGCTGCTCAGCGAGGACATCACGAGCGATGTCCGCCCGCTCGGCGCGACCATCGACGACGCGGCCGGCGAGGCGTTCGACAAGGTCGCCCGGGTGCTCGGCCTGGGCTTCCCCGGCGGCCCGGTGGTCGACCGGAGGGCGCGCGAGGGCGACCCGAAGGCGATCGCCTTCCCGCGCGGCCTGAGCGGCCGGAACGACCCCGCGTACGACTTCTCCTTCTCCGGTCTGAAGACCGCCGTCGCCCGCTGGGTGGAGGCCAAGCGCCGGGCCGGCGAGGAGGTGCCGGTCGCCGACGTGGCGGCGTCCTTCCAGGAGGCGGTCACCGACGTGCTCACCCGCAAGGCCGTCAAGGCGTGCAAGGACAACGGCGTCGACCACCTGATGATCGGCGGCGGCGTGGCGGCCAACTCGCGACTGCGCGAGATGGCCCAGCAGCGCTGCGACCGGGCCGGCATCCGACTGCGGGTGCCGCGGCCGGGCCTGTGCACCGACAACGGCGCGATGGTGGCGGCGCTCGGCTCCGAGATGGTGTGGCGCGACCGTGCGCCGTCCGCGTTCGAGCTGTCCGCCGACTCCTCGCTGCCGGTGACCGAGGTCCACGTGCCGGCCGCGGGCTTCGGGCACGGGGACGTCCACGGCCAGGCCTACGACGCCCTGGGCGGCGGCGCCGGATGACCGTCGCCGCGATGTGGGAGGCCCGGGCGGCGGACGGCCGCGGGGCCGAGCTCGCCGCCTGGGTGCGGGAGTCGGTGCTGCCCGCGGTGCGCGGCACGGCCGGTCTTGAGCGCCTCGAAATGTTCTCCGCCCCGGGCGAGCGGGTGCTCCTGATCACCTGGTGGAGCGGCGCGCCGGTGCCGGTCGCCGACCCGCCGGCCGAGCTGCTGGGCCGGCCGGTGCACCGCTGGTCCTTCACCAGCGAGCACGTCGAACAGGTCGAACAGGTCGAATAGGTCGTCACCGGGAACCGCGACCCCGGCCGCTACCGTGAATCAGCTGATAGAAAGCTGAACGGGAACCGGGAGCGCGGTGCGGTGAGCAGGGACGGGCGGAGCAGGACCAGGACGTACGCGGCGGGGGCGCTGGCCCTGCTGGCCTTCGCCACCGCGTGCGGCGACAACGGAGGCGGCGGCACGGCCGCGCCGGCCGGCACGTCGGCGGCGTCGGGCACGCCCCAGCCGGCCGCGGCAGCCCCGAGCAGCGCGGCCGCCACCCCGGGGGCCGCTCCGGCGGGCGCGAACGCGGCGGCCTGGGCGAAGTGGAACCTCACCCCGCTCCCGCCCGCCCCGGCGCCGCCCGCCGACAAGCCCATCAAGCTCGAACGGACCGGCCCGGTACCGGTGTTCAGCGACGTGAAGACGACCGACAAGGTGGTCTTCATCACCATCGACGACGGAGCCGAGAAGGACCCGAAGTTCGTCGAGATGCTGACCGACCTCAAGGTGCCGATCTCGATGTTCCTGACCAAGGACATCGTCAAGAACGACTACGGCTACTTCAAGCCGCTCCAGGCGCTCGGCAACCACATCCAGAACCACACCGTGGACCACCCGGTGATGAGCAAGCTGTCGCCGGACAAGCAGAAGTCCGAGGTCTGCGACGACCAGGCCGCGCTCACCCAGCAGTACGGCACCGCGCCGCTGCTGTTCCGCCCGCCGTTCGGCGACGGTGCCAACACCCCGACGCTCAACACCGCGGTGCAGCAGTGCGGCCCGCGCGCGGTCGTGCTGTGGCGCGAGTCGATGCAGATCCACGACATGCAGTACCAGGCGGGGGACAAGAAGCTGAAGCCCGGCGACATCATCCTGGCGCACTTCCGCGGCCCCAAGGAGCTCAAGGGCGCCACGATGACCCAGATGTTCGGCGACCTGCTGACCCGGATCCAGGAGCAGGGCTTCTCGGTGGCCCGGCTGGAGGACTACATCCAGGCCCCCGCCTCCTAGGCCCCGGAGGCCCGGACCGGCTGCCCCAGCATCATCAGCGGGCCGTGGTCGGTGCGGCTGAGGATCACCGTGACGGTGTTCGGCCCGGAGGGCTTGAGCTGGCGGCGCAGCTCCTCCGGGGTGATCGCCATCCCGCGCTTCTTGATCACCACCGTGCCGACCCCGCGCTCGCGCAGCAGCGCCTTCAGCTTCTTGATGTGGAAGGGCATCACGTCGGTGAGTTCGAAGGCGTGCGCGTACGGGGTGGCGACCAGCTCGTCCGAGGTCAGGTAGGCGATCTTCGGGTCGATCAGCCGGCCGCCGACCTGCTCGGCCACCTCGGCCACCAGGTGCGCCCGGATCACCGCGCCGTCCGGCTCGTACAGGTAGCGCCCGACCGGGCCGGCCGGCGGGTCGGGCAGGTCGCCGCCGGTGAGGCTGTCGCCGTGCGGCAGCAGGGTCGCGCGGTGCGGGCCGGCGGCCCTGGTGCCGAACCAGAGCACCGCCTCCTTGACGTCGCCGTGGTCGGAGACCCACTCGGCCTCGGCGTCCGCCGGGACGGCCTCGTGCGGGATGCCCGGTGCGACCTTCAGCGCCCCGATCGGGGTGCGCCGGCCGGCCTCGATCGCCCAGGAGAGCGGCGGGGCGTACGCCTCGGGGTCGAACACCCGGCCGCGCGAGGTCCGTCGGGCCGGGTCGGTGAACACCGCGTCGTAGCCGGTGACGTCCACCTCGGCGACGTCCGCGCAGCGCACCTCGACCAGCTCGGCCAGGCCCAGCGCGGCGGCGTTCGCGGCGGTGGCGGCGCAGGCCGCCGGGTCCTTGTCGACGGCCAGCACCTCGATGCCCGCCCGGGCCAGTGCCAGCACGTCCCCGCCGATGCCGCAGCACAGGTCCGCCAGCCGCCGTACGCCCAGCTCGGCGAACCGTCGCGCCCGCCACTCGGCCACGCTGCGCCGGGTGGACTGCTCGACCCCGTTGGGCGTGAAGTACATCAGGTCGGCGTCCGCCCCGAACTTCGCGCGCGCCCGCTGCCGCAGCCGCGCCTGCCCGAAGGCCGCCGACACCAGCTCCGCCGGGTGCTCCCGCCGCAGCCGGGTGGCCAGCGCGAGCTCCTCCTCGGGGGTGAACTCGCGCAGCTCGGCGAGCAGGGCCTGGCCCTCGGGGGTCAGCAGGGGCTGGAGGTTCTCGGTGTCCACGGGGTCATTCTCGCCGGTCGGCGCGGCGCCGTGCCCGGGGCGGGCGCGAGCGGGCGGAGCCCGGCTCGGGCCCTGCGGGCGGCGGGCGGCGTGCTCATCCGAGGGCGGCCAGGCAGAGCACGACGGGCAGGGCGGAGGGGGCGACCGCGGCGGAGATCGGCAGCAGCCGGTAGTCGGCCCGTTCGCCGAGCACGGCGACGGCGACCGGCACGCCCCAGCCGATGACCAGGGCGCAGAGCGCGCCGTAGGCGACGCAGCCGCCACTGTCGGAGCCGAAGGCTTCGGCCACCGCGGCGCCCAGCCAGAAGGCGCCGAGCGGGAGGGCGGCCAGTACGGGCAGGAGCGCCACCGCGAGCACGGCGTCCTGCGCGTCGGACGGGCCGAGGCGTGCCGGGGTGTCGGTCATGGCACGAGTGTGCCGAGGGCGCCGACGGTCGCACATGAGTACGGGTACTCATCCGTCAGCCGGGGCTGTCCGGGCGCGCCGTTGGCACTCTGGTTGACTGAGTGCTAACACGGGCCTATGGTCGTCCTTGGCACTCCCCACCGGGGGAGTGCTAACGCGAAGACGTGTGTCTGACCCCCGCGACGGCAGACCCGCAGGCTCGCCCCTACCCGTTAGAAAACCCCGTAATCTCCGAAGGGGAGCTCGGACGTGACCACCAGCAGCAAGGTTGCCATCAAGCCGCTTGAGGACCGCATCGTGGTCCAGCCGCTCGACGCCGAGACGACCACGGCCTCCGGCCTGGTCATCCCGGACACCGCCAAGGAGAAGCCCCAGGAGGGCGTCGTCCTGGCCGTCGGCCCGGGCCGCTTCGAGGACGGCCAGCGTCTGCCGCTCGACGTCGCCGTCGGTGACATCGTCCTGTACTCGAAGTACGGCGGCACCGAGGTGAAGTACCAGGGCGAGGAGTACCTCGTCCTCTCGGCTCGTGACGTTCTCGCCATCATCGAGAAGTAAACGCAGCATCGAGAAGTAAGTCGTTCCGACCCGCCCCGGATCCGTGTCCCAAGTGACAGGGGCCCGGGGCGTGGTTGTTGGTTCACGTAGTTCGGCGGCCGGTGGGCCGGCCGCAGCCCCGAGGGAATAGGGAACATGGCGAAGATCCTGCAGTTCGACGAGGACGCCCGCCGCTCGCTGGAGCGCGGTGTCAACAAGCTGGCCGACACCGTCAAGGTGACCATCGGCCCCAAGGGCCGCAACGTCGTCATCGACAAGAAGTTCGGCGCCCCGACCATCACCAACGACGGTGTCACCATCGCCCGTGAGGTCGAGCTGGACGACCCGTACGAGAACCTTGGCGCGCAGCTCGTCAAGGAGGTCGCCACCAAGACCAACGACGTCGCGGGTGACGGCACCACCACCGCCACCGTGCTGGCCCAGGCCCTGGTCAACGAGGGTCTGCGCAACGTCGCCGCCGGTGCCGGCCCGGCCGCCCTGAAGAAGGGCATCGACAAGGCCGTCGCCGCCGTCTCCGAGCACCTGCTGTCCGTCGCCCGCGAGATCGAGGGCAAGGACGACGTCGCCGCCGTCGCGTCCCTCTCCGCCCAGGACACCCAGGTCGGCGAGCTGATCGCCGAGGCGATCGACAAGGTCGGCAAGGACGGTGTCATCACCGTCGAGGAGTCGAACACCTTCGGCGTGGAGCTGGACTTCACCGAGGGCATGCAGTTCGACAAGGGCTACCTGTCGCCGTACTTCGTCACCGACGCGGAGCGGCAGGAGGCGGTCCTGGAGGACCCGTACATCCTGATCAACCAGGGCAAGATCTCCTCCATCCAGGAGCTGCTGCCGCTGCTGGAGAAGATCCTGCAGGGCGGTGCCTCCAAGCCGCTGCTGATCATCGCCGAGGACGTCGACGGCGAGGCGCTGTCGACCCTGGTCGTGAACAAGATCCGCGGCACCTTCAACGCCGTCGCCGTCAAGGCCCCGGGCTTCGGTGACCGCCGCAAGGCGATCCTGGGCGACCTGGCCACCCTGACCGGCGGCACGGTCATCTCCGAGGAGGTCGGCCTCAAGCTCGACCAGGTCGGCCTGGACGTGCTGGGCACCGCCCGCCGCGTGACCATCACCAAGGACGAGACCACCGTCGTCGACGGCGCCGGTGACGCCGAGGCCGTGGCCGGCCGCGTCGCCCAGATCAAGGGCGAGATCGCCGCCACCGACTCCGACTGGGACCGCGAGAAGCTGCAGGAGCGCCTGGCCAAGCTGGCCGGCGGCGTCTGCGTCATCAAGGTCGGCGCCGCCACCGAGGTGGAGCTGAAGGAGCGCAAGCACCGTCTGGAGGACGCCATCTCGGCGACCCGCGCCGCGGTCGAGGAGGGCATCGTCGCCGGCGGTGGCGCCTCCCTGGTCCACGCCGCCAAGGTGCTGGACGAGGGCCTGGGCCTGTCGGGTGACGAGGCCACCGGTGTCGCCGTGGTCCGCAAGGCGCTGCACGAGCCGCTGCGCTGGATCGCCCAGAACGCCGGCCTGGAGGGCTACGTCATCACCTCCAAGGTCTCCGAGCTGGAGATCGGCCAGGGCTACAACGCCGCCACCGGCGAGTACGGCGACCTGGTGAAGGCCGGCGTCATCGACCCGGTCAAGGTCACCCGCTCCGCCCTGGAGAACGCCGCCTCGATCGCCTCCCTGCTGCTCACCACCGAGACCCTCGTGGTGGAGAAGAAGGAGGAGGAGGCCGACAACGGTCACGGCCACTCCCACGGTCACGGCCACTCGCACTGAGGCCCGAACCACTGACCGGAGGCCCGGTCCGCACCCCGCGAGGGGACGCGGGCCGGGCCTCCGGCTGTCGCCCGCCCGGTCGTCCGCCGGGTCGTGGCCGCTTCAATCATCAGTAGAATTTTGCAGAACGCAAAGATTGCCTTATAACTAAGGCATGATCGAGGCCCGCCACCTGCGCGTCCTGCGTGCCGTCGCCCGCACCGGCTCCTTCTCCGCCGCCGCTCGTGAGCTGGGGTGCACCCAGCCCGCCATCAGCCAGCAGATGAAGGCCCTGGAGAAGTCCGTGGACACCCCGCTGGTGGTCCGCTCGGGCCGCGGGATGCAGCTCAGCGAGGCCGGGCGGGTCCTGCTCAAGCATGCCACCGGGATCCTGGCGGGGCTCTCCGCCGCCGAGGAGGAGGTGGCCGCGATCGCCGGGCTGCGGGCCGGCCGGGTGCGGCTGGTGTCCTTCCCGACCGCGAGTTCCACCCTGGTGCCGCCCGCGGTCGCCCGGCTGCGGGACGGCCATCCGGGGGTGCGCGTGTCGCTGGTCGAGGCGGAGCCGCCGGAGTCGCTGGCGATGCTGCGCGGCGGCGAGTGCGAGATCGCGCTGGCCTTCCGCTACCCGCAGTCCGACGGCGCCGTCGTGCTGCCGCCGTCGGCGCACGGCACGCCGCGCGAGGCGCGGGCCGAGGCCAACCTGGAGGCCCAGCAGCTGACCGCCGGGACCGACTGGTCCGATCTGGTGGTCACCCCGCTGCTGGACGACCCGCTGGTCGGCCTGCTGCCGGCCGCCCACCCGCTGGCCGGGCGGGGCGGGCCGGTCGAGCTGGCCGAGCTGGCGGGGGAGCAGTGGATCGCCGGCTGTCCGCAGTGCCGGGGGCACCTGGTGGAGCTGTGCGCCGGGGCGGGCTTCGAGCCCCGGATCGACTTCGCGACCGACGACTACCCGGCGGTGGTCGGCCTGGTGGCGGCCGGGCTGGGCGTCGCGGTGCTGCCGCGGCTGGCGCTGCAGTCGGTGCGCCCTGACGGCGTGTCGACGGTGCCGGTGCGGACGGCCTCGGGGGCGCCGGCGGTGCGACAGGTGGTCGCGCTGACCCTGCCGGACCTGGCCGAGGTGCCGGCCGTGGCGCTGATGCTGGAGCGGCTGGCGGGGGCGGCGGCCGCCCGCTGACGGTGGGTGACGGAACTCCCGCAGGTCCCGTACCGGCCGTGACCGGCCTGAGGCGCCGCGAAGAAACGTTTCTTCACGGCGCGTCGCGGAGGCGGGTCTAGCGCTGCGCGACCGCCGGCGGGGTCAGCGGGACCTCCACCAGCCGGTGCCGCGAGCGTCCCAGCATCTCCTCGCGCTCGTCCTCGGTCATCCCGCCCCAGACTCCGTACGGTTCGCGGACCGCCAGCGCGTGCGCGGCGCACTCGGCGATCACCGGGCAGCGCATGCAGACCTCCTTGGCGCTGGCCTCGCGCGAACTGCGCGCGGCCCCGCGCTCGCCCTCGGGGTGGAAGAAGAGCGAGCTGTCCACGCCGCGGCAGGCTGCGGAGAGCTGCCAGTCCCAGAGGTCCGCGTTGGGACCGGGGAGGCGGGAGAAATCTGCCATGGCTCATTCCCTTCAGAGGCCGTCGGCCGTCGGCCGGGCGCTCGGCGGGCTGCTGCCGAGCGATACGGCGGGGCTTCGATGCACTGGTGTGGACACCTGGAAATATGACTTAAGGCAACTCCATGGACAAGTCACCCACACACTGGCACAACAGTCAATGACCATACGAAAGCTATAAAAACGGGCAAAGTGGGCAAGGGTCCTCGGCGGGCGCGGGCGTGGCAATCGGGTGGCCGACGGGCGCACGACATGCCGAATCGGTGTGCGGGTCGTACGCCGACCGCGCGCGAGCTGCGGAAAAGTGCGGCGTGTGCACCGCGATGCGGCTGATCGGTAACGGGTTGGCCACGTACAGTGGTGGAGATGGCCCCGAAGGCCGTAACTCATTCGAGTGACGGTCGTTGGAAGTGCGGAGGCGGTTAGCGGGCGCCGGACGTCGGGAACGATCGCGGGCAGGTTGGGGCGATCAGCACGGAGTCTGTCGCCGATCGGCCGTGTCGGAGAGGTTCGTACCAGCCAGGAGGCTCAACGTGACGCGGATCAGCTGCGGAGGACGACGGTCATGACTTCCGTTCTCGTTTGCGACGATTCCCCGCTCGCCCGCGAGGCGCTTCGCCGCGCGGTCGCGACCGTACCCGGTGTGGACCGGGTCACCACCGCGACGAACGGGGAGGAGGTCCTCCGCCGCTGGGTGGCCGACCGCTCCGATCTCGTTCTGATGGACGTCCGGATGCCCGGCCTCGGCGGGGTCGAGACGGTCCGGCGGCTGCTGTCCGCCGACCCGGGCGCGCGGATCATCATGCTCACCGTCGCCGAGGACCTCGACGGTGTCGCGCTCGCGGTGGCCGCGGGCGCCCGCGGGTACCTGCACAAGGACGCCTCGCGCGCCGAGCTGCGGGCCACCGTCACCCAGGCCCTCGCCGACCCGACCTGGCGGCTCGCCCCGCGCCGCCTGCGCAGCCCCGACATGGGTGCCGCGCCGACCCTGACGGCGCGTGAGATCCAGGTGCTGGAGGGCATGAGCCACGGCCGCAGCAACGCCGAGATCGGGCGCGAGCTGTTCCTGTCCGAGGACACCGTCAAGACCCACGCCCGACGGCTGTTCAAGAAGCTCGGGGCCTCCGACCGCGCGCACGCGGTGGCGCTGGGCTTCCGCTGGGGCCTGGTCCGCTGACCACCGGCGGCGCCGCCGGGTGCGGCGCGCCACCGGTGATCCCCGTGGCGGGTACCGCACAGGTGTGTGACGTCACGGTCCCGAGGTTGCACCATGGAGGAGTGGAGCACCTCGGGGACCAGCGGACGGGCACTGCGGCGAACCGCGCGGCCGCAGGACACTCGGCGGACGGCGCGACGGACGGGACCACCGACGGCGGGGCGGGAGGCGGCACGGTGCAGGAGGGGCCGGTGGTGCGCGGCACGCCCCACGGTGCGGCAGCGCATAACGTTCCGGTGCACAACTCCGGACGCGGTGCCGCGTTTTCCCGCTCGACCAGGCACCATGGACCGATGCGCGACGACGTCGCCGGCGCGGCCGGCCAGGCGGACCCGGTGGAGGCCGAGCCCTCCGGTCCGGGTCACGATCCGTCGTACGCCGATCCCGGCGGTCCGGACGGCTCCGGCGCCGACCGCGGACCGGGCCGCCCTCCGGTGCTCGGTACGGGCGGCTCGCCGCTGGTGGGCGAGCTGGTCGCGGCGGCCGTGCGCGGCGAGGGCCCGGCGATCGACGCCCTGCTCGCCTACGTCCACCCGCTGGCGCTGCGGTACTGCCGTGCCAGGCTCGTGCGACTGCCCGGCGGAGCCCGGCACCACGTGGACGACGTCGCGCAGGAGGTCTGCGTCGCGGTGCTCTGCGCGCTGCCCCGGTACAAGGACCAGGGGCGGCCGTTCGAGGCCTTCGTGTACGGCATCGCCGCGCACAAGATCGCCGACCTGCAGCGGGCCGCGATGCGCGGGCCGGGGTCGACCGTCGTCCCGCAGGACGACCTGCCGGAGGTGCCGGACGAGGCGCTCGGCCCGGAGGAGCAGGCGCTGCTGAGCAGCGACGCGGCCTGGGCGAAGGAGCTGCTGTCCAACCTGCCGGCCCGTCAGCGCGAGCTGGTGCTGCTGAGGGTGGCCGCCGGGCTGTCGGCGGAGGAGACCGGCGAGGTGCTCGGGATGTCCCCGGGCGCCGTCAGGGTGGCCCAGCACCGGGCGCTCAGTCGGCTGCGGGCCCTCGCGGAGGAGTCCTCCTGACCCCTGGCCTCGGCCGTTGCGGGGCGCGTGACCTCGGCCGTTGCGGGGCGTGCCCGCTCGGCGGGGCTCCGCGGGCGGGACGGAATCAGGCGGAATCAGGCAGCGGGCGGGGTTGTTGTCAAGGGCACACGAGGACACATTCGCGGTGCCAGTACCATGGGGTATCGGCGCCTGGGCGGGTTGCCAAAGTTTCACGGGTGCGCGCGGGGTCCCCTTGGAGGATCCTCCTATTGCGCCCGGCTTTCGGCGGTCTGCGCGAGTGAGCGATGAATGCGCCCCCACCCTCAGGGCGTGAGCGGATAAGGCCGGCCACGGAAGGTACCCCCCAAATGTCTTACAACGCCGCAGGCGTACCCGAGAAGTTCGCCATGCTCGGGCTCACGTTCGATGACGTCCTGCTGCTGCCCGGGGCCTCCGAGGTGCTGCCGAACCAGGTGGACACCTCCTCGCGGGTCTCCCGGAACGTCCGCGTCAACATCCCGCTGCTCTCCGCGGCGATGGACAAGGTGACCGAGTCGCGGATGGCCATCGCGATGGCGCGCCAGGGTGGCGTCGGCGTGCTGCACCGCAACCTGTCCGTCGAGGACCAGGCCAACCAGGTCGACCTGGTGAAGCGCTCCGAGTCCGGCATGGTCACCGACCCGATCACGGTCGGCCCGGACACCACGCTGGCCGAGGCCGACGCGCTGTGCGCCAAGTTCCGCATCTCCGGCGTGCCGATCGCCGACGAGGCGGGCAAGCTGCTCGGCATCGTCACCAACCGCGACATGGCCTTCGAGTCGGACCGCAGCCGCCAGGTCCGCGAGATCATGACCCCGATGCCGCTGATCACGGGCAAGGTCGGCATCTCCGGCGTCGACGCGATGGCGCTGCTGCGCCGCCACAAGATCGAGAAGCTGCCGCTGGTCGACGACGAGGGCCGGATCAAGGGCCTCATCACCGTCAAGGACTTCGTCAAGGCCGAGCAGTACCCGAACGCCGCCAAGGACGCCGAGGGCCGGCTGCTGGTCGGTGCCGCCGTCGGCGCCAGCGCCGAGGCGTTCGACCGGGCCCAGGCCCTGGTCGAGGCCGGCGTGGACTTCCTGGTGGTCGACACCTCGCACGGCCACAGCCACAACGCGCTGGCCTGGATCGCCAAGATCAAGTCGGCCGTGGGCGTCGACGTGGTCGGCGGCAACGTCGCCACCCGTGACGGCGCCCAGGCGCTGATCGACGCCGGCGTGGACGGCGTCAAGGTCGGCGTCGGCCCCGGCTCCATCTGCACCACCCGCGTGGTCGCCGGCATCGGCGTCCCGCAGATCACCGCCATCTACGAGGCCGCCCTGGCCTGCCGCGAGGCCGGCGTGCCGGTCATCGGTGACGGCGGCCTGCAGTACTCGGGCGACATCGGCAAGGCGCTGGCCGCCGGTGCCGACACTGTGATGCTCGGCTCGCTGCTGGCCGGCTGCGAGGAGTCCCCGGGCGAGCTGCTGTTCATCAACGGCAAGCAGTTCAAGTCCTACCGCGGCATGGGTTCGCTGGGCGCCATGCAGTCCCGCGGCCAGGGCCGCTCGTACTCCAAGGACCGCTACTTCCAGGCCGAGGTGGCCTCGGACGACAAGCTCGTCCCCGAGGGCATCGAGGGCCAGGTGCAGTACCGCGGCCCGCTGTCGGCCGTGCTGCACCAGCTGGTCGGCGGCCTGCGCCAGACCATGGGCTACGTCGGCGCCGGCACCATCGCCGAGATGGAGAGCAAGGGCCGCTTCGTCCGGATCACCTCGGCGGGCCTCAAGGAGAGCCACCCGCACGACATCCAGATGACCGTCGAGGCGCCGAACTACTCGACCCGCTGACCGGTCCGCACCACCCGAGCCACCGAGGGGCCCGTCGCTGAGCGCACTGAGCGCAGCGGCGGGCCCCTCCGGCGCGTCCGGGGAGCGGGCCGTCGGGGCGCGGCCGCCGGTAGTACGGGATACTGGGGTGCGGCCGGGGTGACCCGGCGGGCACAGCAACACAGCAGAAGGGCTCGAAGTGACCGAGATCGAGATCGGGCGAGGCAAGCGCGGCCGCCGGGCGTACGCCTTCGACGACATCGCCGTCGTCCCCAGCCGCCGTACCCGGGACCCGAAGGAGGTCTCGATCGCCTGGCAGATCGACGCCTACCGCTTCGAGCTGCCGTTCCTGGCCGCCCCGATGGACAGCGTGGTCTCGCCGCAGCAGGCCATCGCCATCGGCCGCCTCGGCGGCCTGGGCGTGCTGAACCTCGAAGGCCTCTGGACCCGCTACGAGGACCCGCAGCCGCTGCTCGACGAGATCGCCGCGATCACCGACGAGGCCACCGCGACCCGTCGGCTGCAGGAGATCTACGCCGCGCCGATCCGCGCCGAGCTGATCAAGCAGCGGATCCAGGAGGTCCGCGACTCCGGCGTGGTCACCGCCGCCGCGCTCTCCCCGCAGCGCACCGCCGAGTTCTCCAAGGCCGTGGTGGACGCCGGCGTCGACGTCTTCGTCATCCGCGGCACCACCGTCTCGGCCGAGCACGTCTCCAGCGCCGCCGAGCCGCTCAACCTCAAGCAGTTCATCTACGAGCTGGACGTCCCGGTGATCGTCGGCGGCTGCGCCACGTACACCGCGGCGCTGCACCTGATGCGGACCGGCGCGGCCGGCGTGCTCGTGGGCTTCGGCGGCGGCGCCGCCCACACCACCCGCAACGTGCTCGGCATCCAGGTGCCGATGGCCACCGCCGTCGCCGACGTGGCGGCCGCGCGCCGCGACTACATGGACGAGTCCGGCGGCCGCTACGTGCACGTGATCGCGGACGGTGGCGTCGGCTACAGCGGCGACATCCCGAAGGCCGTCGCCTGTGGCGCCGACGCCGTGATGATCGGTGCCGCGCTGGCCCGCGCCACCGACGCCCCGGGCAAGGGCTTCCACTGGGGCATGGAGGCCGTCCACGAGGAGCTGCCGCGCGGCAAGCGGGTGGACCTCGGCACGGTCGGCACCACCGAGGAGATCCTGACCGGTCCGTCGCACACCCCGGACGGCACCATGAACCTGTTCGGTGCGCTGCGCCGTGCGATGGCCACCACCGGCTACACGGAGCTCAAGGAGTTCCAGCGCGTCGAGGTGACGGTCAACCCGGCGCTCGACCACCGCTGAGCCGTCGGCTGACGAAGGCCCCCGCCGAGCACGGCTGGGGGCCTTCGGGCTGTCCGGGGGCTTCCCGGTCGTCGGCGGGGCGTCAACTGCGGTCGGCCGTGCGGCGGGTGAGGAGGAAGCCGCCGATGAGGGCGATGGCGTAGAAGGCGGCGTCGAGCGGGCGGAGGTCGGCGCGCCAGCCGGCCAGGGCGTCGTGCAGGAGGCCGCGCGGGCCGGGGCCGTCGGAGTCCACCAGGCGGAGGTGTTCGGCCAGCTGGCCGAGGAGGAGCGCGCCGGCCGCGAGGAGTGCGCCGAGCGGCGGGAGCAGCCGGTTGCGGCCGCCGAGCCGGCCGAGCGGGAGGGCCACCACTCCGGCCTGGGCGATGGCCAGCCAGCCGAGGCTGTCGGCGGCCCGCAACGGGGCGCAGCCGTAGGCCAGGCCGCCGAGCAGCATGGCGAGGACGGCGAGGGCGACGGCCGCGGCGGTGCGGCGGCGGGGGGCGGTCCGGGCCGCTGGGGCGACGGGGTCGTAGCCGGCCACCGGGGCGCCGGGCATGCCGGGCACCACGTAGCCTTCGGGGGAGGCCGGTGCGGGTGCGACCGAGTAGTGCTGGGCGGTGTGCGGCCGGGGCGATGGGCCGTCAGCGCCCGGTGCGGGTGCGGTCATGGGCGCCGAATCCCCCCGGAAAAGACGATGAGCTGCCGAACGGTAGCAGTGATTCGAACGGATCTTGGCGAGTTTTCGATCACAGATCGGGCACGGAGCGCCGCACCGGTTCCGGTTCGTCCCGGCTTGGGACGGGGGGCGGGTGGTCCTGAGCCACCGGGACAGGGGATGATGGAGGCTTGGGCGTTCGGGCCCGGCCGGTCCGACACGCCGTCACCACGACCGCCAGCAGCACATGGGGGAACGTTCCGAATGACCCAGGCGCAGGGTTCCACCGGCCGCCTCCTGGCCGGCCGCTACCGGCTGAACGGCGTGCTCGGACGCGGTGGCATGGGCACCGTCTGGCGCGCCGAGGACGAGATGCTGGGCCGGACCGTCGCGGTCAAGGAACTGCGGATGAACGCCAGCGTCGAGGAGGAGGAGAAGCACCGGCTGATCGTCCGGACGCTGCGCGAGGCCAAGGCGACCGCACGGATCCGGCACAACTCCGCGGTCACCGTCTTCGACGTCGTCGACGAGGACGACCGGCCGTGGATCGTCATGGAGCTGGTCGAGTCCCGCTCGCTGGCCGACGTCATCCGCGAGGACGGGCCGCTCGCGCCCGGCCGGGCCGCCGAGATCGCGCTGGACGTGCTGGGGGTGCTGATCGCCGCGCACGCGCTGGGCATCCTGCACCGGGACGTCAAGCCGTCCAACGTGCTGATCGGCGAGGACGGCCGGGTCGTGCTGACCGACTTCGGCATCGCCAGCGTCGAGGGCGACGCCTCCGTCACCTCCACCGGCATGCTGGTCGGCGCGCCCTCGTACATATCCCCGGAGCGGGCCCGCGGGCAGAAGCCCGGGCCGCCGGCCGACCTGTGGTCGCTGGGCGGCACGCTGTACGCGATGGTCGAGGGGCGGCCGCCGTACGACCGCGGCTCGGCCCTGGCCACGCTGACCGCGGTGATGACCGAGGACCTGGCCACGCCGGTGAACGCCGGGCCGCTGCTGCCGGTGATCGAGGGGCTGCTGGAGAAGGACCCGGCCGAGCGGCTGGACGCCACGCAGACCCGGTCGATGCTCAAGCGGGTGGTCGCGGAGGCGACCGTGAAGTCCGAGTCGACCACCGAGTACGCGATGCCGGTGGAGCAACCGGCCGTCGCGCCGGGGACGAAGTCCGCGGCCGGGCCGAGGACCGAGCCGGAGACCGGATCCGGGGCGGAGCCCGCGACCGAGCCGAAGCCGGAGCCGGAGCCGAAGCCGGAGCCGAAGCCGGAGAAGCCCGAGGAGGGCCGGAAGCGGCCCGTGGGCGGGCTGCTGGGGACGGTCCGGGTGGGCAGCCGGGCCCGGGACGAGGAGCCGCCCGCGGCCGCCGTGGCGGAGCCCGCCGCGAAGGCGGCGGAGCCGGCGCCCGAGCCGATCCGGCCGGTGACCAGCGAGTGGACGATGGGCGCGACGCAGGCCGCCGGGGCGAACCCGCGCACCGGTCGGCGGCGGCTGGCCATCGCCACCGTGATCGTGGTGCTGCTGCTGATCGCGGGAGTGGTCGCGGTGCTCCAGGCCGTCGGCGGCGGGAACGGCAGCGCCAAGGGCGCGTCCACCCACGGCGCCGGGTCCGGCTCGCCGGTGGCGACGACCACGGACGCCGCGCCGGGCGAGAGCGCGGCGCCGCCCGCTTCCGCACCCGCACCCGCGCCCGCCGCCACGGCCACCGGGACACCGGGCGCCGAGGCCGCCACGCCCGCGGTCCCCGCTCCGGCACCCGCGCAGCCCGCCGCCACCACGCCGGCGGCTCCGGTGCAGTCGCAGGCACCCGCCCCGGGCCCGGCGCAGCCCGCTCCGGGCGGCGCGGTGCCGGCCGGGTACCACGAGTACAAGGACCCGAGCGGCTTCTCGGTCGTCCTGCCGGACTGGCTGCAGCCGTCCGGGTCCGACGCCAACCGGCGGATCTTCAAGAACGCCGCCGACGGCAGCCAGCTGCGGATCGAGTGGACGACCACGCCGGGCGCCAGCGCCGTCGCCGACTGGCAGGAGTCCGAGCCCAACGTGCGCGGCCAGGTGACCAACTACCAGCGGCTGAACCTGGCGCCGATCACCTACCGGCAGTGGACCAACGCGGCGGACTGGGAGTGGACCAACGGCACGCCCAGGATGCACTCGCTCAACCGCGGCTTCGTGACCGGGACCCCGGCCAAGTACGGCTACTCGATCTACTGGATCGTCCCGGACGCGGAGTGGGCCGCGCAGGCCCCGGTCCGGGACGTCGTCTTCAACAGCTTCCAGCCGGCGCCGTAGCGCACGGGAGGCGGGTTCAGCCGATCAGGCGCTGCTTGGCCCGGCTGAACTCGTCCTCCGTGAGCGCCCCGGACGCGCGCAGCGCGGCCAACCGCTCCAGCTGTCCGACGAGTTGCTCGCCGCCGGAGGGCGCGGCGGCGGCCGGCTTCCCCGGTGCCGCGACGGTGCGGGCGAGCCGGGCGGACTCCCGGAGCTGCTCGGCGAAGACGTCCGCCTTGACCACGTCCTCGAAGCGGTGCGAGCCGGTCAGCGCGACGACCGTCAGCACCTCGCCGTTGAGCTTGGTGCGGTTCACGGTGGCGTCGGTGACGGCGGTGAGCGGAACCGGTACCGGCGGCTTCCCGTCCTTCAGGAAGAGCAGCCGGTGGGTGGTCAGTACGAGCACCCCCTTGCGGAAGTGGTCGGGGTGGCGGCCGGCGGTGGAGGCGACCGGCTCCTCGCCGTCGACGACGGCGGCCTCCACCGTGCGGACGGCCTCCGCCCGGTTGGCTCGGTCGGTGTTCCCCGCCACCGTGAAGGCGGTGTCGATCAGATCGGTCCAGTCCATGGGCCGAGCGTAGGGGAACCGCTCAGTAGGCTGCTCGGTGAGCGAGAGGAACTGGCATGCGAGGCGGCCCCGGGCAGTTGCTGGCGGGACGGTACCGGCTGACGGACCGTCCCGAACCCTTCCGCGCACACGCGGTGGACGAGCGGACCGGTGAATCGGTGCTGCTGCGCGCCCTGGAGCTGCCCGCCCTGCTGACCGCCGGTCAGGACCCGGAGGAGGAGGCGCCCGCCCAGGCGGACCGGCTGGTGCGGCGGGTGGCGGCGGTCGGCTCGGCCGCGCCGGCCGCGCACCCGCGGCTGCTGCGCGGGGTCGGGGCCTTCGTGGACGGTGAGTCGCTGTGGACGGCCGAGGAACGGCCGGCCGGACAGACGGCGGCCGAGCTGCTGGTCGGCGGGCCGGTACCGCCGTACCGGGCGGCCGAGTTGGCGGCGGACCTGGCCGGCGCGCTGCGGGCGCTGCACGCGGCCGGGCTCACCCACGGCAACGTGACCCCGGAGTCGGTGCTGGTCTGCGAGGACGGCGCGGCGATGCTCGGCGGGCTGCTCGCCGGGGTGGCGCAGGAGGCGCTGGCCGAGGAGCTCGGCGGGCCGGGCGGGCGGCGCCGGTACGACGTCCGGGCCACCCTGGTGGGCCCGGTGGCGGAGCGTTGGCCGTTGGACGGCGGCCCGGCGGGCGACTGCTGGGCGCTCGGCGTGCTGGTGCACCGGCTGGTCACCGGCCGCGCGCCGTACCCGGAGGGCGGCGTGCCGGAGCTGGTGACCGCGGTGCGGGACGGGCGGCGCGAGCATTCCGCGGTCTGCGGGCCGCTGGGGCCGCTGGTCGAGCGGCTGCTGCAGCCCGATCCGGTGCTGCGGCCGACCGCGGAGGCGGTGTGGCGCGAACTGGCGGAGCTGCTGGCGGGCGCGCCGGAGCCGGTGGACGAGGAGCGGGTGGCGCGGGCGGTGACGCTGAAGCCGGAGGCGCCGCTGGTGCCGGTGCGGACGCGCCGTGGCGGCCGACGGGGTGGAAACTCCGGGGACACCGGGAATGCCGGCGCGGCCGGCGGCGCCGGAAAGCGGTCCGGCGGCGACGCGAAACCGCCGCGGATACCCCCCTCGCTGCTCGGCCCGTTGCTGGTGGGGGGAGTATTCGCTCTGCTGGCGCTGGGAATGGCCGCCGTGGTGATGTTCGCAGGCTGACGGCCCGGACGGATCGGGCAGCCCCGCTCCGGGGGGTGGGCGTGATTACCGGGGGCCGCGCGGTACGCCTAATGTGTGCGTGGGATTTGTTCGAACAGTGGTCTGCACCAGGCCCTCCGTCGCGGTGACGGCTGGCGGAATGTGTGGGGGAGCGGTCGCAGATGGGTGTGCAGGACCGGCCGGAGGCGGCCGAGGTGGAGCGGCTGCTCGCCGGGCGGTACGAGCTCGGTGAGCGGCTCGGCCGTGGCGGCATGGGCACGGTCTGGCGGGCCTGGGACCGGATGCTCGACCGCGAGGTCGCGGTCAAGGAGCTGACCGTCAACCACCTGCCCGAGGAGGACCTGCAGATCCTGCACACCCGGATGAAGCGCGAGGCCAGCGCGGCCGCGCGGATCAAGCACCCGGGCGTGATCACCGTGCACGACGTGCTGGAGCAGGACGGCCGGCCGTGGATCGTCATGGAGCTGGTCGACGGCCGCTCGCTGGCCGACGTGATCAGCCAGGACGGCACCCTGCAGCCGCGCGCCGCCGCCGAGGTCGGCAGCCAGGTGCTCGCGGCGCTGCACCGCGGCCACCAGCTGGGCGTGCTGCACCGGGACGTGAAGCCGGCCAACGTGCTGCTGGAGCGCGGCACCGGACGGGTGGTCCTGCTGGACTTCGGGATCGCCAAGTACGAGGGCTCGACCGAGCTGACCCGGCCGGGCGACCTGGTCGGCTCGCCGGACTACCTGGCGCCGGAGCGCGCCCAGGGCCAGCGGCCCGGGCCGGCCTCCGACCTGTGGGGCCTCGGCGCGACGCTGTACGCGGCGGTCGAGGGTCAGTCGCCGTTCCGCCGGGACTCGCCGATCACCACGCTGGCCGCGGTGGTCGACGAGCCGCTGCCGGAGTCGCGCCGGGCCGGGCCGCTCGGGCCGGTGCTGGCCGCGCTGATGGCCAAGGACCCGGCCGACCGTCCGACCGCGGACGAGGCGGCCCGGATGCTGGCCGAGGTGCAGGCCGGGCACACGATCGGCTTCAAGGCCGTCGCGCCGATGCGATCGCCCACCCAGTCGGTGCCGGTGGTGGACCGCAGCGAGCGCCCCGTGGAGCCCGCGGAGGCTCCGCCGGCGGGCTCCGAGGGGCCGACCGAGCCGCAGGCCGCCGGTGTCCCCGTCGCGGCGTCCCCCGCCGTTCAGGACACCACCGGGGGCTCGGCAGCCGCCTCGCAGGCGCACACCGCTCCCGTCGCGCCGGCGGCGCACTCCGTCACGCCCGCGCGCGGCCCGGCCAAGCGCCGCAGCACCGCGAGGATCGTCGCCATCGCGCTGGCCGTCGGCCTGCTCGCGGCCGCGGGCACCTTCGGCGCCACCCGGTACGTGGTGGGCGGTGGCCCCGACGACCCGGCGCCGACCGCGCCGACCGAGTCGACCGGACCGGGGCCCAGCGGCGACGCCAGCCCCCCGGCGGCGCCCGGCGGCTACCACTGGGTCGACGACCCGGCCGGCTTCCGCTTCCCGCTGCCCTCGGGCAGCCCGGTGTGGCAGCGCTCCGCCACGTCCGACAACCAGATCTACTACAGCCCCGACAACAAGGTGCACTACCTGCAGTTCGCCGTCACCGTCGGCCAGTCGGTCAAGCCGCTGGAGCACATGCGGGAGATGGAGGGCACCGTCTCCAAGTCGCTGAAGGACTACAAGCAGCACAAGATGACCGCCGTCGCGGTCAACGGCCACGAGGCGGCCGTCTGGGAGTTCAGCTACGCCGCCCAGGGCGGCGGCCGGCGGCGGGCGGTCGAGGCGGAGTTCATCGACGACGACGGCACCAGCTACGCGATCTACTCGTCCAGCCCGGAGAAGGGCAACGAGTGGAACGAGGCCGAGCAGCGCTTCAACGCGGTGCTCCACTACTTCACGCCGACCCGCTGACGTCGCACGTCGGCCCGCTGGTCCTTCCGCCGACGCCGCCCGCCGGCCCGCCGACGAGCCGAGCGGGACGCGGTACGGGCGGAGCGCCCCGCTTTCGCCCGACTGCGGCAGATTCTTGTTACCGACGGGTACCGGACCGGCTCCCGAAGGCCTAGGCTGCGCCGTATGTCGGACCTCACAGCAGATGCAGTGACCACCGAGCACCCCGGCGCCGGCAACCCGGCGGCCCCCGGCGGCGGCCGGACGGTCGCGTCGGCCGTTCCGCCCTCCCTGGTCGACCGGCTGGCGGCCGGCGTCACCGCCGCCGGCGAGCCCGACCTCGTGGAGACCGTCGCCCCGCTGACCGGCGAGCGGCTGGCCGGCCTGCCGCAGTCCACCCCCGCCGACGTCGAGGTCGCCTTCCAGCTGGCCCGTCGCGCCCAGTCGGCCTGGGCCGCGCTGCCGGTGCGCCGCCGCGCCGCCGTCCTGCTGCGCTTCCACGACCTGCTGCTCAAGCGGCAGGACGAGGTCCTGGACCTGATCCAGGCGGAGACCGGCAAGGCCCGGCTGCACGCCTTCGAGGAGGTGATGGCCGTCGCCATGGCCGCCCGGCACTACGGGCGGGCCGCGCACGCCTACCTCAGGGACAAGCGGCGCGGCGGCGCCCTGCCGGTGCTCACCCACACGGTCGAGGCCCGCCGTCCCAAGGGCGTGGTCGGCCACATCTCGCCCTGGAACTACCCGCTGGAGCTGTCCGTCGGCGACGCGCTGCCCGCCTTCGTGGCCGGCAACGCGGTGGTCAACAAGCCCGACACCCAGACCGCGCTGACCGCGCTGTGGGCCCGCGAACTGCTGGTCGAGGCCGGGCTGCCGGCCGACCTGTGGCAGATCGTGATCGGCGACGGCCCGGTGATCGGCCCGGCCGTGGTGGAGCACGCCGACTACGTCTCCTTCACCGGCTCCACCCGCACCGGCCGGGACGTCGCCCGGCGCGCCGCCGAGCGGCTGGTCGGCGCCTCGCTCGAACTCGGCGGCAAGAACGCCATGCTGGTGCTCTCCGACGCCGACCTCGACGCCGCCGCCGCGGGCGCCGTACGGGCCTGCTTCTCCTCCGCCGGGCAGCTGTGCATCTCGATCGAGCGGCTGCTGGTGCACCGCTCGGTGGCCGACGCCTTCCTGGAGCGCTTCGCCGCCCGCACCCGGGCGCTGCGCCTCGGCGGCGGCCTCGCGTACGGCGCGGACATGGGCTCGCTGGTCTCCGTCCGCCAGTTGGAGACCACCACCCGGCACGTGGAGGAGGCGGTGAAGGCGGGCGCCACCGTGCTGGCCGGCGGCCGTGCCCGACCGGACCTCGGCCCGTTCTTCCACGAGCCGACCATCCTCGACGGCGTCACCCCGGACATGACGGTCTGCGCCGAGGAGACCTTCGGCCCGGTCGTCTCCGTCTACCGCTTCGACACCGACGACGAGGCGGTGGCCGCCGCCAACTCCACGCCGTACGGCCTGAACTCCAGCGTCTGGACCAGGGACCTGCGCCGCGGCCGGGCGGTCGCGGCCCGGCTGCGCACCGGGACGGTCAACGTCAACGAGGCCTACGCGGCCGCGTACGGCTCGATCGCCTCCCCGATGGGCGGCATGGGCGACTCCGGGCTGGGCCGCCGGCACGGCGCCGAGGGCATCCTGCGCTTCACCGAGGCGCAGACCGTCGCGACCCAGCGGCTGCTGCCGATCGCGCCCTCGTTCGGCCTGGACGACAAGCAGTTCGCCGGGCTGATGACCGGCGGGCTGCGCGCGCTCAAGGCGCTGCGCTTCCGGTAGGCCCCGGTGGCACGCGGGCCCCGGCTCCGGGCGGGGCCCGGCTCGTGGTTCCCACACGCATGATCATCACGGTGAAGGAGCAGTGGCAGATGGTGGAGTCCGGTGGTGCGTCGGAGTTCGACTACGACGTGGTCGTGGTCGGGTCCGGCTTCGGAGGGTCGGTCGCGGCACTGCGGCTGACCGAGAAGGGCTACCGGGTCGCCGTCCTGGAGGCCGGACGGCGCTTCGACCGCGACGAACTGCCCAAGAACTCCTGGGACCTGCCGAACTACCTGTGGGCGCCGCAGCTCGGGCTGTACGGCATCCAGCGGATCCACCTGCTGGCCAACGTGCTGATCCTGGCCGGCGCCGGGGTCGGTGGCGGCTCGCTGAACTACGCCAACACCCTCTACGTGCCGCCGAAGGCCTTCTTCGAGGACCGCCAGTGGCGCCACATCACCGACTGGCAGGAGGAGCTGGCGCCGTTCTACGACCAGGCGCAGCGGATGCTCGGGGTCCGGCTCAACCCGACCGTCACCCCCTCCGACGTCCACCTCAAGGCGGCCGCCGAGCGGATGGGCGTCGCCGACACCTTCCACATGGCCCCGGTCGGGGTGTTCTTCGGCGACGGCAAGGACACTGGGGGCACCTCCCGGACGGAGTCTGGGGGAGGGACGTCCAAGGCGGCGCCCGGCGACGAGGTCCCCGACCCGTACTTCGGCGGCGCCGGCCCGGCCCGCAAGGCCTGCGTGGAGTGCGGCGAGTGCATGACCGGCTGCCGGCACGGCGCCAAGAACATGCTCACCGAGAACTACCTCTACCTGGCCGAACGGGGCGGCGCGGAGATCCACCCGCTGACCACGGTGGCCCGGATCCGGGAGATCGACGGGGACGACGGGGAGCGCGGCTTCGCCGTGGACGTGCGCCGCACCGACTCCCGCTCGAAGACGGACCGGGTCAAGGCGGGCGCGCGGACCATCACCGCCGCCCGGGTGGTCGTCGCGGCCGGCACCTACGGCACCCAGTCGCTGCTGCACCGGATGCGCGCCGCCGGGCACCTGCCCCGGATCTCGGCGCGGCTCGGCGAGCTGACCCGCACCAACTCCGAGGCCCTGGTGGGCGCGCAGACCACCGACCGGCGCTACGGCGCCAAGGCGGACTTCACCAAGGGCGTCGCGATCACCTCCTCGATCCACCCGGACGCCAACACCCACATCGAGCCGGTCCGCTACGGCAAGGGCTCCAACGCGATGGGCGCGCTGTCGATCGCCCAGGTCAAGGGCGGCGGACGGGCCCCGCGCTGGCTGCGCTACCTGGGCAACTCGGTGCTCCACCCGGTGACCTTCGCCCGCTCGATGGACCAGCGCGGCTGGTCCGAGAAGACGATCATCGGCCTGGTGATGCAGTCCCTGGACAACTCGATCACCGTCTCGCTGAAGAAGGGCCCGCTCGGCAAGGACCGGCTCACCTCCAGCCAGGGCCACGGCGCCCCCAACCCGACCTGGATCCCGGCCGCCGAGAAGGGCGCCCAGGCGCTGGCCGCCGAGATCAACGGCTTCGCGGGCAGCACCGTCGGCGAGATCTTCGACATCCCGATGACCGCGCACTTCCTCGGCGGCTGCCCGATCGGCGACGCCCCCGAGACCGGTGTCGTCGACCCGTACCACCGGCTGTACGGGCACCCCGGGATCAGCGTGGTGGACGGCGCGGCCGTCTCCGCCAACCTCGGCGTCAACCCCTCGCTCACCATCACCGCGCAGGCCGAGCGCGCCCTGTCGATGTGGCCGAACAAGGGCGAGGCGGACCGGCGCCCGGAGCAGCACGAGGCGTACCGGCGGGTCACCCCGGTGGCGCCGGTGCGGCCGGCCGTGCCGGAGGGCGCGTTCGGCGCGCTGCGGCTGCCGATGCTGCCCGTCCCGGAAGTCCCGAAGAAGCGCGACTGAAGCCGGTCCGTGCGCCCAATCCACCTGCCCCGGTGGTCGGTTGACATTCGTTTGGGTCCGATGGGATAAACGGGCTCCTTGGGGCAGCCCAGGGACTCGTCGAACGGGGGGAACCGGTCCATGGCCAACTGCGCAGCGTGCGGTGCGACTTCGGTGGAGGGGGCGTCGGCGTGCGGTTCGTGCGGGCGGCCGCTCGCGCCCCCGCCGCCGCCCCCACCCGCCGTCGGCCCGCCGCCCCCACCCGCCGTCGGCCCGCCGGCGGTGCCGCCGGCGGTGCCGCCGGCCGGGCCGCCCGGGTATCCGGCGGGGACCGTCCCGCCCCCGGTCCCGCCGCCGCCCCCGCCGCACGGGTACGGCCCCACCGCGGGCCCCGGCGTCCCGGCGCCCGCCCCGCCCGCGGTGGGCGGCTGGGGCGCCGGGACGCCGTACGCCCAGCCGGCGCCCGTCCACCGACTGCTGACCGGGCCCGACTGGCGCCCGGCGCTCAAGGCGGCCGTCGCACCGACGGTCGTGCTGCTGCTGGCCGCCCTGATCGCGGCCGTCCCGAGCGACTACCAGTACGAGTACCGCTTCCACTCGCCCGAGTTCGGCGACCGCTTCGGCGCGACGCTGGCGATGGCACTGAACGCGCTCGGCGCGCCGTTCAGGCTCGGCTACCAGAGCCCGCTGAGCCGGGGCCACGCCGACCGGATGGACATCGTCTTCCGGGTGGCGCCGATGACCGTCACCGTCCTGTGGTGCCTGGCGCTCTGGCTCGGCCTGCGGGCCGGGCTGCAGCAGCGCAAGGCGGTGGCCGGCCAGCTGACCCGGGGCCAGGCCGCGGGCGAGGCGCTGCGCACCGCCCTGGTCCTGGCCGGGGTGACCACGCTGCTCTGGGCGTTCGGCGGCACGACCTGGCAGCCCCAGGACACCTACGGCGTCCCCGACTACACCACCACCAGCGGCCGGGACCTGTCCCGGCCGGCGGTCACCGCGGAAGCCGGCTGGCTGGAGGCGGTCGGCTGGACCGTCCTGCTGGCCGGACTGCTGGCCTTCGTCGTCTACGGCACCGACGCGCTGCGCTGGGCCGCCTGGCGCAGCCGGGCGGTGCGCGGCTGGGCACTGGCCGCGCTGACCGCGGGCAGGGCCGTGGCGGTGTCGGTGGCGCTGTCCGCGGCGGCCGCCTTCGTCCTGGTCGCGGCGAACAGCACGAGCGGCGGGCAGATCGGGCTGTCGCTGGCCTTCCTGCCCAACCTCGGCCTCACCCTGCTCGGCTTCGGCTCGGGGGCGACGTTCCAGGCCCACAGCGGCGTGTCCGGCGGCGGGACGGGCTGGGGCGACCGCAGCGAGGACCTGAACATCTCCTTCTTCGACCTGCCCGACGAGGTGACCGCCGACTGGCGCTGGGCCGGTCTGCTGGCGCTGTTCGCGGCGGGAACGCTCGGCTGGACGGCCTACCGGCGGCAGCTGGACGCCGTCGACCGGCTGCGCCTGGCGGCGGTGCACGCCGCGGCGCTCACCCTGCTGATGGCGGTGGCCGGGGCGATGATGACCCGGACCTCGTCCGTGACGGGCCTGAGCACCACCGCCGGTGTGGCGGGCCAGGAGAACTCGGTCGGGCTGACCTTCCTCACCGTCCTGGCGGCCAACGCGGTCTGGGCGGTGGTCGGTGCGCTGCTGGTGCCGCCGCTGCTGACGGCGGTCCGGGGCGGGGGCGCCGCCAAGGACGCCGCGTACGCCGGGGCCCCGTACGGAGGTGTGTCCTACGGGGGTGTGCCGGACGGCGGCGCGCCGCAGGGTGCCGCCGCGCATCCGCAGCCGTACGCGCCCGTGCCGCCGGCGCCGCCGTACGGGCCGACGCCGTCGCACGGCGTTCCCGCACAGGGCGTTCCCGAGCAGGGCGCTCCCGCGCCGGTGGTCTCCGCTCCGGGCGTCCCGGCGCAGCCCGCCGCGCCGTCGGACGCGCCGCCCGCCCCCGCGGCCGGGGTGAGCGAGGTGCTGGGCTCGCACGAGGCGCCGCCCACTCCCGCGGGCGGGATCCCGGTCCCCGCCGACGTGCCGCAGCCCCGGGGCGAGGAGCCGGTCGACCCGACCGTCTGGCGCGAACACCCCTGAGCCGGGCGGAGCGCCCCCGGCTTCCGGAAGGAGCGGGGGCGCCGGGGCCGGACGGCACCGGGTGCGCGGGCGACCGGACGCGTCCGGAACGGGCAAAGGGCCCCGCGGGGGAACGGGGCCCTTTGTCGTTCAGCACTCGGCGTCAGGGCCGCGCCGGTGCTGGGGTGACGGCGCCGGGGGAGGAGCGCCGTCGTGTCGGTCGGCTTCGGATCGCGCCCCGCGGCTCCGGCGTGGGTGGCCGGTGGTGAAGGGCGCGCACGCTCGTGGAGCGGCGGGTGCGTGTCGGTTCACGCCGGCCCCTTGCTCACGGAGCGTGAAGTGCAAACCGCTGTCGCCTCGCTGCGCGGCGGCTGCGGAAGGTCGTCGGCGAGCCCCTCGGTGAGCCGTCAGGTCGCCGGGAGAACCGCCTACAACGAGCATCGTGCTGGACGAAGGGCTTGCTCTGCAACCGATTCGGCACAGTTCGACCCGGCTCATTTACCGGCGGGACGACCGTCGATGATCACGGTGCGTAGTGGTTCGGGTGGTTGCGGCGCACGCGGACGCGCGTAGCGGCGTGGGACGGACAGGGGGAGTGCGCCGGTTGCGCCCCGGATCGGGCCGGGGGTGCGACGGCCGGTCCCGGGCGTCCCCGGACTCCGGCCGTCCCACCTCTCGGCCCAGTCGCGGCCGGGTTCGCTGTCCCCTGCTGGCCGGCCGCGGCACCCGCGCACGGTCCCACGGAGCCGCGCACCCGGCGGGCCGGGCGGCGGCGCCACATGCGCCGGTGGACTGGGGTGGAGCTCCACGCGTGGTCCTGCAGCCGTACGGCGGTGCCCCCGCGGGGGTCGGTCGGCGCGTCTGGCGGACGCGGCGCGGCCGTGCGGTCGTCTGAAGCAACGAACCGGGGCCCCGTCCGGTCACGGTTCTTTGGACGGGCAGACGAGTGAAACCGGACAGCCCGGTAGAATCGGTGTCCAGACACCCCACGCCCGTCGCCACCGCAGCCCCGCAGGGGGAGGCGGCTCCGCGTGACACCCCGATACCGCTGCCGGAAGGCCGTCTGTGTCCTCTGCAATTCCCGTCCAGTCCGCGCCGGACAACGACACCGTCCTGGTGGTCGACTTCGGCGCCCAGTACGCCCAGCTCATCGCCCGTCGGGTGCGTGAGGCGCGGGTCTACAGCGAGATCGTGCCGAGCAGCATGCCCGTCGCCGAGATGCTCGCCAAGAACCCCAAGGCGATCATCCTCTCCGGCGGCCCGTCGTCGGTCTACGAAGAGGGCGCGCCGCAGCTCGACCGCGCGATCTTCGAGGCCGGTGTCCCGGTCTTCGGCATGTGCTACGGCTTCCAGCTGATGGCCAAGGTCCTGGGCGGCACCGTCGACAACAACGGTGCCCGCGAGTACGGTCGCACCCCGCTGACCGTCTCCCGCGCCGGCTCCACCCTGTTCGAGGGCGTCCCGGCGCAGCACTCGGTGTGGATGTCGCACGGCGACGCCTGCTCCGCCGCGCCGGAGGGCTTCACCGTCACCGCCTCCACCGACCTGGTCCCGGTCGCCGCGTTCGAGAACGACGAGGCCCGCCTGTACGGCGTCCAGTACCACCCCGAGGTGCTGCACTCCGACCACGGCCAGCAGATCCTGGAGCACTTCCTCTACCGCGGCGCGGGCATCGCTCCGACCTGGACCACCGGCAGCGTGGTCGAGGAGCAGATCGCCCTGATCCGTGAGCAGGTCGGCAACAAGCGCGCGATCTGCGGTCTGTCCGGCGGCGTGGACTCCGCGGTCGCGGCCGCCCTGGTCAACAAGGCCATCGGCGACCGGCTGACCTGCGTCTACGTCGACCACGGCCTGATGCGCAAGGGCGAGACCGAGCAGGTCGAGAAGGACTTCGTGGCCGCCACCGGCGTGCAGCTGAAGGTCGTCGACGCCGCCGAGCGCTTCCTGGACGCGCTGAAGGGGGTCACCGACCCCGAGGAGAAGCGCAAGATCATCGGCCGTGAGTTCATCCGGGTCTTCGAGCAGGCCCAGGCCGAGATCATCGCCGAGGCCGGCGAGCACGGCGAGTCGGTCGACTTCCTGGTCCAGGGCACCCTGTACCCGGACGTGGTGGAGTCCGGTGGCGGTACCGGCACCGCCAACATCAAGTCGCACCACAACGTCGGCGGCCTGCCCGAGGACCTGCAGTTCCAGCTGGTCGAGCCGCTGCGCAAGCTGTTCAAGGACGAGGTCCGGATGGTCGGCCAGGAGCTGGGCCTGCCGGAGGAGATCGTCCAGCGCCAGCCGTTCCCGGGCCCCGGCCTGGGCATCCGGATCGTCGGCGAGGTCACCGAGGAGCGCCTGGACCTGCTCCGCGACGCCGACGCGATCGCCCGCGAGGAGCTGACCGCGGCCGGTCTGGACCGCGAGATCTGGCAGTGCCCGGTCGTGCTGCTCGCCGACGTGCGCAGCGTGGGCGTGCAGGGCGACGGCCGCACCTACGGCCACCCGATCGTGCTGCGTCCGGTCTCCTCCGAGGACGCCATGACCGCGGACTGGTCGCGCCTGCCGTACGACGTGCTGGCCCGGATCTCCACCCGGATCACCAACGAGGTCCGCGACGTGAACCGCGTCGTCGTCGACGTCACCAGCAAGCCGCCGGGCACCATCGAGTGGGAGTGACCACTCCCACCGGCCGCTGAGGACCGTCGCCGACGGACTCCGGCCGGAGCCTGAACGGCCGCGCCGTCGTTCCCGTACTGAAGGGAGCGGCGGCGCGGCCGTTCGCGGTGCGGGACCGCTCCCCGTGGTGGGACCTCCCACCGAAAGCGGGCAGGAGCGGGCAGAATGCGGACCGGACCTGTCAGGGAGTGGCAGGCCGAGAGGGAAGGTGTGCGGGATGTCGGAGGCCAGCAAGCCGATGCCGGCCGGCGGGGCAGCGGCCGGTCGGACCGACCGGGCGGCGCAGCTGCGCGCGCTCGCGTCGAAGTACGCGCTGCTCCCGCTGCGGCTCTTCCTCGGCGTCACCTTCGTCTACGCCGCCCTCGACAAGCTCTCCGACGGGCACTTCCTGGCCGGGGCGGGCGACCCGGCCTCCTTCGTCTCGCAGACCCAGGCGGCCAAGGCGGGCGGCAGCCCGATCTCCTTCCTGCTCGGCCCGGCACTCCACCACTCGACGCTGTTCGCGCTCGCCGTCGCCTTCGGCGAGCTGGCGGTCGGGCTCGGCACCCTGCTCGGTCTCTGGGGCCGGGTCGCGGCGCTCGGCGGCGCGCTCCTCAACCTCAGCCTCTGGCTGACCGTCAGCTGGAGCGTCTCGCCGTACTACCTCGGCAACGACCTCGCCTACCTGATGGCCTGGACCCCGCTGGTGCTGGCCGGCACCCCGTACCTGTCGCTGGACGGCTACCTCGCCCGCCGGGCCGACCGGGACCGCGCGCGCGGGCTGGGCGAGGACCACGTCAAGCGCCGGGCGCTGGTGGACGGCGGGATCGCGGCCGTCGCGATCGGCGGCGCCGGGCTGCTCTCCGGCTCGCTGACCCGCACCTTCGGCCGGGACAAGGCAGCGCCCAAGCAGTCGGCGGCCCCGGTCTCCGCCGCCCCGGCGTCCGCGCCCACGGTGCCCGTCGCGAGCGTGCCGGTCGGCGGCTCGGCCCAGGTCAAGGACCCGGCCACCGGGGACGCCGTCTACATCGTGCAGCCCAAGGCGGGCCAGTACTGCGGCCTGTCCTCGGTGTGCACCCACTCCGGCTGCGCGGTGGACGCCCCGAAGGACGGCCGGCTCTACTGCCCCTGCCACGGCTCCCGGTTCGACGCCGCCACGGGTGCGGTGGTGAACGGGCCGGCGGTCAAGCCGCTGCCGAAGTACACCGTCACCAAGGACGGCGACAAGCTGACCCTGGGCCCGCAGCAGAGCTGAGGCCCGGGGCGGGGCCCGGGCGGGTCACTCCCCGCGGTCCGGGCGGCCGCGGGGCGGGTCACTCCTCGCGGTCGGGGCGGCCGCGCCGGGCCACCGCGGCGACCGCGCCGGCCAGACCGCCGACGCCGAGCACGATGAACGTGACGGGGATGACGATCCGCCCGTTCACCGACTGGTCGTTGAGCGCGGCGACCAGGTAGAGCACGGCGAGCACGGTGAACAGCCCACCCGCGATCAGCGAGAACAGGTCGAGCCGGTGCTTCCTCACTGCTGGACCACCTTGATGTCGCCGAGCCCGATTCCGAGTTCGAGGTTGAGCGTGCCCTTGGAGGCCTGGCCGTTGACCGGGCCGATCAGATAGGTGTGCCGTCCGGTGCTGTCGCTGCGGTCGCCCGGGACGTCGATGTCGCCGAGGCCCACCCGGGCGACCACGTTCACGGTCACGTCGGCCGGCACGGCGACGGTCATGTCGCCGGCGCCGAGGTCGACCTTGGTGGCGAGGGTGGCCCCGGCCGGGTCGAGTCCGGAGAGGTCCAGCCGGAGGGATCCGGCGCCGAGGTTGTAGCGGTCGTGCAGGTCGGACGTCGCGGTGACCGTCCACTCGCGCGGGCCGACGGCGTTCTTCATCGAGTCCGGCGAGTGGCCGACGAAGGCCAGCGCCAGGGTCAGCAGCAGGCCGGTCGCGGCCAGCTTGCGGGCCCGGCCGAACTTGGCGCCGACCAGCAGGGTCAGGCCGACCACCAGCAGCGCGGCGGCCAGCGCGGTCGTGCTCAGCGCGGTGGGGTCGTGGTGGTTCCGGGAGGACGCCCAGACCGCGGTGGCCGCGCCGATCGCCAGCAGGAAGCCGAAGAAGCCGAGCGCCGAGCCCTCCCGGGAGTGCCGCACGGCGGCGGCCTCGGCGCGGCGCTTCGGACCGGCCTTGCGCAGCGGGTCGCCCTCGGGCAGGTCGGCGCGCTGCCACCAGGGCTGGGCCGGGCCGCCGGCCGGCGGCACCGGGGTGCCGAACGGCGGGGTCGGGTTCGCGGAGGCGGCGCCGTACGGGTTGCGCTCGGGGTGGCGGGGGTCCCACAGGTAGCCGCTCGGGCCCGGGGGCGGGGCGTCGGTGGGGACCGTTCCGGCGGCCCGGTCGGCGGCGTGGTGGGCGCGCGCCGCCTCGTCGGACGCCGGCCGCGGCCAGACGTAGCCCTCGGCCCCGGCCCCGGCCGCCCCGGCCTCGGACTCGGGGAAGTCGCGGTCGTACGGGCCGCCCTGCCGGTGGCCGCGCCCCCGTCCGCGACGGCGGTCCGGGTCGTAGCGCACCGCGAGGAAGACCAGGCCGGCGAGCAGCAGCAGCGGGAACAGCTGGTCGCCGTCGCCCATCGAGGAGAAGAACACCCCGGTGCCGATCACGGTCAGCAGCACCGCGCCGACCGACTGGCCGTCCACCCGGCCGGTGAGCACCCGCTGGAGCTCGGTGCGCCCGCCGCGGCCCTTGGGGTCGTCGTCCGTCGGGACGATCAGCCACGCCAGGCCGTACAGGAACAGCCCGAGGCCGCCGGAGAGGCAGAGCACCACGGTGACCACGCGGAAGACCACCGGGTCGATGTCCAGGTGCCGGCCGAGGCCGCCGCAGACGCCGGCCACCACGCGGTGGTGCTCGGCCCTGGTCAGTGGCGGGCGTTCCGGTTCCGGCGGGGCGGCGGGCCCGGCCTCCTCGATGCGGGGGTCCTCGGTCATGGGCACCATCCTTCCGGCAGGTGCCGGTCCGGCCCAACCGGGAGCACCCCTGCACGTACCCTGACTTGTCCCTGATAAGGGCCAGGGACACACCCTGATGCGCCCGTACGGGCGTGCGTGGAACCATCGGTGGCGTGGCAGCCCCCGGTACCGATCCCCGAACCATCGCCCCCGACGCCGCGCCGTCGTCGGGCGCCGACCCCAACGCGCCCGACGGCGGGAAGCCGCCCTACCGCCGGCTCTACCGCAGCCCGCAGGGCCGCATGCTCGGCGGCGTCGCGCACGGCCTGGCCGTGCACCTCGGGCTGCCGGTGCGCTGGGTGCGGCTCGCCTTCGTCCTCCTGTTCTTCGCGCAGGGGATCGGCGCGCTGCTGTACGCCGCGTTCTGGTTCGTGGTGCCGATCGGCATCGGCGAGCCCTCGCAGCGCGGCGGCGCCCAGTGGGTGTACCTCAACGGGGTGTTCGTCCCGGCCGCGCCCGGGCTGCAGGGCGGCCTGCTGAGCAAGGGCCCCGCCGGCGGCCGGCTCGGGCGGCTGCGCCAGCTGCTCCAGCACACCCTCCAGGGCGAGCCGGTGACGGCGCCCGCGGAGGGCGAGGACGCGGCGCCGGCCGGCAAGAACGGGCAGGGCGGGCTCGGCCAGCTCGCCGCCCTGGTCATGGTCGTGATCGGCCTGATCGCCCTGCTCAACGTGCTCGGCGTGCAGACCGCCAAGCCGTACACCTGGCCGCTGCTGGCGATCGGCGTCGGCGTCGCGCTGGTCTGGCGGCAGGCCGACGACTCGCGCTGGCAGCGCTGGTTCGGCATCGAGGGCGAGCGCCGGCGCGGTGCCTACACCCGGGTCGGCGCGGGCGTGCTGCTCGCGGTGGCGGGCACCATCGCGCTGCTCGCCATGCAGGGCAGCGGCTCCACGCTCAGCTCGGTGATCGAGGCCTCGCTCGCGGTGCTCGCCGGGGTGCTGGTGCTGCTCGGCCCGTACGGCCTGCGGCTGTGGCAGGACCTCGGCGCCGAGCGCACCGCCCGCATCCGCGCCCAGGAGCGGGCCGAGATCGCCGCGCACATCCACGACTCCGTGCTGCACACCCTGACCCTGATCCAGCGCCGGGCCGAGGACCCCAAGGAGGTGCTGCGGCTGGCCCGCTCGCAGGAGCGCGAGCTGCGGCTGTGGCTGTACCGCCCGGAGGCCGCCGCCGAGGCCGCGCCGGACACCATGGCGGAGACCCTGCGCGCCGCCGTCGCCGAGGTCGAGGACCGGCACGGCGTCCCGGTCGAGCTGGTGATCGTCGGCGACTGCCCGATGGACGAGAGGATCGCGGCACAGATGCAGGCCGCGAGGGAGGCGACCGTCAACGCGGCCAAGTACGGTGGCGGGGGACCGGTCCAGGTCTACGCCGAGGTGGAGGGGAGGACGGTGTCGGTGTTCGTCCGCGACCACGGCCCCGGCTTCGACCCCGACACGGTGCCCGAGGACCGGATGGGCGTACGGGAGTCGATCATCGGCCGGATGAAGCGCAACGGCGGCACCGCTCGGGTGCGGCCGGCAGCGGGCGGCGGTACCGAGGTCGAGCTGGAGATGGAGAGAGCGAATGACTGAGGCAGCGCCGACGGGGGTCCCGGCGGAGGGGGCCGGGCGTACCGCGCGGGTCGTGCTGGTGGACGACCACCGGATGTTCCGGACGGGTGTCCGGGCCGAGATCGGCCGCACCGACGTGACCGGCATCGACGTGGTCGGCGAGGCCGACGACGTGGACTCCGCGGTCCGCGTGGTCGCCGAGACCCGGCCCGACGTGGTCCTGCTCGACGTCCACCTGCCCGGCGGCGGCGGTGTCGAGGTGCTGCGCCGCTCGGTCGGCGTGATGGGCGAGCAGGGAGGGGTGAAGTTCCTGGCGCTGTCGGTGTCGGACGCCGCCGAGGACGTCATCGGCGTCATCCGCGGCGGCGCGCGCGGCTACGTCACCAAGACCATCACCGGCACCGACCTGGTGAACGCGATCTTCCGGATCGCCGACGGCGACGCGGTGTTCTCGCCCCGGCTGGCCGGCTTCGTCCTGGACGCCTTCGCCGCCACCGACACCCCGCCGGTCGACGAGGACCTGGACCGCCTCACCCAGCGCGAGCGCGAGGTGCTGCGCCTGATCGCCCGCGGCTACGCCTACAAGGAGATCGCCAAGCAGCTCTTCATCTCGGTGAAGACCGTCGAGAGCCACGTCTCCGCCGTCCTGCGCAAGCTCCAGCTGAGCAACCGCCACGAGCTGACCCGCTGGGCCACCGCCCGCCGCCTGGTCTGAGCCGCGCCCGCAGTCGAGCCCGCCCGGCCGGTCCGCAGCGATGGAGCTGCTCCGGCCGGGCGGGCTTGTCGGTGGGTGGCCATAGACTCGGAGTGCCATGAGTAGCCTCTTTGACGACCTCCCGCTCCCCGGTTTCGAGGCACCCGCCGCCGGGTCGAAGCAGCCCGCCGCCCCCGCCGCCCCCGCCGCCCCCGTCGACGAGGAACCGCCGCCGTACGAGGACGAGGTCCCGTACGACGCGTACGAGGAGGCGATCCCGGACGGGCTGTTCCAGACCGACCACGCCGCGCAGGCGGAGCGGGACGCCTGGTACCGCAACGGCGCCGCCCGCACGATGATCGACCCGGCGCAGCTGCTGGAGGGGATGAACGACCCGCAGCGCGAGGCGGTGCTGCACGCGGGGTCGCCGCTGCTGATCGTGGCCGGCGCCGGCTCGGGCAAGACCCGGGTGCTGACCCACCGGATCGCCCACCTGCTGGGCGCCCGCGGGGTGCAGCCCGGGGAGATCCTGGCGATCACCTTCACCAACAAGGCCGCCGGGGAGATGCGCGAGCGCGTCGAGGCGCTGGTCGGCCCGCGCGCCCGGGCGATGTGGGTGTCCACCTTCCACAGCGCCTGCGTGCGGATCCTGCGCCGCGAGTCCAAGCAGCTGGGGTTCACCTCCAGCTTCTCGATCTACGACTCGGCCGACTCGCAGCGGCTGATGTCGCTGGTCTGCCGCGACCTCGACCTGGACCCGAAGCAGTACCCGCCGAAGTCCTTCACGGCGAAGATCAGCAACCTCAAGAACGAGCTGATCGACGAGGAGACCTTCGCCGACCAGGCCGCCAACCCGACGGAGAAGAAGCTCGCCGAGGCGTACGCGCTGTACCAGCGGCGGCTGCGCGAGGCCAACGCGCTGGACTTCGACGACATCATCATGACGACGGTGAACCTGCTGCAGGCCTTCCCCGACGTCGCCGAGCACTACCGGCGCCGGTTCCGGCACATCCTGGTCGACGAGTACCAGGACACCAACCACGCCCAGTACATGCTGGTCCGGGAGCTGAGCGGCGGGTCCGTCGCGGCCGCGCCGAAGCGCACCGCGGACGGGGACTTCGTGAACCCGGCCGCCGCGCACCTCGCCGAGGTGCCGCCGGCCGAGCTGTGCGTCGTCGGTGACGCGGACCAGTCGATCTACGCCTTCCGCGGCGCGACCATCCGCAACATCCTCCAGTTCGAGGAGGACTACCCGAACGCGACCACGATCCTGCTGGAGCAGAACTACCGCTCCACGCAGACCATCCTGAGCGCCGCCAACGCCGTCATCGAGCGCAACGCGAACCGCCGCGAGAAGAAGCTCTGGACGGCCGGCGACCACGGGGAGAAGGTCGTCGGCTACGTCGCGGACGACGAGCACGGCGAGGCCCAGTTCATCGCCGACGAGATCGACCGGCTCACCGACAAGGGCGAGGCCAAGCCCGGCGACGTCGCGATCTTCTACCGGACCAACGCCCAGTCCCGCGTCTTCGAGGAGGTGTTCATCCGGGTCGGCCTGCCGTACAAGGTGGTCGGCGGGGTGCGCTTCTACGAGCGCAAGGAGGTCCGGGACGTCCTGGCGTACCTGCGGGTGCTCTCCAACCCGGAGGACACCGTGCCGCTGCGCCGGATCCTCAACGTGCCCAAGCGCGGCATCGGCGAGCGGGCCGAGGCGATGATCGACGCGCTGGCCGCGCGGGAGCGGATCTCCTTCGCCCAGGCGCTGGTGCGGGTGGACGAGGCGTACGGGATGGCCGCGCGCTCCGCCAACGCCGTCAAGAAGTTCAACGTCCTGATGGCCGGGCTGCGCCAGGTGGTCGAGTCGGGCGCGGGCCCGGCGGCGGTGCTGGAGGCCGTCCTGGAGGAGACCGGCTACCTGGCCGAGCTGCAGTCCTCCACCGACCCGCAGGACGAGACCCGGGTCGAGAACCTGCAGGAGCTGGCGTCCGTCGCCCTGGAGTACGAGCAGGACCCGGGCGAGCGGCCGGACGCCGGGGAGGACGGCGCGCCGCCGGTCGGCTCGCTGGCCGACTTCCTGGAGCGGGTCGCGCTGGTCGCCGACTCCGACCAGCTCCCGGATGCGAAGCAGTACGGGACAGAAGGAGGAAGTCCGGACGAGGACGAGGAGGGGCAGGGCGTCATCACGATGATGACCCTGCACACCGCCAAGGGCCTGGAGTTCCCGGTGGTCTTCCTGACCGGCATGGAGGACGGCATCTTCCCGCACATGCGGGCGCTGAACCAGGTCAAGGAGCTGGAGGAGGAGCGCCGGCTCGCGTACGTCGGGCTGACCAGGGCGCGCGAGCGGCTGTACCTGACCCGCTCGGTGCTGCGCAGCGCCTGGGGGCAGCCGGCGTACAACCCGGCTTCGCGGTTCCTGGAGGAGATCCCGGAGACGCTGGTGGAGTGGAAGCGCACCGGGGGGGTGCACGCGCCGGCCCAGCGCGGCTACTCCTCGGGCTCGTCCTGGGGCAAGTCCTCCTCCGGGGGCGGAAGTTCGCGTTCCTCCTCGGGGTCCTCGTCCTCCTCGTTCTCGGCCTCGGCCGCACCGAAGGCGGGCTGGGGGCAGTCCGCGCGGCGCGGCGGCAAGGTCGTCGAGCGCGACGTCGTCTCGCTGGCGGTCGGCGACCGCGTCACCCACGACAGCTTCGGGCTGGGCACGGTGGTGGCCGTGACGGGCGTGGGCGACCGGGCACAGGCCACCGTCGACTTCGGCACGGACGGGCGCAAGCAGCTGCTGCTGCGCTACGCGCCGGTCGAGAAGCTGTAGTCCGAGAAGCTGTGGTCCCGGCGGGAAGCCGTCGGGACGTCGCAGTCCTAGCGGGGGTCCAGGCCGTTGGCCAGGAACCACGGCAGCGGGTCGATCGGCCCGCTGCCGGCCGGCCGGATCTCGAAGTGCAGGTGCGGCCCGGTGCTGTTGCCGCTGCTGCCGACGAAGGCGATGACGTCGCCCTGCTTCACCGGCCCCTTGCGGATCTTGTAAGCGCGCAGGTGGCAGTACCAGGCCTCGGTGCCGTCGGACATCTTGAGTATCGACATGTAGCCGTAGAACGGGTTCCACTGGGTGCGGATGGTGCCGTCCGCGACGGCCATGACCTGGCTGCCGCCGTCCACCGGGAAGTCGATGCCGGTGTGGCGGTTGGCCCAGTGGGTGCCCGCCTCGCCGAACAGCTCGCCGAGGCCGTGCTGCGCGACCGGCATGACCACCTTGGGCTTGACCGGTTCGGGGGCCGGCTCGGGGGTGGGCTGCGCGTCCGGGGCCCCGGTGGGCTGGGCGCCTGCCAGAGGCTGGCGGGCGTCGCCGCGCGAGGCCTGGGCCCGGTCGCCGGTCGCGACGGCCTGGGCGGCCGCCGCCCCGGCGGCCGCGTGGCCGGGGGCGTCGTCCGCCGACGCCTGCACCGGCATCCGTCCGGCGGCCTGGGCGCGCTGCTGGTCGGCCTGCCCCTGCACCGTGATCGCCGCCGCGGCCGCGACCCCGAGCGCGGCCACCGACGGCAGCGCGACCCGCAGCAGTGCCGTCCGGGTGGCCGCCTTGGCGGCGCCGCGGCGCTGGGCGCGGGACTGCTCGCGGGCGGCGAGGCGCAGCTCCGCGCGGGTCGGACGGGCGGCTGCTTCGGGAGCCATCGGGGGCTGCCTCCTCGGTGGGCCTCGGTCACGGCGTCGGTCGAGGTCGAACAGCCGTGACTGTAGCCGGAAGGCCGACGCTCCGGAAAAACCCCGTGTTGTCAAGGGGGCGCCCGGGGGGTCTGTGGGGAGGTCGGGGGTGAGAAGGGTATACCCACTGGTAGCAAGGCCCGGAGCTGTGACTTTGCCCTCCTCTTGGGAGGGGGCTCGGTCAACCGGGTCGGGTGGCGCTAACCTCCCCTCAGGTTGGTTATTGACCGTTAACCGCACCCGTGGCCCACGAGGCCCGGTGGGGTGATGGACGACGAGGTCCAGGAGGCAGTGATGAGTGTGTCGGGGCCGATCCGTGTGGTGGTCGCCAAGCCGGGGCTCGACGGTCACGACCGTGGCGCCAAGGTCATTGCGCGCGCCCTGCGCGACGCCGGTATGGAGGTCATCTACACCGGGCTGCACCAGACGCCCGAGCAGGTCGTCGACACCGCGATCCAGGAGGACGCGGACGGCATCGGGCTGTCGATCCTCTCGGGCGCCCACATGACGCTGTGTGCGCGGGTCCTGGAGCTGCTGAAGGAGCGCGACGCGGCGGACATCAAGGTCTTCTGCGGGGGGATCATCCCGGACGAGGACATCGCCGAGCTCAAGGCGATGGGCGTCGCGGACATCTTCACGCCGGGCACGCCCACCCGGGACGTGGTCGCCTGGGTCGAGGCCAACCTTCGGGCGAGCTGAGCTTCGGGCGAACCGGGCTCCGGACGAGCCGGTCGTCGGTACGGCGGAGCGGGCCTGCCCCCCGGGGGCAGGCCCGCTCCGCCGTCTCCGCTTCCGCCGTCGGTCGGGCCGTCCGGCGTCAGCCCGCCAGCTCCGCGAGCATCGCGGCCCGGAACCGCAGGGTGCCCGCCAGCCGGGCGAAGGTCTCGGCCCAGGCGGAGTCCGGGGCGGCACCGGCGGCCAACTCCTCCACCGCGTCGGCCGTCTCGGGCGCGAGCGCGCGTTCCGTCATCCCGAGCACCCCGCTGTGGCTCCACGGGTACGCGCCGGAGGCGGCGGCCCGGGCCAGGGCGTCCACCACCGCGGTGGACAGCGGCGGCGTCCACGGGGTGGCGCAGGCACCGAGCAGCTGGAAGGCCTCGCCCAGCCCGTGCACCTCGATGAAGGCGGCCGTCCAGGCGGCCCGCTCCTCGGGCGGCAGGACGGCCAGCAGCTTGGCCGGGGCGCCGGTGGCGCGCGGGGAACGGGCCCGGCCGGCGCCCCGGGTGGGCGGGACCGGCGCCGGGCCGAGCAGCGCCCGGGCCCAGGCGGCGTCGTGCTGACGGACGGCGGCGCGCGCCCAGGCCTCCCGCAGGTCGTCGGCCCAGCTGCTGTCGGTCTCGTCCATGCTGTCGCCGACCCGCAGGGCGAGCAGCTGCTCGGGCGTCAGCCCGGTGCTCTCCGGCCAGAGCGCGAGCGGCGCCGCGGCCACCACCTCGCCGAACCACCAGGCCCGTTCGCCGCGCCCGGTGGGGGACTTGGGCGTGATGCCGTCGCGTTGCATCTGCGCGTCGCACTCGGCGGGCGGGGTGACCAGCAGGTGGGTGCCCGTCCCGGCGAGGCGTACGGCGGCCCGCGCCCGGCCGGCCATCCGGCCCGCCAGGGCGGAGCCGGGCAGGGTGGAGAGCAGTTCGGCGGCCGTGGCGCGGACGTTCTTGCTGCGGTCGCCGAGGGCGGCCTCCAGGAACGGCTCGTCGGCGGGGGACAGGCCGTCCTGGAGGGCGTCCAGGAAGAGCAGGCGGTCCTCGGCGCGCTCGGTGGACCAGGTGCTGCGCAGCAGTTCCAGGCCGGCCGCCGGGTCGTGGCGGCGCAGCAGCGTGAGGTGGGTGACGCGCTCGGCGAACAGGCCCTCGTGCCACAGCTGGTGGTCGGCCGGGTCGTCCTGCTCCCGGGCCGGCTCCTGGGCGGTGGTGCGCAGCACGAACCGCCAGTCGGGGTTCCGCCCGGCCAGCCAGCGGCCCAGCGGACCGGCCAACGCGACGGCGTCGGAGCGCAGTTCGCTGCGTGCGCGGGCGGCGTCGAGCAGGCCGGGCACCAGTGCGGCGGGCGGCCGCAGGCCCCGGGCGCGGGCGGTGGCGAGCCACTGCGGCAGCAACTCGGTGAGGTTGGCCAGGGTGCCGCCGCCCCCGCCGCCGGTGCGGCCGGCCAGCAGCACCGCCAGCCGGCGGGCGGCCGGTTCGGGCAGCTCCGGGCGGGTGTCCCCGGGCGCGGGCGGGCCGGGCGCTTCGGCCGCCGGCACGGGCAGCGCGCCCGCCCGGCGGCGGACGGTGGCGAGGGCGGCCAGCTCCAGCAGGGCGGTGGCCTGGTCGGCGGTGTCCACGGCGTCGGCGAGCGGCAGGACGGTGGCCGGGAGCGGGCGGCGGTCGGTGCCGAGCAGGGCGCTGGTGCGCAGGGTCTCCCACGGGTCCTGGGTGATCGTCATTCTCGGTGCTCCTAGGGGTTGGTGAGGCCGACCGGCCGGTGCCCGACGGGCCAGGCGGTGACCGGTGCGAAGCCCTGGTGGCCGTACTCGCCGAAGACCGTCAGCGGGCGGCCGGTGGAGACCGCGGCCAGCCGCCACAGCGCCGCCTCCGGGACGGCCGGGGCGTGGACGGGCACGGTGTGCCGGCCGTCCGTCAGGTACCAGCCGTCCGGGGTGCGGACCGGGACGACGTCGCCGAGGACGGTCGGCCAGGCCTCCAGCCACGGGTCGTCGGCGACGGCGGTGCCGTAGCCGGCCGTCGCCTCGGCGACGGTGAGCCCGGCGGGCGGGTCGGCCGGGCCGGCCTCGGGCGCGCCGTAGCGGGTGCCGAGGGCGGCGCGCAGCGGGCGGGCGCCGGGATGGTAGGCGAGGTCGGCCTCCAGCAGGTGACCGGTGGGCAGGGCGAGGTCGGGGGCCTGGCCGGGGCGGCCGAAGGCCAGCAGCAGGGCCGGACGGCCGGTCTTGGCGCCGCGCAGCCAGACCCGGCGGGTGGTGAGCCGGTCGTCGGAGCCCCCCTCCATCGGCACCGTGCGGCTGCCGAGCACCAGCCAGCGGTCGCGGACGGTCGGGCCGGCCAGCACCTCGGCGGCGTCCAGGGTGTAGCCGACCCGGGCGCGGACGGTCGCGGCCAGCTCGGCGGGCAGTTCGTCGACCCGGGTGGCGGCGGTGGCGAGCAGGTGGAGCATCGCGTACTCCTCCAGCAGCCGTTCCTGCGGCACGGTGTCGAGTTCGCGGACCCGGGCGGCCAGGCCGGGGGCCTGCGCGTCGACCATCCGGGCGGCGACCTCCTCCCACGGGCCGGCGGTGGACCGGTCGGCCAGGCCGTGCCGGATCCGGTCGGCCAGGCGCAGCCGCAGCTCGGCCGCGCCGGCCGCGACCCGGGCGCCGCGCTTCTCGGCCCGGCGGCGGGCGGCCTCCGGGTCGACCGGGGCCGTCGCGCGCTTCTCGGCGCGCTCCCGGCGGGACGTGAGCCAGTCGGCTGCCCAGTCGGCGGGTTCGGCGGCCGGGACGGCCCCGGGGGAGCCGCTCCACAGCAGGAGGAGCCCGAGCGCGTGCTTGCACGGGAACTTCCGGCTGGGGCAGCTGCACTGGTAGGCGGGCGTGGCGAGTTCGATCACGGTGCGGTACGGCGTGCGGCCGCTGCCCCTGCACTCGCCCCAGACCGCGGTGCCGTCGGTGCCGGCGCCGGACCACGGCGCGGGCGAGGAGAGCTTGCCCGCCGCCTTCTGCGACGCGGCGTCAGGCGCCAGGGACAGGACGTGTTCGGTGCTCCAGCGTTCCTCCATGCGACCGACCGTAGGCGGCGGCACTGACAGCGGCTGACTGCCCGTCCGCGGGCCTCCACCCGGGCCTCCCGCGGGCCGCCGGGCGTTGTCAGTGGGTCGGTGCAGGGTGGTTCCCACAGGCCGGGACGCCGACCTGGCTCCCCCCGATCATCCCGCCGCCGTGGCACCCGTGCACCCGGCGGCCGACCCGAAGGAGCCCCCATGACCGACGTTCTGCGGCAGCACGCCGAGGACGCCTTCGCCGGCGAACTGGCCGCCCTGGCCGCGCAGGACGACCGTCCGCGCCCCGAGCGCTGGAAGCTGTCGCCATGGGCCGTGGCGACGTACCTGCTCGGCGGCGAACTGCCGGACGGCACCCGGATCACCCCCAAGTACATCGGCCCGCGCCGCGTCGTCGAGGTCGCCGTGACGACCCTGGCGACGGACCGCGCGCTGCTGCTGCTCGGCGTGCCCGGCACCGCGAAGACCTGGGTGTCCGAGCACCTGGCCGCCGCGATCAGCGGCGACTCCACGATGCTGGTGCAGGGCACCGCGGGCACCCCCGAGGAGGCCGTCCGGTACGGCTGGAACTACGCCCGGCTGCTGACCCGCGGCCCCGGCCCGGACGCCCTGGTGCCCTCGCCGCTGATGCGGGCGATGGCCGACGGCAGGATCGCCCGGGTCGAGGAGCTGACCCGCATCCCGGCCGACGTCCAGGACGCCCTGATCACCATCCTGTCCGAGAAGACGCTCCCGGTACCGGAGTTGGGCACCGAGACGCAGGCGGTGCGCGGCTTCAACGTGATCGCCACCGCGAACGACCGCGACCGCGGGGTCAACGAGCTCTCCAGCGCGCTGCGCCGCCGCTTCAACACCGTGGTGCTGCCGCTGCCGGGCTCGCTGGAGGAGGAGGTCGACATCGTCACCCGCCGGGTCCACCAGCTCGGCCGCTCCCTGGAGCTGCCCGAACTGCCCGGCGGCGCCGAGGAGATCAGGCGCGTGGTGACCGTCTTCCGGGAGCTGCGGGCCGGCATCACGGTAGACGGCCGGACGAAGGTCAAGACCCCGAGCGGCACCCTCTCCACCGCCGAGGCGATCTCGGTGGTCACCAACGGCGTGGCCCTGGCCACCCACTTCGGCGACGGCGTGCTGCGCGCCGGGGACGTGGCGGCCGGCATCCTCGGCGCCGTCGTCCGCGACCCGGTGGCGGACCAGGCGGTCTGGCGCGAGTACGTCGAAGGGGTGGTGCGCGAGCGCGACGGCTGGAAGGACTTCTACCGGGCCGCCCGCGAGGTGACGGCGTGAACGGGCGACGGGAGTGCTCCCGGCCCGGGGGCGGGGGAGAGCGGACCGTCGGGCGGTGCCGGCTGCGCGGAGCGCCCGCCGAGGGCAGCGGGGTGGCGGCATGAGCGCCGCCGAGGTGGCCCTGCTCGGCGTCCGTCACCACGGCCCCGGCTCCGCCCGGGCGGTGGCCGCCGCGCTGACGCAGTGGCAGCCGGACGCGGTGCTGATCGAGGGCCCGCCGGAGGCCGACGGCATCGTCCACCTGGCCGCCGAGAAGGACCTGGTGCCGCCGGTCGCGCTGCTCGCGCACGCGGTGGACGACCCGGCGAAGGCCGCCTTCTGGCCGTACGCCGAGTTCTCCCCGGAGTGGGTGGCGATCCGGCACGCCGTCGAGCACGACCTGCCGGTGCACTTCATCGACCTGCCCGCCGGGTACGGCTTCGCGGCCGCTCCCGAGGACGCGGCCGAATGCGGCGAAGGGCCCGATCCCGGGGACGCGCCCGGTACCGACGACGCCGACGGGCTGCCCGCCGACCCGGTGGCGCTGCTCGCCGAGGCGGCCGGGCACGACGACCCGGAGCGCTGGTGGGAGGACGTGGTCGAGCACCGCACGCCCGGCGCCGACGCGCTGGCCCCGTTCGCCGCCGTCGCCGAGGCGATGGGCGCGCTGCGCGCCGAAGGGCTCTTCGAGTCCCGCCGGGACCTGGTGCGCGAGGCGTACATGCGCGGACGGATCCGCGCCGCCCGCCGCGCCGGGCACCGGCGGATCGCCGTGGTCTGCGGGGCCTTCCACGTCCCCGCGCTGGCGGCCATGCCCACCGTCGCGCACGACCGGGCACTGCTCGCCGGGCTGCCGAAGAAGGTGCGCACGGACATCACCTGGGTGCCGTGGACGCACCGCAGGCTCTCCCAGTCGACCGGGTACGGCGCGGGCGTGCAGTCGCCCGGCTGGTACCACCACCTGTTCACCACCGACGGCGACCCGGTGCCGCGCTGGCTCACCCGGGCCGCCGACCTGCTGCGCGCCGAGGACCACCCGGTCTCCTCCGCCCACGTCATCGAGGCGGTCCGGCTCGCCGAGACCCTGGCCGTGCTGCGCGGCCGCCCGCTCGCCGGGCTGACCGAGACCCTGGACGCCGTCCGCGCGGTGCTCTGCGAGGGCTCGGACGTCGCCCTGGAGCTGGTCCGGGACCGCCTGGTGGTCGGCGACGCGCTCGGCGAGGTGCCGGACGCCGCACCGGCGGTGCCGCTGCAGCGCGACCTGGCCCGGCTGCAGCGCTCGCTGCGGCTCAAGCCCGAGGCCGCACCGAAGGACATCGACCTCGACCTGCGCAAGGAGACCGACGCGGCCCGCTCCCGACTGCTGCACCGGCTGCGGCTGCTGGGCGTGGACTGGGGCGTGCCGGCCCGTTCCCCGGTCAACTCGACCGGGACGTTCCGGGAGAGCTGGCGGCTGTGCTGGCAGCCGGAGTTCGCGGTCCGGATCGCCGAGGCCGCCCAGTGGGGCACCACGGTCGAGGGCGCGGCGACCGGCAAGGCGGTCGGCACCGCCCGCGCCGCCGTCGAACTCGCCGAGCTGACCGGCCTGGTGGAGACCTGCCTGCTGGCCGGGCTGTCCGACGCGCTGCCCGCCGTGATGCAGGCGCTCGCCGACTGCGCGGCCCTGGACACCGACGTCGCCCACCTGGCGGGCGCGCTGCCCGCACTGGTCCGCGCGCTGCGCTACGGCGACGTGCGCGGCACCGACCACGGCGCGCTCGCCGGGGCGGCTGCCGGCCTGGCCGAGCGGGTCTGCGTCGGCCTGCCGCCCGCGTGCGTCGGGCTTGACGCCGAGAACGCGGCGGCGATGCGCGGCCGCCTCGACGAGGTGCACGGCGCGATCGGCCTGCTGACCTCCGCCGGGCTCCGGGGCAGCTCCGCCGCACCGGAGCCGGTCGACGCCGACGCCCCGGACACCCCTGCCGGTTCCAGTGCCCCGGGCGCTCCCGACGGTCCGGTCGGCTTGGCCGACCGCTGGGCCGCCGCCCTGCGCTCGCTGGCCGCCCGCGAGCCGTCCGGCGGCCCGGCGACCGGCGCCCCCGGCCTGCTCCGCGGCCGGGCCGTCCGGCTGCTGCTGGACGACGGCCGGCTCGGCTCCGAGGAGGCCGGCCGCCGCCTGCGGCTGGTCCTGTCCGTCGCGAACGCCCCGGTGGACGCGGCCGGCTGGGTCGAGGGCTTCCTGGCCGGCGGCGGCGCCCTGCTGCTGCACGACCCCCGGCTGCTCGCCCTGCTGGACGAGTGGCTGACCGGGGTGAGCGGTGCGGCCTTCACCGACGTCCTGCCGCTGCTGCGCCGTACCTTCGCCGGGCTGGAGGCGGGCGTGCGGACGACCATCGGCGGCCGGGTCGCGGCCGGCCCGCTCGGCGAACCACCGGCGGACCCTGCCCCGGCGGGCGAGCTGGACCGGGCCCGCGCCGACGCCGCCGTCCCGGTGGTGGCGCTGCTGCTCGGCGTCCGCCCGAGGATCCCCCGGCAGGCCACCGGCCGTGACACCTGACCCGCCCGGCACCCGGCACCCGGCCCGCCCGGCACCCCTCACGCCCGGCCCGCCCGCCACGCCCGGCCCGCCCGGCACCCGCACCACCGACACCCGCACCACCCGACATCCGCTGAAGGAGGAGGACGAGATGGCAACGCCCACGACCGACGAACGGCTGCGCCGCTGGCGGCTGGTGCTCGGCGGCGAGGCCGACGGTACGGGCTGCACCCTGCGCGGCCGGGACGCCGCGATGGACGGCGCCCTCGCCGCGCTCTACCGCGGCGCGCCCGAGGACGGCGGCCGGGCGGGCCGCGGCGGCCGCCGCAGCGCCGGACTGGGCGGCTCGGCCCCGCAGGTGGCCCGCTGGCTGGGCGACATCCGGACGTACTTCCCGTCCACCGTCGTCCAGCTGATGCAGCAGGACGCGATCACCCGGCTCGGCCTGGACCGGCTGCTGCTGGAGCCGGAGATGCTGGAGGCCGTCGAACCGGACGTCCACCTGGTCGGCACCCTGCTCTCGCTGAAGCACGCGCTGCCCGAGACCACCCGGGAGTCCGCCCGGGCGGTGGTCGGCAAGGTGGTCGCCGACCTGGAGCGCCGGCTCGCCGACCGCACCCGGGCCGTCGTGGGCGGCGCCCTGGACCGCAGTGCCAGGGTCGACCGCCCCCGGCACCGCGACATCGACTGGGACCGGACGATCCGGGCCAACCTGAAGAACTACCTGCCCGAGCACGGCACCGTCGTCCCCGAGCGGCTGGTGGGCTACGCCCGCGCCCAGCGCGCGGTGAAGAAGGACGTCATCCTCTGCATCGACCAGTCGGGCTCGATGGCGTCCTCGGTCGTGCACTCGGCGGTCTTCGGCGCGGTGCTCGCCTCGATGCGCACCCTGGACACCCGGCTGGTCGTCTTCGACACCTCGGTGGTCGACCTCACCGAGCAGCTCAGCGACCCGGTGGACGTCCTGTTCGCGACGCGGCTCGGCGGCGGCACCGACATCAACCGCGCGCTCGCCTACTGCCAGTCGAGGATCACCCGCCCCTCCGAGACCGTCGTCGTGCTGATCAGCGACCTCTACGAGGGCGGCATCCGGGACGGCATGCTCAAGCGGGTCGCCGCGATGAAGGCGGCTGGCGTCCAGTTCATCGCCCTGCTCGCGCTCTCCGACGAAGGTGCGCCCGCCTACGACCACGCGCACGCCGCCGCTCTGGCCGCCCTCGGCGCGCCGGCCTTCGCCTGCACCCCGGACGCCTTCCCCGGGATCATGGCCGCGGCCATCGAGAAGCGCCCGATCGCGGTGCCTGACCAGGGGGTGTGACGGATTCACCCGGACGCGGGAATCCACCCGATCGGTGGACGGGGCGTTCACCGGGACGCTCTAGGGTGTCTGTGACGGTTCTCACCCAAGACGGGCAGGCCCCCGGGCGGAACAGTCCCGTCCCACGGGGATAACCTGCCAGACGGACGTGACGCGCGTGTTGATTGACGTGTGCGCCCGTGGCTGTGTGGGCCGCAAGGCCGTACCTCTGCGTACCCGCACCGCCCCGACGACCCGCAGCGAAGATCCTGCCGTGGCACGCTCGTAGAGACACAATCCGCGACCACGAACAAGGACAAACACGTGGACCTGTTCGAGTACCAGGCGAGGGACCTCTTCGCCAAGCACGGCGTGCCCGTGCTTGACGGCGATGTCATCGAGACCGCCGCAGACGCTGCCGCCATCGCGGAGCGCTTCGGCGGCCGCGCCGTCGTCAAGGCTCAGGTGAAGGTGGGTGGCCGAGGCAAGGCCGGTGGCGTCAAGCTCGCCGCCGACCCGGCGGACGCCGTCGCCAAGGCCGAGCAGATCCTCGGCATGGACATCAAGGGCCACACCGTTCACAAGGTGATGCTGGCCCAGACCGCGGACATCAAGGACGAGTACTACGTCTCGTTCCTGCTGGACCGCACCAACCGCACCTTCCTGGCCATGGCCAGCGTAGAGGGCGGCGTGGAGATCGAGGTCGTCGCCGAGCAGAACCCCGAGGCGCTCGCCAAGATCCCGGTCGACGCCAACGAGGGCTGCACCCCGGAGAAGGCCGCCGAGATCGTCGCCGCGGCGAAGTTCCCGGCCGAGATCGCCGACCAGGTCGCCGAGGTCCTGCAGAAGCTGTGGACCGTCTTCATCAAGGAGGACGCCCTCCTTGTCGAGGTCAACCCGCTGATCAAGTCCGGTGACGGCAAGATCATCGCGCTCGACGGCAAGGTCTCCCTGGACGAGAACGCCGAGTTCCGCCAGCCCGAGCACGAGGCCCTGGAGGACAAGGCCGCGGCCAACCCGCTGGAGGCCGCCGCCAAGGCCAAGGGCCTGAACTACGTCAAGCTCGACGGCCAGGTCGGCATCATCGGCAACGGCGCGGGCCTCGTCATGAGCACCCTCGACGTGGTCGCCTACGCCGGTGAGAAGCACGGCGGCGTCAAGCCCGCCAACTTCCTCGACATCGGTGGCGGCGCGTCCGCCGAGGTCATGGCGAACGGCCTGGAGATCATCCTGGGCGACCCCGACGTCAAGTCGGTCTTCGTCAACGTCTTCGGCGGCATCACCGCGTGCGACGCGGTCGCCAACGGCATCGTCCAGGCCCTCGCGCTCCTGGAGAGCAAGGGCGAGAACGTCACCAAGCCGCTGGTCGTCCGCCTGGACGGCAACAACGCGGAGCTGGGTCGCAAGATCCTCGACGACGCCAACCACCCGCTGGTCCAGCGCGTGGACACCATGGACGGCGCCGCTGACCGCGCCGCCGAGCTGGCCAACAAGTAAGGAAGGGGACTTAACACCATGGCTATCTTCCTTACCAAGGACAGCAAGGTCATCGTCCAGGGCATGACCGGCGCCGAGGGCATGAAGCACACCCGCCGCATGCTCGCCTCCGGCACCCAGATCGTCGGCGGTGTCAACCCGCGCAAGGCCGGCACCACGGTCGACGTCGACGGCACCGAGATCCCGGTCTTCGGCTCCGTCGCCGAGGCGATGGAGAAGACCGGCGCCGACGTCTCGGTCCTCTTCGTGCCGCCGGCCTTCACCAAGGCCGCCGTCGTCGAGGCCATCGACGCCGAGATCGGCCTGGCCGTCGTCATCACCGAGGGCGTTCCGGTGCACGACACCGCCGCCTTCTGGGCGCACGCCGGTGCCAAGGGCAACAAGACCCGCATCATCGGCCCGAACTGCCCCGGTCTGATCAGCCCCGGACAGTCGAACGCCGGCATCATCCCGGCCGACATCACCACCTCCGGCAAGATCGGCCTGGTCTCGAAGTCCGGCACCCTGACGTACCAGCTCATGTACGAGCTGCGCGACATCGGCTTCACCTCGGCCGTCGGCATCGGTGGCGACCCGGTCATCGGCACCACCCACATCGACGCTCTCAAGGCCTTCCAGGAGGACCCGGAGACCGAGATCATCGTCATGATCGGTGAGATCGGTGGCGACGCCGAGGAGCGTGCCGCGGACTTCATCAAGGCGAACGTGACCAAGCCGGTCGTCGGCTACGTCGCGGGCTTCACCGCCCCCGAGGGCAAGACCATGGGCCACGCCGGCGCCATCGTCTCCGGCTCCTCGGGCACCGCCCAGGCGAAGAAGGAGGCCCTGGAGGCCGCCGGTGTCAAGGTCGGCAAGACGCCGTCCGAGACCGCCCGCCTGGCCCGCGAGATCATCGCCGCCCAGGCCTGATCCCCGCGCCGAAGCGCAGCGAGCGCCCCCGCCCTCCCCGGGCGGGGGCGCTCGCCTGTTCTCGGCGGCCCGTCTCTCGGCGACCCCTCTCTCGGGGCCTGTCCCTCAGTGACCCGTCGGCCCCGTCGTGCAGGGCAGCGGCGACCACATCCGGCAGGCCGCCGGACCCCGCGGCGGCGGGGCGTCCGCTCCCCGGGCCGCCGCCGGGAGCTCCCAGCGCGCGACCGCCTGGGTGTGCGGCTCCACCAGCACCGCCTCCAGCCCCGGCGCCGGGCTGCACCACAGGCTGCTGATCCCGTTCGGCGCCCCGCCCGGCAGCACCGGCACGCCCGGTTCCTGCGCCTCGCCGACCGGCAGGCACAGCGAGGGCGTCGGCGGATCCGACGGCCGGAACAGCACCGCAGGCCGCACCCCCGCCAGAGTCGCCAGCGTCGCCCCGCCCACCGCCACCGTCAGCAGCGCCGCCGCGCCCGTCCGGCTCGCCGTCCACAACCGGTGCCGGGCCCGCAGCACCGGGATCGGCGAGCGGTGCGGCTGGGGGCAACCCCGGACCGCCGCCCGGTGCAGCAGCCGGCTCAGCCCGTCCGCGAACCCCGGCGCCGCCGGATCCGGCCCCACCAGGTCCGGCACCCACAGCGCCAGCGCCGTCCGGGCCGTCCACACCCGCCCCTCGGCGGCCGCCTGCGTCGACTCCACCTCCACGGCGATGGCCGCCGCCGTCAGCCCCAGTCCGTCGTGCAGCACCAGCGCCCGGCGCTGCGGCCGCGACAGGCGCTTGAGGGCCTTCAGCAACGCGCGGTCCCGGTCGGTCAGCCGGTCGTGGTCCGGCAGGACCGCCTGCGACTCGTCCGCCGGCCGCACCTTGATCCGCCGGTGCGGAAGGCTCCACGCGTGCGCCCGCCGCGGCCCGCCCCGGTGCCACGGCGACAGTGCCAGCTCGAAGGCCCGCAGCCGCACCCACCCCTCCGGATCACCCGATCCGGCCACCGCGGGCCACCTGCGCCGCGCCTCCCCGAAGGCCCGCCGCACACAGTGCACCGCGCGGTGGCGGCAGGCGGTCAGCAGGAACGCCTGCTGCACCAGGCGGGTGTGCGCCGATTCGTACAGCTCCTCGAAGGTCGGCGCCGGGAGGTCGGCGGGGAGCGGTGCGGCCGGCGGGACGGCCGGTGACGGGTCGCGGTCCTGCCCGGCCGCGGCGGGCGGGGGCGTGTCCGGACCCGGTTGCGCCCGCCCGCCGCCGGAGCGGCGCTGCGGCCCCTCCGCCGTGGCGGCCTGGGGAGTCCCCGTCGGCTCCTCGCGGTCCGGTACGGCGCCCGAGGGGGCCGTGCGGTCGGCGGAGGGGGGTTGCCGGTGCTCCGGAGCGGGAGCTTCGGCCTTGCCGTCGCGCTCCTCCCGGGCGGCCTGCTGCGCGCGGCCGACGTCGGCCGGTCGCGGTCCGTCCTCGTCCGCGGCACCGCTTCTCCCGTGTGCCGCCGTCTCAGCCGGTGCGGTCTCCTTCGCGACGACCGGTGCCGTAGTCGCGACGACCGGTGCGGTACGGCCCCGTCGTCCTCGCCGTGCGGCGGCCGACGGTGCCGGGCCGCTGACGGCGCCGGTGCGCGGCCCCTCGTCGGCTGCCGGAGCGGTGTCGGGGCGGTTCGGCGGGGTGGCGCGGTCGGGACGGGTGGCCGGACGCCCGCGCGCGGGCGTGTGCGCCGTGTCTCCGCGCTCCGGCCGGGCGCGCTGCGCCGACCGGCCGCGTCGGGCGCCGGTGGCCGGGCCCCGCCCGTCAGCCGTGGGCGCCTCCTCCCGGTCCGGGACCGTGGGGGCCGCGGCCCGGGGGTTCGCGGGCGGGGGCGCCGCCGTCGGCCCGGTTGGTGCCACGCGGGCGTTGCCGTCGCGTCCGCCGTCGCGTCCGCCGTCGCGTCCGCCGTCGCGTCCGGCGTCGCGTCCGGCGCCGCTCCCGGAGACCGGGAGCCCGTCCGGCGCGCCCGCGGCGTCGGGGCGCCCCGACGCCTGCGCGCCGGTCGGTGCGGCTGCGCCGTAGGCGGTCGGCCGGCCGTTGGAGGAGACGGGGCCGAGGGAGGACGGGGTGAGACCGGCGAAGTTCGCCGGGCCCGGGGGCGGGACGTACGGCAGGGAGCCCGCGGCGAGGGTGACGGCCTCGGCCGCGCTGGAGGCGCCGAGCTTCCGCATGGCGCGCAGGAGGTAGCTGCGGGCGGTGGTGGGGGTGACGCCGAGGGAGGCGGCGGTGCGGGGGAGGTCGTGGCCGGCGGCGAGGTGGGCGAGGGTCTGGGCCTCACGGGGAGTCAGTTTCCGCAGCAGGCGCGCCGGGGAGTGGTCGGCGCGGGCGGGGTCGCGGTGGCGCTCGGGGGTGGGGGAGTCCGCGGTCGGCGGCGTGGTCATCAGACACTCCGGGCCGGGGTGCCGACGGTGCGGGGGCAGGGTCTGAAAATGCGCATAAGCCAATAATCTGGGACACGGCGGCGGTTTGCCGCTTCACGGAGCATGGCGAGTCGCCTTGGCACGATGTGGCGCATGACGCAGCTGATGGGCCGTCCGATCCTGGAGGCGCCGGGAGAATTGGGCGGACGCCCCGCGCTGGCCGACCTGTTGGCGGGGGTGCGGACGGCGCTGGTCGGCTTGGCGGCGGTCGGGGCGCCGGTGTTCGGCCTGTGGGTGGTGACGCCGTACGCGGACGACGGCGCGGCCGCTGCCACCCGGTTGGCGGGGGTCCTCTGGCTGCTCGGGCACGGCGCGCCGGTGCTGCGCGGGGAGGCGGACACCCCACTGACCGTCACTCCGCTGCTGCTGGGCGTCCTGGCCGTGGTCCGGCTCCACCGGGCCGGCGCCGCAGTGGCGGCCCGGCGCGGACTGCGCTCGCGCTGGGGCGGGCCGGTGGCCCTGTGGGCGGGCTACTGCGCGGTGGCGGTCGCGGTCGCGGTCGCGCTGCACGGTGCGGGCGCCGGGCTGTTCCGCAGCAGGGTGATGCCGGACGTCCTGGTGGTCGCGCTGGTGGCGGCCCTCGCGACGGCTGCCGGGGTCCGCTCGGTCGACGCCGGGGGCGGCCCGTTCGCCGGCTTCCCGCTGGACCGCCTCCCGCCGCCGTGCCGTCCGGCCGGCGGCGCGGCGGTGGTGCGTGCCGCGGCGGTGGCGGCCGGGGCCGGGCTGGTCGCCGCGGGTGGGGTGCTGGTGGCCCTGTCGGCGGTGCTGGACGCGGCGACCGGCGGCGGCCGCGGGATGGCGCTGCTGGGGCGAGGGCCCGCCGCGGTGCTGGGGTTGTCGCTGCTCGCGCTGGTGCTGCTGCCGAACGCGGTGCTGTGGGGCGCGGCGTACGCGCTGGGCCCCGGGTTCGCGGTGGGCGCCGGGACGGTGGTGTCGCCGGACGGTACGGCGCTGGGGCCGGTGCCGGAGTTCCCGTTGTTCGCGCTGCTGCCGGCCGACGGTCCGGGCGGCTGGCGGTGGGCGGCGCTGGTGCTGCCGCTGCTGGCCGGGGTGGTGCCGGCGGTGCTGCTCGGCCGGGCGGCGGCGGGCCGGCGGGGCCCGGCCGGGGCGACCGGAGGCGACGAGGAGGGCGCCGGGCCCTGGCCGCCCGCCGCGACGGTGACGGCCGCGCTGGCGGCGGCCCTCGTGGTGGGGGCGGGGGCGGCGCTGCTGGGCTGGCTGTCCGGCGGGGCGCTGGCGGGCGGGCGGATGGCCCGGCTGGGGCCGGTGCCGTGGTCGACGGGCCTGGCGGCGGCGGGCTGGTTCGCGCTGGTGGCCGTCCCGGGCGCCCTGCTCGTCCGGCACCTGGTGCTCGCCCCCGCGGACGGCGGGGGCGTGTACGCGAGGCTCGCGCGGCAGGCGCACCGGGGCGCACTGCGACTGCGCGCCCGTACGTACGCCCTCGTGCTGCACCTGTCCGGGCCCGCCCGCGAGCCCGCGGAGCCGGAGGCGGACCCGCTCGACTGACGGACCGTCGCGCGGGCGGGCCGCCCGGGCTACTCGGCGTTCCCGGTGAAGTCCACGTACCACGGCGGCGCGTAGCGGTCGCAGTTCTGGGCTCCGACGGAGGTCAGCGAGTCGCGGACGCAGGTGACGTACGCGCGGTAGTGGTAGTTGAGGCCGACCACCGAGGTGGCGACCACGACGGTCATCGCACCGGTCAGGATCCCGGCGAGCGCGGCCGGGACGAGCGGGTTCGGCGCCGAGCCCCCGCGGGCCGGGCCGACCGGGCCGACCGGGCTCGCCGTGGCGGCCGGACCCGCCGGCGCACCGGCCGCGCCCGGGGCGGGCCGCGGGCTCCGCAGGGCGGCGACGCCCCAGACGATGCCGAGCACCCCGACCAGCAGGGCGATCCAGTGGAACCCCGTGAACAGGCAGACCAGCGCGAACGGCCCGGCCAGCGCGGCGTTGCGGGCCCGGCGGTGGGCCGGGTTCGTGGGGTCGAGCCGGGGCGGCTGCGGGGCCGGGGGCCGCCGACCGGGCTCGCCCTCGCCCTGGCCGGAGCCCCACGGCGGCGGGAGCTGCGGGCGCTCGCCACCCTGACCGCCGGAGCCGTCCCCGCCGGTCCAGGGGCTGCGCGGCTGCCACGGCTGGTCCGGGGCGTCCGCCGGCGGCGGCGCGAAGGGGTTGCGCTCGTCGGTGTCGTCGCCGCTGCTCATGGGTTCAGCCAATCCTTGTCGGTCGGAGCTCGGCCGGAGCTCGGCGGGAGCCGGGCCGGGGCCCGCGGTCGTCGCGGTCCCGCGGTCGGCGCGGTCGGCGCGGTCTCCCGCGCCCCCCAATGATCCCGCAGCCGTTCGCCGACCGACCGGCGGGCCGGTGCCCGGGCCCGGTCGGCCCCCGCCGGGCCGGGCACAACTCCGGTGCGGCGGGCCCGAGGAGATCCCCGTCTCAACTACGCGCGTAGCGCCGCCGGGAGGGTTCGGAGGCCGTCCGACCAGCCGTTATCGTGGTGACGGTCAGCAGCTCACATCGGTTCCCGGGGCCCGCGTCGCGGCGGGTTTTCCTGGTGTTCCCCCTCGCTCGACCTGCCGTTCGTAGTGGCCCCACCGCCGGTGGACGTACCAGCGCACGGCGCCCGACCTACGGAGAATCGCGCAGTGGCCGCCGCCCCCGCCCAGCACTTCCCGCCCCGTACGTCCGGACCGGCTCGCCTGGTGGTGCTGGTCTCCGGCTCCGGAACCAACCTGCAGGCGCTGCTGGACGCCGTCGCGGATCCGGCCTACGGCGCCGAGGTCCTCGCCGTCGGGGCGGACCGGGACGGGATCGCCGGCCTGGAGCGCGCCGTGAAGGCGGGCCTGCCGACCTTCGTTCACCGGGTGAAGGACTTCCCGGACCGGGCCGCCTGGGACCGCGCGCTGACCGCCTCCGTCGCCGAGTACGAGCCGGACCTGGTGGTCACGGCCGGATTCATGAAGATCCTCGGCCCCGAGTTCATCGCCGCCTTCGCCGGGCGGATCGTCAACACCCATCCCGCACTGCTGCCCGCCTTCCCCGGCGCCCACGGCGTCACCGACGCGCTCGCGTACGGCGTGAAGGTCACCGGCTGCACCGTCCACCTGGTCGACGCCGGCGTGGACACCGGGCCGATCATCGCGCAGGGCGTCGTCGAGGTCGTCGACGCCGACCACGCCGATGGCGGCGACGCGCTGCACGAGCGCATCAAGACTGTCGAGCGCAAGCTGCTCGTCGACGTCGTGGGCCGGCTGGCCCGCGAGGGTCACCGCATCGAGGACCGAAAGGTATGGATCCCGGCATGAGTGCCAGCTCCACCACCACGCCCGTTTCGGAGAACGTCCGTCCGATCCGTCGCGCGCTGATCAGCGTGTACGACAAGACCGGTCTGGAGGAGCTGGCCCAGGGCCTGCACGCCGCCGGGGTCGCCATCGTCTCCACCGGCTCCACCGCCGGCCGGATCGCCGCCGCCGGTGTCCCGGTGACCGAGGTCTCCGAGCTGACCGGCTTCCCGGAGTGCCTGGACGGGCGCGTGAAGACGCTCCACCCCCGCGTGCACGCCGGTGTGCTGGCCGACCTGCGCCTGGAGTCGCACCGCGCGCAGCTGGCCGAGCTGGGCGTCGAGCCCTTCGACCTGGTCGTGGTGAACCTCTACCCGTTCAAGGCCACCGTCGCCTCCGGCGCCACCCCGGACGAGTGCGTCGAGCAGATCGACATCGGCGGCCCGAGCATGGTCCGCGCCGCCGCCAAGAACCACCCCTCGGTGGCCGTCGTGGTCGACCCGGCCCGCTACGAGGACGTGCTGACCGCCGTCCGCGAGGGCGGCTTCGACCTGGCCACCCGCAAGCGCCTGGCCGGTGCCGCGTTCGCCCACACCGCCGCCTACGACGTGGCCGTCGCCTCCTGGTTCGAGGCCGGCTACGCGCCGAGCGACGAGCACTTCCCCGAGTTCCTGGGCTCGACCTGGGAGCGGCAGAACGTGCTGCGCTACGGCGAGAACCCGCACCAGGGCGCCGCGCTCTACAGCGACGGCACCGGCGGCCTGGCCGGCGCGCAGCAGCTGCACGGCAAGGAGATGTCGTACAACAACTACGTCGACACCGACGCCGCCCGCCGCGCCGCCTACGACCACGCCGAGCCGGCCGTGGCGATCATCAAGCACGCCAACCCGTGCGGCATCGGGACCGGCGCCGACGTCGCCGAGGCGCACCGCAAGGCGCACGATTGCGACCCGGTCTCCGCGTACGGCGGCGTCATCGCGGTCAACCGCCCGGTCACCGTCGAGCTGGCCGAGCAGATCGCCCCGATCTTCACCGAGGTCGTCGTGGCCCCCGGCTACGAGGACGGCGCCCTGGAGGTGCTGACCCGCAAGAAGAACCTGCGGGTGCTGCTCGCCCCCGAGGCCCCGGCCAACCGCCAGGAGGTCCGCCCGATCTCCGGTGGCGTGCTGCTGCAGGACGCCGACCGGGTGCACGCCGAGGGCGACGACCCGGCGAACTGGACGCTCGCGACCGGTGAGGCGCTGTCGGAGGCCGAGCTGGCCGAGCTGGCCTTCGCCTGGCGGGCCTGCCGGGCTGTCAAGTCCAACGCGATCCTGCTGGCCAAGGACGGCGCCTCGGTCGGCGTCGGCATGGGCCAGGTCAACCGGGTCGACTCCTGCAAGCTCGCGGTCGAGCGGGCCGGCGAGCGGGCCAAGGGCGCGTACGCGGCCTCGGACGCCTTCTTCCCGTTCGCGGACGGCCCGGCGATCCTGATCGCCGCCGGGGTCAGGGCCATCGTCCAGCCCGGTGGTTCGATCCGCGACGAGGAGGTCGTCGCGGCGGCCGCCGAGGCCGGCGTGACCATGTACTTCACCGGTGCGCGGCACTTCTTCCACTGATGACGTGACGGCATGACAGAGCGGCCCGGCCCCCGAGGGGAGCCGGGCCGCTCTGTCATGCGGTACGGGCGGGGTTCCTACGGGCCGGTCAGTACCGCGGCCGGTTGAACCAGTCGACGCCCTCCCGGGTGCTCATGGCGACGATCCACAGCACGCAGATCCCGATCCACAGCACGCCGACCACCACGCCGAAGCCGCTGCCCGCGGCCTGGGCCTGGGTGCTCCCGGTGATCGCGCTGATCGTCACGAGCGCGCCGAGCAGCAGGGCGACCGAGCCGTACACGATGGTCGTGATCCGGGTCGCCGGGCCGCCCTTGCCGAACTTCACCCCGAGCGTGATCGAGAGCACCGAGGCGAGCAGGTACAGGATCCCGAGGACCAGCAGCACGCCCGCGGCCGCGTTGCCGAAGATCGCGGTGTCGCTGCTGGTGCTGTGCTGGTTGGCGACCGTCTTGGCGCTCGCGGCCACGATCAGCAGCAGGCCCGTGAGGAGGACCTGCACGCCGCCCACGACGAACAGCAGGACGCGGGCGGTCATCACCAGGCCCGGCATGGAGCGCGGCGGCGCCACCGGCGCGTAGCCGTACGCCGGGGGCTGCTGCGGGTAGCCGTACGCGGCCGGCGGGGCCTGCTGCGGGTAGCCGTAGCCCGGGGCGGCCGGCGGCTGGCCGTACGGGTTGTTCGGGTCGGGCGGGTAACTCATCGATGCCTCCGGGCAGTTACGGGGACGCGGGGACGGGACGGCGGAGGCCCCTGGTGCGGTCGCGAGTCGGGTCGGCGACAGCACGGGACGGTATCGGGGCGCGGTGACAGCCCGGCGGCGGTGGCGGGCGGTACGACCGGCTCAGCAGCGTGATGAACGGGCGAGCGCGGACCGGGACGGGCGCAGTGCGGCGGACGCGGCGCTGCGGCGGTCGGGCTGCTCGGACTGCTGTGGTCGGATCACTGGCTCTTTCCCCCGGATACGCCCCGCCGCGGTATCCGTCGGCCCGTCACCGGGCCTGGTTGCGGCAGGGTATGCGGGCAACATCGTCATCCGGACGGCAGCGCCCTGTCCAGCCGGTTCCGGCGCCGGGTCGAGACTGTGGCGCAACCGCAATGCGGTACGGACGTTCCGTACCCGTCCGGCCGTCCGACCGGCCGCCGCCGCGGGACCCGGCCGCCCGTGGTACGGCTCCCTGCCGCGATCCGGGAGAATGGGGTCATGACTGCCCAGATTCTCGATGGCAAGGCCACCGCCGCCGCGATCAAGTCCGAACTCGCCGCCCGCGTGGCGGCCCTCAAGGCGAAGGGCGTCACGCCCGGCCTCGGCACCGTCCTGGTCGGTGACGACCCGGGCAGCCGCTGGTACGTGAACGGCAAGCACAAGGACTGCGCCGAGGTCGGCATCGCCTCGATCCAGCGCGAGCTGCCCGCCACCGCCTCCCAGGAGGACGTGGAGAACGTCGTCCGCGAGCTCAACGCCGACCCGTCCTGCACCGGCTACATCGTCCAGCTGCCGCTGCCCAAGGGCCTGGACCAGAACCCGGTCCTGGAGCTGATGGACCCGGACAAGGACGCCGACGGCCTGCACCCGACCTCGCTGGGCCGGCTCGCCCTGGGCATCGACGGCCCGCTGCCCTGCACCCCGCTGGGCATCGTCGAGCTGCTGCGCCGCCACGACGTCGAGATCAACGGCGCCGAGGTGGTCGTGGTCGGCCGCGGCATCACGGTCGGCCGCTCGATCGGCCTGCTGCTGACCCGCCGCTCCGAGAACGCCACGGTGACCCTGTGCCACACCGGCACCCGGGACCTGAGCGCCCACCTGCGCAAGGCCGACATCATCGTGGCCGCCGCCGGCGTGCCGCACCTGGTCAAGCCGGAGGACGTCAAGCCGGGCGCCGCGGTGCTGGACGTGGGCGTCAGCCGCAGCGAGGGCAAGATCGTCGGCGACGTCCACCCGGGCGTGGCAGAGGTGGCCGGCTGGATCTCCCCGAACCCCGGCGGCGTGGGCCCGATGACCCGCGCGATGCTGCTCAACAACATCGTCGAGGCGGCCGAGCGCCGCGCCGGCATCTGACACCCCTGGGACGGCGAACATGACTGAACCGCGACCGGCGCGGTCCCGGCACAGGCCGGTGAAGACCACCGGCACCCTGCCGCCCGAGGGCTCGGCCGCGGCCCTCGGACGCGAGCACGCCCTGCCGGTCCGGCAGTGGCCGATAACGCTGGTCCTGCTGGTGGTCGGCGCCGGCCTCGCGGTCACCTGGTTCGCCGACTTCAAGGACGGCTTCAAGTACGGGCTGCTGATCCTCGGCGGCGGCGTGCTGCTCGGCGCGGTGCTGCGCCTGGTGCTGCCCGAGGTCGGGATGCTGGCGGTGCGCAGCCGCTTCACCGACGTGATCGTGCTGACCTTCCTGGGCGCCTCGATCGTGCTGCTGACCCTGGTCGCCCAGCCGAACCCGTGGGTGCAGATTCCGCTGCTGGACAACATCGGCCAGCTGATGGGCCGGCCCAAGCACTGACCGGCAGCACCGACCGGCCGGGGCGCCGACCGGTCCGGCCCGCCGCGGCCCCCGCCCCACTCCCCGGACTCCCGGGGCGGGGCGGGGGCCGCGGTGCGTCTGTGACGCATCAGCCACGCCCGCACACGCGGCGTACGCTTCCCTTTGCGATAACCTGACGCCGGTCTCTCGATGTCGAGAGACCATCCTCGGCTCCAGTGCGCCGGTGTGCCTGGGGCACCTGGCGATTTGCTGGAGAAGGTAGAAATGACCCGCACCCCCGTCAACGTCACCATCACCGGAGCCGCCGGCCAGATCGGCTACGCGCTGCTCTTCCGCATCGCCTCGGGCCACCTGCTCGGTGCCGACGTGCCGGTGAACCTGCGCCTCCTGGAGATCCCGCAGGGCCTGAAGGCCGCCGAGGGCACCGCCATGGAGCTCGTCGACTGCGCGTTCCCGCTGCTGCGCGACATCAAGATCACCGACAACCCGAACGAGGCCTTCGACGGCGCCAACGTCGCGCTGCTGGTCGGCGCCCGTCCGCGCACCGCCGGCATGGAGCGCGGCGACCTGCTGCAGGCCAACGGCGGCATCTTCGGCCCGCAGGGCAAGGCCATCAACGACCACGCCGCGGACGACATCAAGGTCCTGGTCGTCGGCAACCCGGCCAACACCAACGCCCTGATCGCCCAGCGCAACGCCCCGGACGTCCCGGCCGAGCGCTTCACCGCGATGACCCGCCTGGACCACAACCGCGCCGTCGGCCAGCTGTCCGCCAAGACCGGCGCCCTGGTCTCGGACATCAAGCGCGTCACCATCTGGGGCAACCACTCCGCGACCCAGTACCCGGACGTCTTCCAGGCCGAGATCGCCGGCAAGCCGGCCTTCGAGGCCGTCGGCAGCGACCTGGCCTGGCTGGAGAACGACTTCATCCCGACCGTCGCCAAGCGCGGCGCCGCCATCATCGAGGCCCGCGGCGCCTCCTCGGCCGCCTCGGCCGCCAACGCCGCCATCGACCACGTCCACACCTGGGTCAACGGCACCGCCGAGGGTGACTGGACCTCCATGGGTGTCGTCTCCGACGGCTCCTACGGCGTCCCGGCCGGCCTGATCTCCTCCTTCCCGGTCACCACCAAGGACGGCAAGTTCGAGATCGTCCAGGGCCTGGAGATCTCCGACTTCTCGCGCGCCCGCATCGACGCCTCGGTCCAGGAGCTGACCGAGGAGCGCGACGCGGTCCAGGAGCTGGGCCTCATCTGAGCCCGCCCGCACCGCAGCACCGGCGGCCCGCCGACTTCCCCCCGGGGAAGCGGCGGGCCGCCGCCGTGTCCGGCCTCGGGGCCCCGCACCGGCCGCCCTACACTGGCCCGCTGTGAACGAAACCCTCGGGGACGCCGCGCTCGTCCTCGTCTTCATCCTGCTGGGCGGGCTCTTCAACGTCGCCGAGATCTCGCTGATCTCGCTGCGCGAGGGCCAGATCCGGACGCTGGAGTCGCACGGCACCCGGCGCTCGGCGCGGGCCGCGCACCTGGCCGCCGACCCCAACCGCTTCCTGGCCGCCGTCCAGGTCGGGGTGACCTGCATGGGCTTCCTGTCCGCCGCCTTCGGCGCTGACACCCTGGCGGGCAAGCTCGCCCCGGTGTTCGTCCGGGCGGGCCTGTCCGAGGGCGTGGCCGACGCGGTCGCCCTGGTCGGCCTCACCCTGGTGATCAGCTACGTCTCGCTGGTGCTCGGCGAGCTGACCCCCAAGCGGATCGGCCTGCAGCGCGCCGAGTCCATCGCGGTGATCGCCGCCCCGGTGGTGGACGTGATGTCGGTCGTGCTGCGCCCGGTGATCTGGCTGCTGGGCCACTCCACCAACCTGATGGTCCGCCTGCTCGGCGGGGACCCGACGGCCGGGCGCGGCTCGATGAGCTCCGAGGAGCTGCGCGGCCTGGTCGCCGCCAACACCGAACTGGGCAGCGACGAGCGGGCGTTGATCGCCGACGTGTTCGCCGCCGGCGAGCGCCAGCTGCGCGAGGTGATGGTCCCGCGCACCGAGGTGACCTTCCTGGACGCCGAGCGCCCGCTGGCCGCCGTGCGGCACCAGGCCGACACCTCCCCGCACTCGCGCTACCCGGTGGTCGAGGGCAGCGCCGACGCGGTGGTCGGCTTCGTCCACGTCCGCGACCTGTACGGCGCGCGCGGCGGGCAGGCCGCCAAGGTCCGCGACCTGGCCCGCCCGGTGAAGCTGCTGCCCGGCACCAAGCGGGTGCTGGAGGCGATGGGCGAGATGCGCCGCGAGGGCCACCACCTGGCCATCGTGGTGGACGAGTACGGCGGCACCGCCGGGATCGTCACCCTGGAGGACCTGGTCGAGGAGGTGATCGGCGAGATCCGCGACGAGTACGACCGGCCGGAGTCCGCCCCCACCCGTCGGCTGGCCGGCGGCGGCATGGAGCTGGACGGCCTGCTCAACCTCGGGGACTTCGCCGAGGAGACCGGCGTCACCCTGCCCGAGGGTCCCTACGAGACGGTGGCCGGCTGCCTGGTCGCCTCGCTCGGCCGGCTGCCCCGGGACGGCGACCAGGTGCGCGTCCCGCTGGACGGCGGCGGCGGGGTGCTGCTGACGGTGGCCAAGGTCGAGGGCCGGCGGATCGCCCGGGTGAGGGTGAGTGCCGTCACACTGGCCGAACCTCCGGGGGCGGACGTTTCCTGAGCGACCGGTGGAACTGGAAGAATGGCCCGCATGGTCAACGCAGCGGTCACCGGTCCGGTCAAGGAGCGTCCCCGGGTGCTCTCCGGCATCCAGCCCACCTCCGGCTCGTTCCACCTCGGCAACTACCTGGGCGCGGTGCGCCAGTGGGTCGACCTGCAGAAGGACAACGACGCCTTCTACATGGTCGTCGACCTGCACGCGATCACGGTGCCGCAGGACCCGGCGACGCTGCGCGAGAACACCCGGATCTCCGCCGCCCAGCTGCTCGGCGCGGGCCTGGACCCGGACCACTGCACGCTCTTCGTCCAGTCGCACGTGCCCGAACACGCGCAGCTCGCCTGGGTGATGAACTGCCTCACCGGCTTCGGCGAGGCCTCGCGGATGACCCAGTTCAAGGACAAGTCCTCCCGCTACGGCTCCGAGAGCACCACCGTCGGCCTGTTCACCTACCCGATCCTGCAGATCGCGGACATCCTGCTCTACCAGGCCGACGCCGTGCCGGTGGGCGAGGACCAGCGCCAGCACGTGGAGATCACCCGCGACATCGCCGACCGCTTCAACACCCGCTACAGCCCGACCTTCACGGTGCCGAAGCCGTACATCCTCAAGGAGACGGCGAAGATCCAGGACCTCCAGGACCCGGCCGTCAAGATGAGCAAGTCGGCCTCCTCGCCCAAGGGTCTGGTGAGCCTGCTGGACGACCCGAAGGTCAGCGCCAAGAAGTTCAAGAGCGCCGTCACCGACACCGGCACCGTCGTGTCCTACGACGAGGAGGAGAAGCCGGGCGTCTCCAACCTGCTGCGCATCCACTCCGCGCTCAGCGGGCAGTCCGTCGAGCAGCTGGTCGCGCACTTCGAGGGCAAGATGTACGGCGCCCTGAAGACCGAGCTGGCCGAGCTGTTCACCGAGTGGGTCACCCCCTTCCAGGAGCGCACCCGCACCTTCCTGGACGACCCGGCCGAGCTGGACCGGGTGCTGGCGATCGGCGCCGAGAAGGCCCGCGACGTGGCGTCGGCGACGCTGGAGACGGTGTACGACCGGATCGGCTTCCTCCCGGCCGCCAAGCGGTGACTCCCCTCACACACCTGCCCGGTGGTGGCGACCTCCCGGAGGTCGTCACCATCGGCGTGTCCGTGAGCGTCCCGGACCCGCACGGCGCGGCGATCCAGGACGCCCGGGCCGGGCACGGCGATCCGCTGGCCCGGTCGATACCGACGCACGTCACGCTGCTGCCGCCGACCGAGGTGCCGGCCGACGCGCTGCCGAAGATCGAGGAGCACCTGGCGGCGGTCGCCGCCGCGCACCGGCCGTTCCGGATGCTGCTGCGCGGCAGCGGCACCTTCCGCCCGGTCTCCCCGGTGGTGTACGTCCGGGTCGAGGAGGGCGCGCAGGAGTGCCGGCTGCTGGAGGCGGACGTCCGCTCCGGCCCGCTGGCCCGCGAGCTGGCCTTTCCGTACCACCCGCACGTGACGGTCGCCCACGGCCTGCCGGACGACGTGCTGGACCAGGCGTACGAGCAGGCGCGCGGCTTCCGGGCGTCCTTCGTGGTGCCGGGCTTCGGTCTCTCCCGGTTCGACGCGGACGAGGTCTGGCGGCCCTGGCGGAGCTACTCCTTCTCCTGACGGCGGTTCCGGCGCGCTCCCGGCGCCGCCCGGGACCGGCCCGCGGCGGGCTGCGCCCCGAGCATCCGGTCGACCACCCGGCGGGCCGCACCGCCGTCGTCCAGCGCGCAGTGCTCGGCCTGGAAGCGCCGGTAGCGCTCGGCGTAGCCGGGGGGTAACCCGCCGCCGCGGTCGGCGAGTTCGCGCAGCGCGCCGAGCAGTTCGGCGGAGGTCGGCACCAGCGGGCCCGGGGCGTTCGGCTCGAAGTCGAAGTAGAAGCCGCGCAGGGTGTCGCGGTAGTGCTCCAGGTCGTAGGTGAAGAAGTACATCGGACGGCCGGTGATCGCGAAGTCGAACATGATCGACGAGTAGTCGGTCACCAGCACGTCCGCGACCAGGAGCAGTTCCTGCGGGTCGGGGTAGTCGCCGCAGTCGTACCGGAAGCCGTCCCCCGCGCCCGGCAGGGGCTCGCGCACGTGCGCGTGCGGGCGGACCAGCAGCACGTGGTCCCGGCCGAGCAGCCGACGGGCGTGGTCGAGGTCCAGCCGCAGGTCGAGCCGGAAGCCGTCGCCGTCGCCGCGCCGCTGGTCCTCGCGCCAGGTCGGCGCGTACAGCACGATCCGCTTGCCGTCGGGGACGCCGAGCCGGCGGCGGACGGCCGCGGCGGTCCGCGGGTCCGGGCGGGCGAGCACGTCGTTGCGCGGGTAGCCGGACTCCAGCACCTCGCCGCCGTAGCGGAAGGCGCGGCGCAGGATCGGGGTGGCGAACGGGCTGGGGGAGAGCAGCAGGCTCCACTGCGGGGTCTCCCGGTCGAGCGCCGCCAGGTAGCCGTGGTCGGCCAGCCAGGGGTTCTCGACGTCGTGGGCGATCCGTTTCAGCAGCGAGCCGTGCCAGGTCTGCACGACGACCTGGCCGGGGCGGCGCTCCAGGAAGTCCGGGAAGTGCGTGTTGCCGACCAGGTAGCGGCAGGTGGCCAGCGCCCGGTACCACTCGGGGCTCCAGACCCGCACCGGGGTGACCCCGGCCGGCACCGCGGCCTGCGCGTCGTCGACGGCCCACAGGTGCGCCAACGGCGCGCTGCGGCGCACGAGTTCGGCGTGCACCGCGCGCGGGGAGTCGGCGTAGCCGCGGCCGCCGAACACGTCGTAGAGCACCGCGTCGCGCAGCGGTGCGCGGCGGGCGGCCGGGTAGTGCTCGGCGCGCTGCCGGCGCTGCGTCCAGGCGCTGCGCTCGGCGGCGCTGAGCACCGGGGTGGAGTCCACCAGCAGGGTGTCGTGCCAGCGGCGCTGCAGCAGGATCCGCTTGCCGCCGGCCGTGGCGGCGGCGGGGACGGCGGGCAGTGCGGCGGGGGCGGCGAGCAGCGACCGGCCCGGCCCGGCGCCGTCGGGCGGCTCCAGCGAGGCCTCCCAGATGCCCTTGCGCAGCGGCAGTGCGGCGCCGTCCGAGCCGGTGCGGGTGGCGGGCACCCGGGCCAGGAAGCGGCCGTCCGGGCCGCTCGCGACCGGGCCGCGGACCTCGCTCGCGGTGCCGGAGTGCCGCAGCACCAGCTCCAGGCGGTCCGCGGCCGGCTCCGGGCAGTGCCCGGAGAGCTCGAAGCCGTCGGCCCGCACCGCGATCCGGTCGACCAGGCCGACCGCGGGCTGGACGCAGAGCTGGAGGCGGCCGTCGGCGAGGTGCTTGAGGTAGAGCACGCGGTCGTGGGTGTCGGGCAGCGGGTGCTGGCCGGCCACCGGGCCGCCGCGCTCGTCGAGGCACAGCTGCTCGGTGCCGCCGTCCGGCCGCAGCAGTTCGGCGTCCCAGTGCTCCAGGTCCCCGCGGCCGCGCCCCTCGGCGGTGAACGGCCGGTACGGCAGCCGGACGGTGAAGCTGTCGCCGCCACGGGTGAGCGGCTGCTCGATCACCGCGTCGCTCTGCCGGTGGCGCAGCCGCAGCACGGTGCCGGCCGGGCAGGAGTCGGCGACGCCGCCGAGGCCGAGACCGACGGCGGTGCGGGCGGCCCGGGTGATCCGGACGGCCGGGCGTTCGAGCCGCAGCCGCAGCCGGCCGTCCTCGAAGTACGGCTGGAGGCGGACGTCGTGGTCCACCCAGCAGGCCGGCGGGTACTCGCCGGAGCCGCACCAGTGCGGGGCCAGGGCGCCGTAGTGGCGGCGCACCCGGACGGCGCGCGGGCGGGTGAAGAGGGTGGTCTCGATCCGCCAGTCGCCGAGCAGCCACCGGCCGTCCCGGCGCAGCCGGCCGGGCGCCAGCAGGACGGTGAAACCGGACCAGTCGTGGTTGTGCTCGGGCCGGGCGCTGTCGTCGGTGACCTCGGGCATCCTGCGGGGTCTGGAGCGCAGGTGCAGCGGCGGTGCGTCCGCGTCCTCGTGGCGCAGGGTCAGCCAGGTCCAGGCGGATCCGGGGCGGCGGGTGTCCAGGCCCTGGGGGCGGGCGAAGCCGGTGAGTTCCAGGCCGCGGTCGTGCCAGCGGGCGCGCAGCAGGCCGAACACCACGTCCCCCTCGTCCGCGGGGCGCGCGGTGGTCACCCGGGGAGCGGCGTGCGGCAGGACGAGCCGGGTGAGCACAGGCATGGTGGTCGGAGCCCTTCGGAATGGAAATTCACATCCCATCCGGAAATGGCTGCAAAGGCAACTGCACGCTTTTTCGAATTACCTGGGGAATTCATTTCCGGGAA